>JBEKKH010000132.1:0-14345 GCA_050010815.1 Streptosporangiaceae bacterium | reverse complement strand
CCTGTTCAACCTGGGGGAGGGGGAGTATCTCGTCGGCGCGTCGCCCGAGATGTACGTCCGGGTCACCGGGGACCGGGTGGAGACCTGCCCGATCGCCGGCACGATCGCGCGGGGCGAGGGACCGCTGGAGGACGCGGCGAACATCGCTACGCTGCTCGGCTCGGCCAAAGAGGAATCCGAGCTCACCATGTGCACGGACGTGGACCGCAACGACAAGTCCCGGATCTGCGTGCCCGGCTCGGTGCGGGTGATCGGCCGCCGTCAGATCGAGATGTACAGCCGCCTCATCCACACCGTCGACCACATCGAGGGACGGCTGCGGCCGGGGTTCGACGCGCTGGACGCGCTCCTGACCCACATGTGGGCGGTCACCGTCACCGGCGCGCCGAAGGCCTGGGCCATGCAGTTCATCGAGGATCACGAGGAAACCCCGCGCCGCTGGTACGGCGGCGCCGTCGGAAAGGTCGGCTTCGATGGCTCGATGAACACCGGGCTCACGCTGCGCACCGCGCATATCACCGGTGGGGTCGCGGCCGTCCGCGCCGGGGCGACGTTGCTGTACGACTCGCTGCCCGAGGCCGAGGAGAAGGAGACCCAGATCAAGGCCCGGGCCCTGCTCGAGACCCTGGAGGAGGCCAGCAGGCTGGCCCAGGGCCTGGCAGACCCCACCGATCCGGCCATCACGGCCGTGGACGGCACCGTGCTGGCGGCCGGAACCATCCTGGCCGGCGCGGGAACCGGCGGGCGGCCGATGCCCAGGGTGCTCCTGGTGGACCACCAGGACTCGTTCGTGCACACGCTTGCCGACTACTTCAGGCAGCGCGGCGCCGAGGTGACGACGCTGCGGTTCGGGTTCCCGCCCGCGCTGCTCGACTCCTACGCGCCTGATCTCGTCGTGCTGTCGCCCGGGCCGGGACGGCCCAGTGACTTCGGCTGCGCCACGCTGCTCGATGAGGTGTACGCGCGCGCCCTGCCGGTTTTCGGCGTCTGCCTGGGCCTGCAGGCCATGGTCGAGCACGCCGGCGGAACGCTGTCCCTGCTGCCCGAGCCGGCCCACGGCAAGCCGGGGCTGGTCCGGGTGTCCGGGGGCGCCCTGCTGTCCGGGCTGCCCGCCGAATTCACCGCGGGCCGGTATCACAGCCTGTACGCGCGGCCCGCCGAGGTCGGCCACGGTTTCCGCGTCACCGCGTCCCTGCACGCGCCGCCCGGCGCGGACGATGTGGTGATGGCGATCGAAGACGAGCAGGCCTTGCGGTGGGCCGTGCAGTTCCATCCCGAGTCGATCCTGACCGCGTCCGGCCGGGCCGGGCACCAGATCATCGGCAACGTCCTTGACCTGTGCCGCGCCCGGGAGCGTGTCCTTGGCTGAGTTGGCTTCGCGGCTGGTGGCCTGTTGTTACTGTGCTGAGCTATGAGGAGCGTCGAACCTGAGGTATTCCTGGTCGCCCGGCCCAAGGTCGACTACGACGCGATGGCCGCCTACCTGCGCGAGGTAGGCGGCGAGCGGTGGCTGGAGCGGTTCGACCGCGACCAGCTCGGACACGACGCGCAGGATCTCGCGGAGTTCGCGGGGAAGATGTGCTACCGATCCTGGGAGCCTGGCCTCAACCCCAACGTCCGGAAGGTCCGCGACGACCAGGACGCGTACCTGCAGAACATCCTGAAGCAGCAGCACGGCTCAGTGCTTGAGCACGTCAGCTTCACGTTCGTGCTGCACAACGTGAGCCGGGTCTTCACCCACGAGATCGTCCGCCACCGGCCGGGGACGGCCGTCTCGCAGGAGTCGCTGCGTTACGTCCGGCTGGACGAGCTGCCGTTCTGGTTCCCGGACTGGGCGCAGCAGGACGCCGAGCTGATGAAGCGGGCCACCGCCCTGCTGACCGAGCTTGAGCAGTTCCAGCAGTGGATGGCCGGGCACTTCGCGCTGGATGACGACGCGGCCAAGATGCACGACAAGAAGCACAAGACCTCGTTCATGCGCCGGTTCGCGCCCGAGGGCCTGGCCACCGGCCTGGTCTGGACGGCGAACATCCGGACCCTGCGGCACACCATCGAGGCCCGGACCGACTCCGGAGCCGAGGAGGAGATCCGCCTGGTGTTCGGCAAGATCGGCGAGCTCATGCGGGTCGAGGCGCCGGCCTTGTTCGGGGACTACACGGTGACCGATGACGGCACCTGGGTGCCGGGCTGGCGGAAGGTGTAGTCCGTGCCCGAGGCGGCGAAGCGGTGCATCGCGGCCAGCAGCGCACGCCGAAATATCTCGTAATGGCGCTCCCGGACACCAAATTCCTGTGCCCGCGGCCGAGTCCCTCCAGGTACCCGCGCATGGCCTCCGGATCATCCTGGCCAGCGACGATGGGGGTCAGCGCCTGGAAGAAACGCTTACGCTGGACATCCATGGAAGCCGGGAACATGGCCCCGATTTCCGCGTCCATCGCAAAGAGCTGACGGTAGAAGTATGTCATTGCCGCGTCAGCGGGCGGCTGGAGCAGCCAGAATGAGACCTGTGCAGGATTTCGGGCGGCATCGCCAGGACCGCTAGGCGCCGGACGGCCTTCGGTTTGGTTTGCCCGCTCGTGACCTGCTAACGTCACCACACTCAGAGTGTCGCACTAGAAGCAGAACGTTACAATCGATTTCCGGCAAGTCGGGTTTAACGGGCGCTGCGGATTTTCTCGGTGGCCAGGCTCGGCGTGGGGTGTGATGGACCATTATGGGCTTTGGAATCTTACGTGCGGGAGGACGGATGGGCCGGCCGATCATCGGCATCACCGGCGAGCTTGAGGCCGCTCGGTGGGGCAACTGGATTCGCGAGGCCGTCGTCTCGCCGGTGAGCTATACGCGAGCCGTCGAGCGGGCGGGGGGAACGCCGGTCATACTGCCGCCGGTACCTGCGAGTTCGGTGCCCGTGCTGATCGCCGGGCTGAACGGCCTGCTCCTGACCGGCGGGCGGGACGTCGATCCCGCCCTGTACGACGAAGCCCCGCACGAGCAGACGAACCTGCCTGATCACCGCCGTGACCGGTTTGAACTGATCTTGACGCGGGCGGCGATCGACGCCGATCTTCCTTTCCTGGGAATCTGCCGCGGCATGCACATCCTGAACGTGGCCCGGGGCGGGACCCTCATCCAGCATCTGCCCGATCGCCTCGGTAACGAGAGCCACCGGCCCGACCCGGTCAAGGCGACCACCCACAACGTGCAGGTCAGCGCGACCAGCAAGCTCGGGCGGCTGCTGGGAGAGTCTGCCCTGGTACCCGCCGCCCACCTCCAGGCCGTCGACAGGCTCGGCAACGGCCTGCTGCCGGTGGCGTGGACCTTGGACCACGTGGTGGAAGCGGTCGAGCTGCCAGACCATAAGTTCGGCCTCGGAGTGCAGTGGAATCCGGAAGACGGCGATGACGCGCGCCTGTTCGAGGCCCTGGTGACGGCGGCCAAGCCCGCTCCCACCCAGGGCGCCACCTCACCCGACGTAGCCCCCCGCTCAAAACGAGCCGCCAAACGCCACGCCACCCGTTTACGTGATTGTGGATCGTTACCTCCCCCCTGGGGGTAGCAGCGATCCACGTTCACGCGGAAGCGCCTTCGCTGCGGGACAGGTGGGGCTGCAGGGGTGAACGGTGCCCGGCCAGCCCTCGCGCTGCAGGACCGCGGCGATTTCGCCGGCGGTGCGACAGCGGCGCTCGGTTGTGTCGGGCCAGCCGTACCTGAGGGTCCGGGTCCCCGCGACGAGGTTGGCGTTGTCCCGATGCGTGTCCTGCCAGCGATTCTCCGCCGGATGGGCCGCGATCCCGTCGAGCTCGACGCAGACGCCGTACTGCTCGTAGAGGTTGTCCAGGTAGCGGTTCCCGCTGCCGAGCCTGCGTTTGGCCTGGCGCTGCGCTCGCGGCAAGTGGTGAGCGCGTTCCACGCCATGGACGTAGTTGCGTTCCAGCGGGGAATGCACGCCGTCCGCGGCGTCCTCTAGGGCCGCCGTAATCCAGGCGCGCCAGCGTATTCTCTTCCGGGCAGCGAGCGCCTTGCTGAGTGACCGAGGTGAGGTCAAGCGTCGCCCGACGGCTCTGGAGATCCAACCGTAGGCGTCGTCGAAGGTCCTCGCCGTGGCGACCAGGTCAAGGACCGTATCCTCCACGCTGGTCCGTGGCAGCCGCCAGGGCGGCTGCCACTCCGGGACCAGGCGGTGGGCCCGGTGGACGGTGACGCCGGGGATCTTCCTGTGCTGCGCTGGACGGCGCCGGGCCGGAACGCTGACGTGGATCTGCCTCGTGGGCCTGTCAATAAGCCCGTGGACTTCTGCCGCCGTCTGGTGGCTAAGCGCGGCCCCAGGACCCACCCGCAGCACCGCGGCCCACAGCCTCGCCTCCCTGGAGGGATCCCCGGTGAACGTTGCGTAGGCCCCGCGGTGCAAGCGCTGCCAAGCGCCCGACCGGAGTTGCCAGTCTACGGCCTTGTCGGTAAAGCCAGCCGCGGATGCCTGTTGCCGCGAAACGACACCGGACTGGGACTGGCGCTGAGTCCACCAGGTCAAGCTCTGTTCATCTGCCACGCTTCTACCCTGAGCCGGTACCCCGCCGTGCGCCACATCGGCCGTTATCCTGTGGATAAACCCGGAAATTCATTACCGTGGATCGTTACCTCCCCCCTGGGGGTAGTAACGATCCACGGTCATGGGTACCCGCCTCGGCGCCGGGCCGGGTAAGGGCGCGCCGCGTCCGCCCAAAGGCGCGCCTGGGGGGCTAGATGGGGGACTCGTAGCCGCTGAACCAGTGGACCTGCAGCCAGGACATGAAGGTTGACCAGGCACCGGTGACTTCAAGCAAGCCAACGCAGACCAGCATGGCGCCGCCGATCCTGGTGATCAGGCGGGCATGCCGCCGGGCGAACGCGGACGCGCGCATGACAACCTGGAAGCCCAGCGCGACCAGCACGAACGGCACGCCGAGGCCGAGTGCGTAGACGAAGGCCAGGATGGCGCCGCGGGCCACGGTACCGGTGGAAAGCGACAGGGCCAGCACGGCGGACAGCGTGGGGCCGGTGCAAGGCGCCCAGCCGAGGCCGAACATCACGCCGAGCAGCGGCGCACCAGCCAGGCCCGCCTTCGGCCGGGCGGCCGGGCGGACGATCCTGCCCGCGAACGAGAACCGGTCGAAGGCCCCGGCGAACAGGAGCCCGAGCAGGATGGTGACGCCGCCGAGAACCTGGGTCAGCAACCGCTCGTGGCCGGTCAGCAGGTGGCCGAGCCCACCCAGGAATGCGCCGACCGCGACGAATACGATCGAGAACCCGAGCACGAACAGCGCTGTCCCCGCCACCACCCGGCCCTTGGAAGCTCGCGGCGGCTCGGGCTCGGTCACGGTCCGGGCCGCCACCGCGACCCCCGACCCGTCCGCGACCCCCGACCCGTCCGCGACCCCCGACCCGTCCGCGACCCCCGACCCGTCCGCGGATCCTCTCGCGCCCGTCCTCCCGCCGCCGTCCGGTGAGCCGGCTCGTCCCGGGGAGAAACTGGCCGGGGGCTGAGCCCCGGAAGCGCCGGCCATGCCGGTGACGAAGGAGAGATAACCGGGCACCAACGGCAGAACGCAGGGGGACAGGAACGTGACCGCCCCGGCCGCGGCGGCGACAGGCAGGGCTAGGATCAGCGGACCAGACGCCACGAGATGGCCGATGCCGCTCATGGCGACTCCGGTGCGATCAAATCCGATCCGGCCCGGTCAGTCATGAGATCACTATGCCATGCGTCCGCAGGCCGGCCGGCGGGTCCCTACTACATCAGGTAGTCCAAGATGCCGCGCTGCGCGCCCAGGACGCCGCGCTATGCGGACTGTGCCGGGACGAAGACGAGGATCACGACGTAGCTCGCCAGCGAGACCGCGAACGCGATCGACATGCCCAGCGAGGATCCGGCGGCCCCGTTGCCGGCGAACGCGATCCCCGCACCACCGGCCGCCACGATCCCGATCAGCCCCACCGCGGACATCCAGATCGTCAGCCTGTGCCGCGCGCCGATGGCCCTGACCAGCAGCATCACCGCGGCGATCAGGAGCAGGAGGCTCATGATCACGTGCAGCGCGAGCACCGGGCTGGAGAACAGCCCGACGGATTTGAACGCGGTCGGGGCCGTCCCGTACAGGTTGTAGACGATGCCCAGGATGAACTGGATGATCAGCATGGTCACCGCGCCGAAGCTGGCCATCCGCAGCCGGGCCACACGGCTCGCCGGGGACGGCCCGGTCGGCCTGGTGGCCGTATTCACCTCTGACATCCCCACCTCCGAGAACGGAATCCTAGCGGGAACCGCTAGGGTTGGCGAGGTGAGATCGGTCCTCACCCGCGCGCCTGCACCCGCCGGGGAAACCAAGTCGCCAGCCCGCTGGCTGCTCCTGGCGGGCTTGATCGCGTTCGCCGTGGCCCTCGGCGGCTACGTCATCTACGCGGTCATCCACCCCAAGAGCTTCACCCTGGACCCGGTGGACCTGGCCGTCTACCGGTCCGGCGGGCTCATCGTCCGGCATATCAGGCCGCTGTACAACCCGCACCTGGCCGCGCCGCTCTACGACTGGGTGGGGTACGGCAATCTGCACCTGCCGTTCACCTACCCGCCGTTCGCGGCCATCGCGTTCGCGTTCGTCTCGTTCGTGCCCTGGTGGCTGTCGCAGCAGCTGTCCGTGGCGGTGGACATCGTCGCGCTGCTGGCGGCGCTGTGGTTCACCCTCGGCGGGCTGGGCTACCGCCGGGACACGATCAGGCTCGGCGCCACGCTGCTCGGCGCGGCCGCCGTGTTCTGGACCGAGCCGGTGCTGCGGACGATGTACCTCGGCCAGGTCAACCTGGTCCTGATGGCACTGATCATCTGGGACCTGTGCCAGCCGGATACGCCCAAGAGCCGCTGGTGGAAGGGATTCGGCACCGGCGTCGCGGCCGGCATCAAGCTGGTGCCGCTGATCTTCATCCCGTACCTGCTTGTGGCCAGGAAGTTCCGGCAGGCCGCGATGGCCTGCGCCGGTTTCGCCGTCACGGTCCTGCTCGGTTTTGTCGTCCTGCCGAGCGATTCGAGCAAGTGGTGGTTCGGCGGCCTGTTCGTCCAGGGCGGCCGGACCGGCTTTACCGGATGGGCCGGTAACCAGTCGCTCGACGGCATCATTACCCGGCTGACCGGCAGCATCAGCGGGGCCAAGCCGGCCTGGATCGTGGTCGCGATCGTGGTCGGCGCCCTCGGCGTGATCGGCGCGGGCCTGCTTGACCGGAAGGGGTACCCGGTGCCCGCGCTGCTGATGGCGGCGCTGACCGGGCTGCTCGACTCGCCGATCAGCTGGGACCACCACTGGGTGTGGATCGCGCCGGGGGCGGTGGTGGGCGCGCACTACGCCGTGCAGGCCTGGCGCCGGGGAGCGCGGCGCATCGCCACGGGGTGCGGGATCGTGGCCGCTGGCCTGGTGGCGTGGTTCGGCGCGTGGCCGGCCAGCCTGTTCACCCGTGCGGTCAACCTCGGCCACGACTCGCTCGGCCTGATCTGGGTCCCTAAAAACACCAACCCGACCTACTACGAAAAGTACGGCGACCAGCCCTGGTTCAGCGAGTATCACTGGCACGGCCTGGCACTGATCCTGGGTAACGCCTATATTCTCGCCGGGCTGGCGGTCTTCGGGATGCTGTTCGCGGTGTCGCTGCTGCTGCCGTCCCGGACAAAGGAGCACGACGATGAGCCTGGGCGAAGTCAGCCAGGTGAGCGAGGACGTCTACGCCTACCTGCAGCCTGACGGCAGCTGGTACCTGAACAACACCGGCTTCCTGGCCGGCCGCAGCGGCGTGATCAGCATCGACGCCACCTCGACAGAACGGCGCACCCGCGCGTACCTGGACGCCGTCAAGACGGTCACAGATAAACCGGTCCGCACGCTGGTCAACACCCATCACCACGGCGACCACACGCACGGCAACTACCTGATGAGCGGCGCCACCATCGTCGGCCACGAACGATGCCGCGAGGCGATCCTGCACACCCCGATGCCGCCGCCGCCCGGAATCTGGTCCGAGGTGGACTGGGGCCACCTAGAACCCGCCCCGCCGTTCCTGACCTACACCGAGGGCATCACGCTGTGGTCGGATGACCTGCGTTGCGACGTCCGCTACGTGGGCAGCCCGGCGCACACCACGAACGACTCGATCGTCGTCATCCCGGAACGTTCCGTGGTTTTCGCCGGCGACCTGCTGTTCAACGGCGGGACCCCGTTCGCGCTGCAGGGATCGGTCAGCGGCTGGATCGAGGTACTCGAGACGGTGCTGCGCCCGCTCGGGGCCCGGACGCTTGTCCCGGGCCACGGCCCCGTCTGCGGACCGGAGGTCATCGAGGACATGCTCGCCTACCTGCGGTTCGTGCAGCAGGTCGCGCGGCAGGCCAAGGCGGCGGGCCTGTCCCCGCTCGAAGCCGCCCGCGCCACCGACCTGGGCCCGTTTAAGGATCTTCTCGATTCCGAACGGATCGTGGGTAATCTGCACCGCGCCTACCTCGAGCTGGACGGGGCCGAGCCCGGGGCCCCGGCCGACTTCGTCGGCGCCCTCGGCGACATGGTCGCCTACAACGGCGGCCTGCCCCTGGCCTGCCACGCTTAGACTCTGCTGGCTCCGGGGTGGACGACCCCCCCGAACCCCCCGAGGAAAATAGCGAAGATGGCCTGGCTCAACGAGGAAATCGCGGCGTTGCTCCGGGAGTACGCCGAGCTGACCCAGATCACCGGCGGTGACGTGTTCCGGGCCAGGAACTACGAGAAGGCGGCCCGCAGCGTCCGCGGCTGGGGCGACGATATCGGGCCGCTCGACGCCAAGGCCCTGCGGGCCCAGATACCGCCCGGGGTCCTGGAGCTGACCAGGGTGCCCGGCCTCGGGCCCAAACGTGCCCTGCAGCTCAGCCGGCGGTCCAGCGTTGGTTACTGGCGAGTAGCATTAGTGCTAGCTCGTATCCAGACGGCGCCAAGGGAGGCCGACCGTGCCCCGTACCGCACGCGATGTCGTTTTCGTGGACGGGGTCCGCACCCCGTTCGGCAAGGCCGGGCCCAACGGCCTGTTCGCCGAGACCAGAGCCGATGACATGATCGTCAGCGTGATCCGCGAGCTGCTCAGGCGCAACCCCGCGCTGCCGCCCGAGCGGATCGGCGAGGTCGCGGTGGCGGCCACCACCCAGACCGGTGACCAGGGCCTGACCATCGGGCGCAGCGCCGCGATCCTGGCCGGGCTCCCGAAGTCCGTGCCCGGCTACGCCATCGACCGGATGTGCGCCGGCGCGATGACCGCGGTGACCACGACCGCCGGGTCGATCGCGCTGGGCGCGACCGACGTGGCGGTGGCCGGCGGGGTCGAGCACATGGGCCACCACCCGATGGGCTCCGGCGTCGACCCTAACCCCCGGTTCATCGCCGAACGGCTGGTGGATCCCTCCGCGCTGTCGATGGGCGCGACCGCGGAAAACCTGCACGACCGGTTCCCGGCCATCACCCGGGCCCGGGCCGATGCCTACGCGCTGGCCAGCCAGCGCAAGGTCGCCGCGGCCTACGCGGCGGGCCAGATCCAGCCCGACCTGGTGCCGGTCGCGGTGCGCAGCGCGGAGAAGGGATGGGGCCTGGCCACCGCCGACGAGCCGCCGCGTCCCGACACCACGCTCGAGGCGCTGTCCGCGCTCAAGACCCCGTTCCGCCCGCACGGCCGGGTCACCGCCGGGAACTCCGCCGGGTTGAACGACGGCGCCACCGGTTGCCTGATCGCGGCCCAGGACGTGGCCGCCGAGCTGGGCCTGGACGCCAGGATGCGGCTGGTCGACTTCTCCTTCGCCGGGGTCGACCCCGAGGTGATGGGCGTCGGGCCGGTGCCGGCCACCGAGACCCTGCTGGCCCGCAACGACATGACCATCGACGACATCGGGCTTATCGAGATCAACGAGGCGTTCGCCGTCCAGGTGCTCGCCTTCCTCGACCACTTCAAGATCGCCGACGACGACCCGCGGGTGAACCCGTGGGGTGGCGCGATCGCGCTCGGGCACCCGCTCGCGAGTTCCGGCGTCCGGCTGATGATCCAGCTGGCCCGCCAGCTCGCCGGGCAGCCGGGCGTCCGCTACGGCCTGACCACGATGTGCGTCGGGCTGGGCATGGGTGGCACCGTCTTGTGGGAGAACCTCAATGCACATTAATCCGAACGGCTCCGGGCTCGACGACACCGACATCACCTCGCTATTCCCGGGCGAGGTCGTCACCAGGGCCTTCGTGCGCGACGTCCAGCTGCCCGGCGGGGCGCAGGGGCGACAGGGGGCGGGCACGATGGCGCTCATCACCCTGGACAACGGGCACGACCACACCCGGCCGAGCACGTTCGGCCCGGCCGGGCTGGCTTCGCTGCGGGACGCGCTGGACTCGGTGGCGGCCCGGACCGTACCGGAGGCCGGGGAACAGCGTGTCGTCGCGGTCGGGGTGACCGGCAAGCCGTTCATCTTCGCGGTCGGCGCCGACCTGACCGGGGCCGCGCTGATCCGCGCCCGGGACGAGGCGCTGGCCATCGCCAGGCTCGGGCACGCCGTCTTCCGCCGGTTCGGCGAGCTCGGCGTGCCTTCGTTCGCGTTCGTCAACGGCGCCGCGCTCGGCGGCGGCCTGGAGCTCGCGCTGCACTGCACCTACCGGACGATTTCCTCCGGGGTCTCCGCGGTCGCGTTTCCCGAGTGCTTCCTGGGCCTGCTGCCCGGCTGGGGCGGTACCTACCTGCTGCCGCACCTGATCGGCCCGGCGCAGGCGCTGAAGGTCATCGTCGAGAACCCGCTCAGCCAGAACCGCATGCTGAGCGGACCGGACGCCTTCTCGCTCGGCATCGCCGACGCGATGTTCGAGCCCGCCGACTTCCTGGCCGAGTCCCTGCGCTGGGCCGCCCGGGTGCTAACGGGTGAGGTCTCGGTGACCAGGGACCCGGTCGAGGAGGACTGGGACGCCGCGGTCGCCGGGGCGCGGTTCCTCGCCGATGGCAAGCTGCACGGCGCCGCGCCCGCACCTTACCGGGCCACCGACCTGGTCGCCGCCGCGCGCGACCGTAGCCGGGACGAGGGGTTCGCCGCCGAGGACGAAGGGCTCGCGGACCTGCTGCTCAGTGACGAGCTGCGCGCCGGGCTCTACGCGTTCGACCTCACCCAGAAGCGAGCCAGGAAGGCCGCGGGCGCCCCCGACAAGTCCCTGGCCCGGCCGGTGACCAAGGTCGGCGTGGTGGGCGCGGGCCTGATGGCCGCGCAGATCGCGCTGCTGTTCGCGCGCCGGCTCGAAGTGCCGGTGGTGCTGACCGACCTGGACCAGGCGCGGCTGGACGCCGGGGTCGCCCACGTGCATGCCGAGATTGCCAAGCTGGCGCGCCGCGGCCGGCTCAGCTCCGATGCCGCGGCCAGGCTGACCGGGCTGGTCAGCGGGTCGCTGACCAAGGACGCGTTCGCCGACGCCGACTTCGTGATCGAGGCGGTGTTCGAGGAGATCTCGGTCAAGCAGCAGGTCTTCGCCGAGGTCGAGGCGGTGGTCCGGCCGGAGTGCGTGCTGGCCACCAATACCTCCTCGCTGTCGGTGACCGAAATGTCCGCCGGCCTGGTGCATCCCGAGCGCGTGGTCGGCTTCCACTTCTTCAACCCGGTCGCGGTGCTGCCGCTGGTCGAGGTGGTCCACGCCGCCGCGACCGACGAGGCCACGGTGGCCACGGCGCTGGCCGTCGGCAAGACGCTGAAGAAGAACTGTGTCCTGGTCAAGGACTCGCCGGCCTTCGTGGTCAACCGGCTGCTGACCCGGTTCCTCGGCGAGGTCATCGGAAGCGTGGACGAGGGCACGCCGTTCGAGGTGGCCGAGCACGCCGCGGACCCTCTCGGCCTGCCGATGCCACCGTTCCTGCTGCTTCAGCTGGTCGGCCCCGCCGTCGCGCTGCACGTCGCGGAGACGCTGCACGCGGCCTATCCCGAGCGGTTCGCCACCTCCCCGAAGCTCCGTACCATGGTTCAGGCGGGTAAGACCGCGATCTACCAGCCCGACTTCTCCATCGACGAGTCGGTCGCGGCCATCTGGGCCGGCGGCGACCGCCCGTCCACGGCGGAGCAGGTACGGGAGCGCGCGCTTGAGGCGCTGGCCGAGGAGATCAGGCTGATGCTCGACGAGGGTGTCGTGGCGGACCCCGAGGACATCGACCTGTGCATGATCCTGGGGGCTGGCTGGCCCTTCCACCTGGGTGGGATTACGCCCTACCTGGACCGCACCGGGATCGCGGAAAAGGTGACGGGCACCCGGTTCCGCCTGTAGCTTCCGGTCAGCGCGGGCGGTGGTCCACGATGCGGCGCATCTTGCCCGCGGACCGCTCGATCGAATCTGGCTCAAGCACGATCGCGGCGACCGTGACGCCGATGCGGTTCTTGATCGACGTGGACAGCTGGGGGCCCGCCTGCGTCGCGTCGGATTCGGCGACTCCGGTGCGGCGCTCGACGTGGACGGTCAGCTCATCCATCCGGCCGGCCCGGCTCAGGTGCAGCTGGAAGTGCGGTGCGAGCACCGGTATGCCCATGATGAGTTCCTCGATCTGGGTCGGGAACAGGTTGACCCCGCGCAGGATGATCATGTCGTCGGTGCGGCCGGTGATCTTCTGCATTCGCCGCATGGTGCGCGCGGTCCCCGGCAGCAGCCGGGTCAGGTCGCGGGTCCGGTAGCGGATGACCGGCATGGCCTGCTTGGTCAGCGAGGTGAAGACGAGCTCGCCCTCGGTGCCGTCGGGCCGCACCTCGCCGGTGAGCGGGTCGATCACCTCCGGATAGAAGTGATCCTCCCAGATATGCAGCCCGTCCTTGGTCTCTACGCATTCCTGCGCCACGCCCGGGCCCATCACCTCGGACAGGCCGTAGATGTCGGTGGCGTCGATACCGAGCCGGGTTTCCATCTCGGTGCGCATCTCGTTGGTCCACGGTTCGGCGCCGAAGATGCCGAACCGCAGTGACGATGCGGCCGGGTCATCGCCCTGGCGCTCCATTTCGTCGACGATCGCGAGCATGTAGGACGGGGTCACCATGATGATGTCCGGGCGGAAGTCCCGGATCAGGGTGACCTGGCGCTCGGTCATGCCGCCGGAGACCGGCACCACCGTGCAGCCGAGCTTCTCCGCGCCGTAATGCGCGCCCAGCCCGCCGGTGAACAGCCCGTATCCGTAGGCGTTGTGCAGGATGTGGCCGGGACGCCCGCCCGCGGCCCGGATCGAGCGGGCCATCACCGCGGCCCACACCTCGATGTCGTCGCGGGTGTAGCCCACCACGGTGGCCCGCCCGGTGGTGCCTGAGGAGGCGTGGATCCGCACCACCTGCTCGCGCGGGACCGCGAACATGCCGAACGGGTAGTTCTCGCGCAGGTCCGCCTTGGTGGTCAGCGGGTACTTGGCCAGGTCGGTCAGGTCGTGGCAGTCGTCCGGGTGCACCCCGGCGGCGTCGAAGGCCGCGCGATAGTGCGGCACGTTGGCGTAGGCGTGCCGCAACGTCCAGCGCAGCCGCTCCAGTTGCAGCGCGCGCAGCTCATCGACCGACGCCCGCTCGATGGGATCGAGCTCAGCCGATGGCGACGTATCGTCCTGCATGTCCCGAACTCCTCGTTCGCTATGCGTCGTAGTCCACCGTAATCACCTCGGACGCAGGCATCCCCTGGCAGGTAAGCACGTAGCCCGCGTCGATCTCGGCCTGCTCAAGTGCGTAGTTGCGCCGCATCGTGACCTCGCCCCTGACGAGCAGGGCACGGCAGGTGCCGCAGACACCGCCCTTGCAGGCAAACGGCAGATCGGGCCGGACCCGCTGGGCCCCGTCCAGGATCGGGGTGCCGGGCGGCACGGTCGCGGTGCTGCTGCGGCCGTCCAGCAGCACGGTCACCTCGGCGCCGGGGCCCGCGGGCGCATCGGCGTGGGTCGCCTCGGCGGGCGGTGAGTCCTCGACGTAGAACAGCTCCCGGTGGATACGGTCGCGGGCCACGCCAAGGTCGGTCAGGACGCCGATCGCGCCTTCGACCATCCCGAACGGGCCGCACAGCCACCAGTGGTCCGCCGCGGCGACGTCGACGGTGACCGGCAGCAGCTCGCGCAGCTTGCCGGGGTCGAGCCGCCCGTTGAACAGGTCCACTTCCTGCGGTTCGCGGCTGAGGACATGGACCAGGCAGATCCGGGCCGGATAGGCGTCCTTGAGGTCGGCGATCTCGTCGGCGAACATCACCGAGTCGTTACGCCGGTTGCCGTAGAGCAGCGTGACGGTTGACTCATCGTCCGCGGCGAGCACGGATCCGGCGATGGACAAAATGGGCGTGATCCCGCTGCCCGCGGCGATC
>JBEKKH010000131.1:0-14361 GCA_050010815.1 Streptosporangiaceae bacterium | reverse complement strand
CACGAGGTCGGGATGCTGCAGGCACTTGCCGAGGCGGGCATCCGGCCCGACCTGGTCGTGGGCACCTCGATCGGGGCCATCAACGGCGTGCTGGTGGCGGCCGACCCGCCGGGCGCGGCCGCCCGGCTCCGGCAGATGTGGGAGGGCGACGAGCTGCGGCTGGCCTTCAGCGAAAGACTATGGAGCCGAACGGTCCGTCTGGTGCGTTCGGGCACCCACCTGCATTCGCTGGAACCGCTGAGCCGCCTGCTGGCCAACATCTTGCCCGGGGAGGACTTCGCGGACCTGAAGCTGCCCTTCCAGTGCGTGGCGGCCAGCATCGAGGACGCGACCGCGCGCTGGTTCGCCACCGGGCCGGTGGTGCCCGCGGTGATGGCCTCGTGCGCCGTGCCGGGGCTGCTGCCGCCGGTCGAGATCGGCGGCGCCCACTACTTCGACGGCGGCCTGGTCGACTCCATTCCGGTCGGGCGGGCCGTGGCCCTGGGGGCCAGCACCGTCTACGTGTTGCAGGTGGGCCGGATCGAAAGTCCACTGTCCGTTCCGACTCGACCGTGGGAAGTGGGGCTGGTGGCGTTCGAGATCGCCCGGCGGCACCGGTTCCACGAGGACATGTCGTCGCTGCCCGCCGATGTCCGGGTGCACGTGCTGCCGACCGGCGGCGACCGGCTGGCGCCCGGTCTGGCCCAGTTCAGGTACCGGGACAAGACCAAGGTGGGGGAGAGCATCGAGCGGGCGTACATCGCGTCCGCGGGCTACCTCGCCGCGCTGGGCCGGGCTGCCGATGACGGGAGGGATCGATGCTCCCACCCAGACTGATCCGCCGCCTGGTGGTGGCGCCGCTGGTGATCGCCATCGCGCTGGCCTTCGTCGTGCTTTCCCCGTTCCTGGCCCTCCTGACGCTGGTGTTCGGGCTGGCCGCCTGGTCGCGTCCGGGCCGGATGCGCAGCCTGCGGCTGACCTGCTTCGCGCTGGTCTGGCTGGTCGCAGAGACCGCGGCGCTGTTCATGCTGCTGGTGCTGTGGATCGTGAGCGGGTTCGGCGGGCGGCTGCGCACCGAGCCTTACCAGAGCCGGCACTACGCGGTCGTCCGCTGGTTCCTTGACGTGATGTACAACGGCGCGGCCCGGACCTACGGGCTGCGGGTCGAGGTCGACGAGCCGGAACTCACCCCGGAGGAGCGGATCGCCCGGCTGGCCCGGCCGGTCATCGTGCTCAGCAGGCATGCCGGGCCCGGAGACTCGTTCCTGCTTATTCATCAGCTGCTGAGCGTGTACGGGCGGCGGCCGCGGGTGGTGATGAAGTCGGCGCTGCAGTTCGACCCCACCCTGGACCTGCTGGGGAACCGGCTGCCCAATGTGTTCATCGAGCACAGCAAGATAGGCGAGAGCCTGTTCACCGAGCAGATCGAGCGGCTGGCCCGCGGACTCGACCAGACCGGCGCGCTGGTGATCTTCCCTGAGGGGGCCAACTGGACGCCGGGGCGGTGGCGGCGCGGGATCGGGCGGCTGGAGCACTCGGGTCGTCCGGACCTGGCCGCGCGGGCCAGGGACATGCCGAACCTGCTGCCGCCGCGACCCGGGGGGGCGGTGGCGGCGATGGAGGCCTGTCCCGAGGCGGACGTGATCTTCGTGGCGCACGCCGGGCTCGACAATATCGTCAGCGTCGGGGACGTGTGGCGGAACTTCCCGATCGACCAGGTCATCAAGGCTCGCTGGTGGCGGGTGCCGCACGAAGCAGTGCCCCGGACCGCAACCCATGAGGCCCAGGTGAAATGGCTGTATGACTGGTGGCAGCTGATCGACGGCTGGATCTCGGAGAACCGTCCATCCGACGGGCCTCCGGCGGTGGTTTCAGCCGCTGAGGGCGACCCTGAACCGGTGGGAGAATAACCATACCTCGATAAAGCGCTCAATTGCACTCGCCATTGACGGGGTATTTTATCCGATTTTTCCCGGTGATAACTGAGTCAAGTATCCGAGCCAGCCTATTGCGCACATATCAGGTGACGCTAGGTAAAGACTTCCTTACTTTGCGTTGACGATCGGCCGTATGGCGTGCTATCTTCTGGCAATCTCCACGGAGATAGACAAGCAATTTGGCCTGATTGGACTGTGTCCTCGGCATAAGGGGGGAGAGGGCATGGTGCTCCTTAGCGTCGTGGTTCCCGTCAGGAACGAAAGCCAGAACATTGCGATCTTTATGCGGCGCCTTCGGACGGTGCTGGCCGGGCTTTCCGCCGAGATCCTCTTCATGGACAACAGTGACGACGCCACCCCGCAAGCGATCACGTGGGCCGCCCAATCAGGTGCTCCGTATGATGCGCCCGTTCGCTATTTCCACCGTGAGCCGATCGTCCGCCGCGGAGATCTTTCCGGTGCCGTCTTGGCCGGGCTCAGACGGGCAGCTGGTGATGTCGTGGTCGTCATGGGCAGCGACCTTAAGCATCCACCTGAGTCGATACCGGCGCTGCTGGCCGAGCTGGAGAAGTCCGGCAGTGACATCGTGGTGGCCAGTCGCTACGTCAGGGGCGGCGACACGGCGGGTCTGCTCTCGCGGCGGCGTACCTTCGCCTCACGGGGCACCGCCAGGGCAGCACGGATGCTCTTCCCGGGTCGGCTAAGGCACGTGTCGGACCCGATGAGCGGTTTCTTCGCGGTTCGGCTGAACGCGCTGAACCTCGACAAGATGCGCCCAGGCGGGTTCAAGATCTTGCCGGAGACCATCGTCCGGGCCTCCTCGGGCAAGATCTCCGAGGTCGGGTTCACGTTCGGGAAGCGGGCCGGCCATCAGAGCAAGGCGAGCTTCGGCGACGGAGTCCGGCTGCTGCGTCACCTCGTCGCGCTGAGGGCGTCGTCGCTGCTGCCGCCCCGGCTAACGCGACTGATCGCCTTCGGGTCGGTCGGTGTCGCCGGCGTAGGCGTCAACACGCTGGCCCTGTACCTGTTTCTGCGGCTGGCCGGCCTCAACTACCTGGTGGCTGCGGCCCTATCGACGCAGGTATCGACCACGTTCAACTTCCTGGGGGCCGAAGGC
This sequence comes from Streptosporangiaceae bacterium, assembly GCA_050010815.1. GTDB lineage: Bacteria > Actinomycetota > Actinomycetes > Streptosporangiales > Streptosporangiaceae > Palsa-504. The sequence continues at coordinate 11,328 of JBEKKH010000131.1, read as the reverse complement.
TGGGTCTTCCGCAGCCAGAAGGGGGGCACCCGCTGGGGCCGGTACTGGCGGTTCAGCCTGGTGAACAACGTGGCCATGGTAACCCGGCTGCCGGTGCTCGCGCTGGGAGTCCAGCACGGGATGGGCAAGCTGACCGCGAATGCCGCGACCCTCCTGCTTGTCTTCGCGGCCCGCTTCCTCATTGCCGATCGGATCATCTACAGAGCTAAGGATGTGACCAGCGTGCCTCGTACGTTGGAGCGGAGCGGGCCGGTTCTCCTGAGCAGGGCAGTCGCCGACCCAGTGGGCGCAGCCCGGTCCCGTTGCACATACAAGATCCACAACATCCTCACCATCGTTTCCGACGTGATGCTGCCTGAGCTGGAATGCTTCCGCGTGGCCGGTCCCGTGCCGGGCGCGCCCGGTATCGATGTCCGGGTCGCCAGGATGGGCCGCCCGCGGTACCGGGCCCAGCTGCACCGGTCGGCCGATGGCCGCAGCATGAGCTGGGAGGAGCATCTTGGCTGGCTCGGCGCCAACTTCACGATCGACTACGGCCAGACCGTGGCGGTCACGGCGTCACCCGGGCTGGCGGCCTCACCGCACGTGCTGTACACCAACGTGATCGAGGCCTTGCTCCGGTTCGTGCTGGTCGAGCGGGGTTACATGCTCCTGCACTCCGCGTGCCTGCAGATGGGCGACCGAGGGATCATGCTCTCGGCCCGCACCGACACCGGCAAGACCGGCACCATCTTGAAGCTCCTGCGCAACCACGGCGGGTCTTTCCTGTCCGACGACATGACCATCATCGACTCGCACGGGATCGCCCAGAGCTATCCGAAGCCGCTGACCATCAGCCACCACACCCTGCGGGCGCTGGAAGCGGGTGACCTCACCCGGTCGGAGTGGCGTCGGCTGCGGGTGCAGAGCCGGATTCACTCCAAGGAGGGCCGCGGCTTCGCGATGAAGCTGGCCCAGCACAACCTGCCCATCCTGACCATCAACGGGATCATGCAGCGGGTCGTCCCGCCGCCCAAATATGACGTGCAGCGCCTGGTGCCCTGCGGGATGTCCGCCCGCACCCGGGTGGAGGAACTGTTCATCATCGAGCGCGGGCCGGCCTTCGTCACGCCCGTCGACCGGGACCAGGCCCTGGAGGAGCTCCTGGATAACACCGAGGACGCCTACGGGTTCCCGCCCTACCGCTATCTCGCCCCGACGATCGTGTTCGGAGACCGCACAAGCACGGATCTGCGGGCCCGGGAGCGGGCCATTCTGGCCAGTGCCCTCAAGAACATCCGGGTTCACCGGCACCGCTCCGCCGACTTCGGCTGGGCCGACACCATCGCCGCGCAGGTCGCCCGCAACGGCTGGCACGCACCGAACGACCGGGACCGGATCAGCACCTTCTTCGAGCAAGACTCGCTGGCGGGATTTCCCATGGCCACGAGCGCGACGGGGGGAGCGATTAACCGGCTGACCGCGAATAGCGGCACCGGGAATGCTTTGCCAGGGGGATCGCCGCCATGGACAAAGCCGAGGAATACGACAGTGCGATCACGAGCTGAAAAGTTCCGCATACCGGACTAGCTGCCGTTCTAAAGCATTGTAATTGAAAGCGTTTCCACTATGAAACATGACCTCACGATATGAATATGACATCAGCTGGCCCAGCCCGCCCTCGGGGCGTCCCTGTCCGCCGGGGCGTTTCGGACCCAACCCACGTCGCCTTTGCGATAATTCTGCTGCTGGCAGGTTATCTGCGGCTTTGGCAAGTGGGCCGTAACGGGTTCTCCGGGGACGAGGCCGTCTACGCGGGGCAGGCCGCGGTGCTGGCCGGCGCCCACGGCTACAGCCGTTATTTCGTCCTGGTCTCGAGAGGGAACTCGAACTTCCTGCTGTTCCAGGAGATCGTGTCGCTGTTCTTCCGTGTGCTTGGCGTCGGCGATCTTGTTCCCCGTCTGGTCAGCGCGTTCTTCGGAATCGGGCTTGTGGTCGTCGTCTACGGGATCGGGCGACTCGTGATCGGGCGACGCGGCGCCCTGGTGGCGATGTTGCTGGCCGCCACCAGTAGCTACGCCGTGGAACTCTCGCGGCTGGCGTTGCTGGACACGTGCGCCGCGTTCTTGATGGCGCTGACGGTCCTGCTGTTCCTGTGCTGGGCCCGGGACGCGGTCGACGCGGTGCGACGCGGGCGGGCCAACTCGTACTTCTGCGCCTTCGCCGCCACCGCGGTCCTGGCGTGCGAGGCCAAGGTGACGTCGATCCTGCTGCTGCCGATCGTGGTGGTCTATCTCACGCTGTCCCGCCGCTACCGCCGGCTGACCCGGGCGGCCCTGCTGCGGGCCGCGCTGGCCGGGCTGGCCGCGCTGCTGCCGGCCTTGTTCCAGATTGCCGGCCACGCCGGCGTGATCAAGGCTGCGCTTTCGAGCAGCATCCAGCGGACCAGCCCCGTGCCCTGGACCTATTACCTGGACATCCTCAAGAGCTACGAGGGTCTCCCGGTCCTGGCCGGCGTGCTGGTGGCATTGCTGTGCGCGGTATGGCAACGGCGCAGGGAGGACGTGCTCATCTGGTTGTGGCTACTCGCCTCGGCCGCATTTCTCCAGCTCTATCCGCTCAAGGCCTACAACTACCTGCTGATCGTCGTGGTTCCGCTGACCCTGTTGTGCGGAGCCGGGGTGGCGCGGGGCGGCGTGGTGGTCTGGGAGCGGGCCGAGTCCAGGCGCCTAGCCGCCGGCGTCCTCCTCGCGGGGGCGGTGATCTTGGCCGGAGCAGGGGTGGCGGAGGCGGCCGTCCACCTCGACGACCAGATCAAGTCGGTGCAGAATCCGGGGGTCCGGGCGGTCGCGGCCTGGCTGGACGCCCACACCACGCGCACCGCGGGGGTGATGGCCCTGTCCCAGGGATCCGCGCAGTACGCCGTGGCGTTCTACGCCCACCGCGACTCCTACCCCTTCGGGCGGTTCCGCCTGGCCACGGTCCTGCCCGGCGGCCAGGTCCTGACACCGCGGCCGACGCCAGCCGGGAAGCTTCCCCTCGACTGGGTGACGGCCTACCCGAACCAGTACGTGCGGGACGGCAAGGTCACCTATTTCGTCTGCGGTCTCACCGAGCAAGACGACCCGAGCGAGCTCAACTACGCGGGGCTTCGCCTGACGCAGCGGAACTACCTGGCCCTGATCCAGGCTTACGGAGGGAAGCTGGTCGATCGCATCGACGCCGGCAACCATGATGAGGTCTTGATCTTCGAGGCGACGCGACGGGCGTCCGCCAACCGCCTGACGTACCGGATCGACGGGACGCACATCGTGCTGACCGGGTCGGACTTCACCAGCGACGCGCTGTTGAAGGTGTACTACCACAACAGGCAGATCGGCACGGCGCACAGTAACGCCGAGGGCGGCGTCACCGTGCCGATCTCATACCCGGTGTCCACCCAGCGATCCTGGCAGTTCGTCCTGAAGGACCCCCAGGGACACTATGCCTCGGTCAGCGGCCTGGCGGCAGCCGCGGTGACCGACAAGCTCACCTCCTCCGGGCTGGTGCTCACGGGAACCGCGTTCGCTCCCGATACGAAGGTCTCCATCACGTACCTGAAGGCCACGATCGGCCATGCCACCGTGTCCGCACAAGGAACGGTGCGGACGATCATCCAGCTGCTGCCGAAGCCGGACCACCGCTACCGGCTGCGGATGACGGACTCGGTCGGCCGCACCGCCTCGGTGACCGGTTCGACGACCCAGCGGACCAAGACCAAGCGGACCGAGACGAAGCGGGCCGGGACATGATCGAGGAAGACGCGCAGGCCCGCGCCGTCCACGAGCTGTGGACACCCGTGGCCCAGGAGCTGTGGATACCCGCGGTCCAGGCGATGACGCCCGCAGCCCAGGAGCCAGGGACGCCGGCCGCGTCACGGCGACCTCGGCGGGTCGTGGTGGGGGCCATCGTGGCCGTCCTCGTTCTCGTGGCCGGGCTGGCCGTCACCATCGCCCTGCGCGCGCCGAAGACGCCTGGCCCGCCGCTGGCGTACCCGGCCGGGTGTCCGCGATCACCCATGGACAAGGTGCCTAACGCCGAGACGTACCGGGTCGAGGTGGCGTGTGCGCGGATCGCGGGCACGGTCGTGGCCTACCGGCTGAACCAGGCATACGATGATCTCGAGCTGACCGTGGTCCCCAGCCGGGCGTACTCCTCGGCGCTGGTGCCGGGCAACGACGGACGGTTCGACGTCGATATACCCGGCCAGGACCTGGGTGCCGTCAAGTCCCCCGATCTGAACGCCGGCGGCGTTTTCTATGGCTCGTGGGTCGAGAACAAGGCCACCCACGCCCTGACGCTCATGCCGACCTGGCGCATCACGACCAGGCCGGCCGGCGGGGCGAATCCCGATACCCTGCTCTTCTCGCCGGCCGCCGCCCGCCACTCCGGCCAGGAGTTCAAGCTGTCGACCAGGGTCCCCGCCACGCTGCCCCAGGGAGCCGGCCCGGCTATCCCGGTGACCACCTCCTGGCTGGTCCCGGCCGCCGGCCGCAAGCACCGGGCCGCCGCTGTGCCCGCGTCCCAGGTCCGGGTTCTGGCCGAGATCACGGGCCCGTCGGGCGACCCCGTGGTCTGGAAGGCGGCGCAGACCGGAACGCTCGGCCTGGTCACCATCCGCTTGCCCCTTTTCGTGGCCACGGGCCGTTACACGTGCCACCTTTACGCCATCGCGGCCGGACGGGTCGTCTCCATCACGCGGAGTTTCAGCGTCGGGAAGACATGACGGTAGGCCAGCCAGTGACCAGATCCAGCACCGCCCGGCCACGCACGCCTGTGAGCAGGGTCCTCCTCGTCGCCTTCGTGCTCGGCTTGGCGGGCACGGCCGGCTGCGGCCGGGCCAGCCCGGGATCGGGATCGGGATCTAGACCCACGAGGTCGGCTTCGCCGGCGGCCGGGTCCGCGCGACGGGCTTCGCTGGCCAGACGGGCTTCGCCGGCCGCCCTGACCGGGAAGTGGCCGGCTTACGTGCTGGCTGCCGTCGATACGATTCCCCCGCGTAGCAGCGTGTTCGGGCTCAAGGACAACCTGGGCCAGCCCATGGATTGCCTGCGCGTGATCGCGCTGAAGGCCGGCTCCTACCTAGGGGTATACCAGGTCGGCGTCGGGAACCACTTCGTCGTAGAACTGGCGGCGTCGAGCAACCTGCGGACCTGGCGCGAGCTGCGGACCCTGCAGCAGAACGCCTCCCAGCCCGACCTGATGGCGGCGGGCGGCGGCTTCCTGCTGGCGACCGAGCAGACGGCCGCGGCCGCCTCACCGGCTGGTAACCATGCCCACTACGTCGACGTCCAGTACTATCCGAGCGCGGCCAGCCTGATGCTCGGCCGGCCTGCCCGGGCGCTTGTCCTGCCCCATCGGCTGGCCAAGCCGGGGAGCGGGGTGGAGGGAACGCCCACCATCGAGGCGGCTGACCTGAGCGCAGGCCTGGACCATTCGACCATCACGATCAGCTTCCACTACCTGTCGGCTGGCCTCGTCGACCGGGAAGGAATCGGAGTCCTGACCGATTTCTCTACCTGGTCGGCGCACGAGGACGAGCCGCTCGACGATGCCCTGATCCAGGCCGGCCTCGACGGTAAGCACGGTGACCGCTCGTACGTGCCCGGCACCGGCGACGAGCTCGAGCTGGTCGAGGCACAGGCCAACTCCGTGTCGCCCTGGGAGGTGTACCTCTACAACCGGCGATCCGATGCCGTCACGTTCCTGCACATCAGGACGCCGAAGGCTAGCCGCTCGTTCGCCAACCCCACCATCGCGTGCGTTCCCGACCCCGCGGGGGCAGCCGTGGCCATGGTCACCCTCTTCCTGCCGAACCAGCAGGCGGGCCCGGGAGAGGCCGGTGAACTCCTCTATGACCAGCCATCCCCGCTCTGCGATCACTGAACAGAGGAAGGAAAGCGAGGTGCGGCCCATCATGGCCGATCATCGGTTCCCGTCAGCGGGCGCAGGCGCGGTCGTCTCGATCGCCGAGCAGCACGAATGGTGGCAGCGCCGGATCAGCCGACGGAGGTTCCTGGCAGGCTCCGGGCTAGCGGCGGCGGCCGTCGCCGGGCCGGCCGTCTTGCTGCGCGCATCGTCCGCCTCCCCGAGCGCCCCCCCGTCCGGTATCCACCTTGCCTACGGCAGCGATCCGACCAGTGAGATGTCGGTGACCTGGCAGGTGAATACCCCGGTGGTGCAGCCGTACCTGCGCCTCGGCACGAGTCCCGGCGAGCTCACCGGCAAGATCGGGGCCGAGCTGAAGAATCTCAGCACCGCGTTCGGCGGCCAGCCGCTCCTCGAGCAGTACTACGTCCAGGCCCGGGCCGGGAACCTTCAGCCGGATACCACCTACTACTACACCATCGACCATGAGGGTCACCCCGGAGGGACGCTGCGGTCATTCCGCACGGCCCCCCAGCCAGGGGATGGCCAGCCGTTCACCTTCACCGCGTTCGGTGACCAGAGCGTCAGTGCCCCCGCGCACGCGGTGGACCGGGTCGTGGCGGCACAGCGGCCCGCGTTCCACCTCCTGGCCGGCGACATCGCCTATGCCGACGATGACGGCCGGGGCTATCCCCCGGCCCTGGTGGAGGGCCCCATGTCCGACGCCTTCCACCCCCTCGTCTGGAACCAGTACCTGGCGCAAATCGCGCCGGTGGCGTCGCAGATCCCCTGGATGGTCACCATGGGAAACCATGACATGGAGGCGCTCTACTCCCCCGATGGCTACGGAGGCCAGCTGTGCCGCTTCGCCTTTCCCGGTAACGGCCCGGCCAGCTGCCCGACGGTGTACTCGTTCAGCTATGAGAACGTCGCGTTCCTCGCCCTCGACGCCAACGATGTGTCTTACGAGATCCGGGCCAACCTCGGTTATTCCGGCGGCGCGCAGACGGAGTGGATCGCTTCGGAGCTGAGCAGGTACCGCGGCGAGGCCGGGATAGATTTCATCGTCGTGTTCCTGCACCACTGTGCGTACTGCACGGGCCGGACCCACGGATCCGACGGCGGCGTTCGCGAGCACTGGTCGCCCCTGTTCGACCATTACCAGGTGGATCTCGTGATCAACGGGCACAACCATCTGTACGAGCGGACGGACCCGATCCGCGGCGGCATCGTCCATCGCGCGGCGCCCGCGGGCAGCGTCGTGTACCCAGCGACCGACGGAACGACCTACCTGACCGTCGGCGGAGGAGGGCGGGACGTAGAGCGGTTCCCGGTAGCGCAGAGCTACTCGGGTCACGTGAACAACGCGGGGCCCATCCGGACGCAGTACTGGGCCGGAACGCACGACCTATTACACCAGGAGGTCGACTGGTCCCAGACCCGCTTCAAGGGCTACTCGGTCGTCGCGGTCGACGTGGTGCCTGGCCGTCCCGGCCGGACGTCCCAGCTGACGATCCGGACCGTGGACACGACGGGGACCGAGATCGACCGGGTGATCCTCCAGCGCACGGCCGGCCAGGCGCCCTCAGCCGCCGATGAATTGAGTGCCGTTGCCTTCTGACCCTCGCACCGGCCGGACCGCGCCCGCCGGTGCGAGGATGCGGCGGACGGCCACGACGCTCGGATGGCTGCTGGCGGTTCTGGTGATGGCGTCGGCCTGCGGCGGGTCCGCGCCCACCGAAGGGGCACGCTACCAACAGATCGTGAATCCGGCTAACGCCAGCTGGGCGACATTCGTCACCCAGGCCCGCGGCTGGCCGGGTGGTGCGATCCCAGCTTCTGGCACCGCCCTCACCCAGGACGTCGTCCAGACGTGGGAAGGGGTGAACCGCCAGCTGCTGGCCCGGCACTGGCCGGGGCCGGCCCAGCGCGACATCGCGACCCTGGTGCGGTCCGATACCGGGGTCTGCCAGGCGCTTAAACGGTTGCCGGCCCAGGGTGCCGCGGCCACGTGGTGGACGAGCCTGACCGCGACCTTCTCAGCGGAGCAGGCCGCAGCCGGCCGGGTCCGGCGTGACCTCCACCTGCCGACCGCCCCCGGACCAGATGGGACCGGCGTCCCTCCCGTCTCCTAATTCGGTGAGCAGGTCGCCGGAGGTTTCCATGCCGGCCTTCCAGACCGAGCGGGAGATGATCTTCGTCAGGTCGGCGCGATGCCGGTAGCGAGCCGCGATCTCGGTGCACTCCTCCAGCAGCCCCTCGGACAGCGTGGTCGGCTCCAGGCCCAGGGCGAGGAACTGGTCATTGAGCACGACCAGGTCGTTCTCCTCGGCCTCACGGCGGGGATTGGGCAGGTACGCGATCTCCACGTTCATGGTGTCGCCCACCAGCTTGGCCAGATCCAGCACCCGGTGCGTCTCGGTGATCTGGTTCAGCACCCGCACCCGCGAGCCTGCCTCCGGCGGGTTGCTGATCGCCAGCTCGACGCACCGCACCGTATCCCGGATATGAATGAACGCCCGGGTCTGCCCGCCGGTGCCGTGCACCGTCAGCGGGTGCCCGATCGCGGCCTGCATCAGGAACCGGTTCAGCACCGTGCCGTAGTCACCGTCATAGTCGAACCGGTTGATCAGCCGCTCATCCATCGCGGTCTGCGCGGTCTGCGTTCCCCACACGATGCCCTGGTGCAGGTCGGTGATCCGCAGCCCGTCGTTCTTGGCGTAGAACGCGAACATCAGCTGATCCAGCGTCTTGGTCATGTGATACACCGAGCCGGCGTTCGCCGGGTGCAGGATCTCCCGCTCCAGCTCGCCGTCGGGCGTGGGCACCTTCACCGTCAGGTACCCCTCCGGGATCGGCGCGCTGCCCGACCACCCGTAACCGTAGACACCCATCGTGCCCAGGTGAGCAAGCGCCGCGTCGAGACCGGACTCCACCAGCGCCACCATCAGGTTATGCGTGGCCCGCACGTTGTTATCCACGGTGTACCGCTTGGTCTGCGCGGTCCGCATCGAATACGGGGCGGCCCGCTGCTCGGCGAAATGCACGATCGCCTCCGGCCGCAGTTCCCGCAGCACCGCGAGGAGCCGGTCATATTCGGCCGCCAGGTCCAGGTTCACGAAACCAATTTCGCGGCCGGAGATCTCACGCCACGCCGCGATCCGCTCGCCGACCGGGCGGATCGGGGTCAGCGACTGCACCTCCAGGTCGATGTCGACCTTCCGGCGGCTCAGGTTGTCCACGATAGTGACATCGTGACCACGGTCCGACAGGTACAACGAGGTCGGCCAGCCACAGAAACCGTCACCGCCCAGAACCAGGACGCGCATTTGACTCCCTATCCCTGCCAGGGTTTCACGATGGTCACAGGCTAGAACAACGACAGAATAATATACCAGCACACCGCCCAGGAGATTCTCGGCATTTTCATATAGACTTTTAAGATATCCTACTATTAAGGTCGGTAATAGCGAAAATACGCGATAGCCTCAGGTAATCAGCCGATGACGGAGACTCGAGGCCGTCCCGCACCGGCACCAGGGCGCGCCAATCGGCTCCCCCGCGCTTAGCTTCTTCGGCGTCTTTACCGACTACTCCCGGCAGCCCGCGCAGCTAAACGGACGGCAAATTATCCCGTTCGACCGCGGGCGGCAATTCACCCGCAACCACATATTCCCCTATTTCTAATACGGGGAAATCGGGTGATTATGATGGTGGTGGCCGCGCTCCAGCCCGCGACCGCGGGGAAGGCTGGCCCAGCGGCCGGCGCCGGCCGCTGGGCCACTGCGGCCCAGCCAGCCGGCGCCGGCCAGCGTGAACGATTATCGCGGCGTGGCGACTAGTAGCTGTTCCGCCAGGTGGAGGTGAAGGAGCCGGAGCGGCTCAGGCCGGCGGTGGACACAAGGTTGTAGCTGTCGGTGGCGTCGATGCAGTTGATCGCGTACGGGCTGGGGCCGTTGGCGATGGTGACGGTGCTACGCCCGCCACGGCGTAGTTGTCCGCGAAGGTCACCCGGGAGAATTTGCGTATGGCCTGGAAGCTAACATTTGCCGGACTCAGCGTATCATTCTGCCGCACATTAAGGTTTGTTTGGTTATAGCGTGAAAGCTCTTCGGTCTAGCCTCGGCCGCTTACGCGCTTCCTAGTGAGCCAGTAATAAGGAATGGTGCCTCAATGGTCCAATCCAGTCTCATGAGAGTTATCCCGCTTGTGGTCAGTACAGCTCGAGATCGCCGGTGACCGGGTCGATGCGCTCGTCGTAGTCGGGGCCGATGCCCAGGCAGGTCCGGGTCGGGACGCCGCCGAACTCGGTCAGGCCGCCGTCGGTGATCAGGTGCGCCACCAGCCCGGCCCGCAGCGCGCCGGCGTAGACCGCCATCAGTTCCTGCTCCGAGCCCACCTTGACGGTCACCTTCCGGTTGCTCTGCTCCAGCCAGGCCCGCTCGACCTCGGACAACCGCACGTGCTCGACGGCCCCCGACGGGGTCATGCCCGCCAGGACGCGCTGGCGAAGCCAGGCCGTCGACGCGTGCGCGCCCTGGGCGATTTCCTTACCGCGGCGCATCCTCAGGTCACGCCGGATGACGATGACCTGCTTGACGGCGCGTTCCCGCGTTTCATCCACGCTCCGTACCGTACCGACACGAGTTGCCCGCGGCGGAAGTACAGTTCAACTCCGATGATCGTGACCGAGCACGGAAGGTTCCATGGCTTCAGCACGTGACCTAGCTGACCGCTTCCACCAGCGCTGGCTGGAAACCAATCCCTTCGTGGCGACCTCGTACGGCATTCCGGGGTACGACGACCTGGTCCCGGACGACAGCGCGGAAGGCCAGCGGGCCTGGCGCGCCGAGGTCGAGCTGTTCCTCGCCGAAGCCGACGCGATCGCCGCCGGCCCGCTCACCCCGGCCGACGCCGTCACGCTCGAGTGCACCAAGGCGGCCGCCACCCAGGAACTGGCGAGCATCGACCTGGCGCGGGCGGAGTACACGGTCACCCCGATGCAGTACTCGGGGCCGGCCGCCTTCCTCGCGGTGACCGCCCGGACGGTCCTGCTCGACCCGGACGCGGCGCAGGCCTACCTGGCCCGGCTGCGGCGCAGCGGCGGCTGGCTCGACCAGATCAGCGATCAGCTGCGAACCGGAGCAGGCCGGGGACGGCTCCCGGTCGCTCCGCTCGTCGAGCAGGCCATCACGTGGGCCGGGGAGGTGCTGGCCCAGCCCGCCCTCGGGCCGTCCCTGTCTCCCCGGCCGCCGGCCGGGTGGGACCAGGCGGCGGAGTGGGAGCTCGAGCGCCGCGCGGTCGCCGACGAGGTGGTCAGGCCGGCCCTGGCCAGGTGGGTCGCCACCATCACCGAACTGCTGCCGCGGGCCCGGCCGGCGCGTCACGCCGGGCTGGCCCACCTGCCCGGCGGCGCGGCCGACTACGCCCTGGCGATCAGCG
>JBEKKH010000130.1:0-14461 GCA_050010815.1 Streptosporangiaceae bacterium | reverse complement strand
GGCCACTCGGGCTGCTGAACCGCGGGCAGGGTCACGGTCTCACCGTACCGGCCGCCACCGCTCAGTCCGCGTGGCCGACGACCCGGAGCGCGAACTCGCCGTACGCGCGGGCCACGTAGGTGCCGGTATACCGGCTACGACCGGCGCCGCGTCGACGTTGATTGGCTGAGGTTCGGCGCTGTCTTCGCCGATCATTGCGATCGCCTCGACGAGTGGACCCGGGACCTGCACTCACGGCTGTCCCGCATTATGCGCCGGGTCCAGAACGCCCGGGCCAGCTAAACGCTCCCGCCCGGGCCGGGTTCGCCCCCGTGCAGAAATAAGTTCCCGGCCCTCCTGTCCCTGCCGGTACTACTCCCGTCAGGAGCCTGGACGGCGAGGGCCGACCGGCCGCCTTGAGCTGTCGGTCATCAATCCGCCGGCATCTCTGGTCCGGTGCTCGGGTCGGATTGCTCCGCCTCCATCGGCCAGATTAAGGCCCTACCGGACGGCGCTCGGGAAATAAGGTCTTTCCTGCCAAACGAGCCGCGGTGCACCTTGCGGGCCAGCCTCGGCGGTTGGCAGTGGCAGTCCGGCGGCTTAATCATGAGTCGCGGCGGTTCACGTCTGCCAAACGGGACGCCCTTCCGCTGCGCCGGGCCGACCCGGTGATCTGATGGCGGGCCTCCACTCACTATTGTCCATTATTCCTACCTATTATGAGGATATTACGGACGCCGATCGGGCGGCGCGATGTCCGCCAATGCGCCCGCCCTAAATAACTCTTCGTGTTCTTTAAATAATAATTTGGTAACAAAGTTAGAAATAGGTGTAAACTAGATGAATTTACGGTGATGATTGCACTATCTCTTGGGGCCCCTGGGGCGTCTTTGCAGGGAGGGGGGGGAGGCTGGATGGCGGTATCGGAGCACACGGAGCGAGTCCTCTGGCGGTGGGCGTTGGCCCGACGCCATTCGCTCAGCTGGGTCACGCGCTATCAGCGACAGACGGTCGTAATCGATGCGGTCTGCGGGCTGCTGACGGGCATGGCCGCGCTGGTTGGCCGTTTTCCCGGCCCGACCCCGGTTCTTTACGTCGCCGTGACCGCGGGCCTGCCGCTTTTGTGGATTACCTGGGTCGCGATGTTCGGCGGATACGATCCGCGCTTCATCGGCCTTGGCTCAGAAGAGTTCCGGCGGATCATCAACTCAGGCATCAGCCTCATGGCTGCGATCGCGATCGTGTCCTACGGCTGGAAACTGGACTTCGCCCGCGGTTACGTTCTCATTGCCCTTCCGGGCTTGATCGCCGTCAACATGGCCGCCCGGTATGCGATGCGCAAGCAGTTGCACCGTCAGCGCAAGCATGGACGTTTCATGCGCCGGGTGACGGCCGTCGGTCACGCCAATGCGGTGGCCGACCTGATCGTGCAGCTACGCCGCGACAGCTTCCACGGGCTGGAAGTGGTGAACGCGTGTGTGGCCGACTACACCAGCCTGACCGAGATAGAGGGCGTTCCGATTATCGGCGGCTTCGCCGATGCCGCCCGGGTAGCGAGCAGGACCGGCTCGGACATGGTGGCCGTGCTCGCGTGTCCCGAGATGGACGGTCTCACCTTGCGCAGGCTGGCCTGGGAGCTTGAAAAGGACCGCACCGACCTGTGCGTGGCGCCGGCCCTGATGGACGTGGCCGGACCGCGGACCACCATCAGGCCGGTGGCCGGGCTGCCGCTGCTGCACGTGGATCACGCCGAGCTGACCGGGGTCAAGCGCGTGATCAAAAGCTTCTTCGACAAGGTCATCGCGACCGCCGCGCTCTGCGCCTTTAGTCCGCTCCTGGCCTTCATCGCTCTCGCCATCGTGTTCGATGACCGGGGTTCCGTGCTCTTTAACCAGACCCGGATCGGCAAAGACGGACAGCCGTTCACGGTGCTCAAGTTTCGCACTATGGTGCCCGATGCAGAACTGCGCCGGGAAGCGATCCTCGCGCTGGACGAGGGTGACGGGCTGCTGTTCAAGATGCGCAAAGATCCGCGGGTCACGACGGTCGGCACCTGGCTGCGCCGCTGGTCGCTGGACGAGCTTCCGCAGCTTTTCAACGTGGTTCTCGGTGAGATGTCCCTGGTCGGGCCCAGGCCACCGCTGCCCGTGGAGGCCTCGCGATACAGCGATGACGTGTACCGCAGGCTGGTCGTCAAGCCCGGCCTGACCGGGCTCTGGCAGATCAACGGGCGATCGGATTTGAGCCGGGAGGACGCCGTCCGGCTCGACCTGCGGTACGTGGAGAACTGGTCGCTGGCTCTCGATCTTCAGATCTTGTGGAAGACCTGTGCCGCTGTGGCCAAGGGCCGGGGGGCCTACTGACCCGCGTCGCCTCAAGCAATGTTCCGGAAATTGAGCAGGACGAGAAAGGTGTCGTAGCCAGCATGCCGGAGGACACGAGAATGACCACGGTTTACAACCAGCAGTTGAGTAACGACGGGACGCTGGAACTGGTAGAAGGCGATTTCACCTCGGTCGGCGGCCTGCCGCGGGAGCAGATTTTCATGCTGAACCTGTCCGGCACCAAGGCGACCGTGACGCCGTGGACTTCCGATGAGTTCAACGGAAACTGCGCGACCGTCGAGCCGTACTATGTGCAGGCGGCGGCCTGGTCGCCGGACGACTCAGATATCTATGTCGCCTCCACCGGCTACCACCCCAACGGCATGCCCATCGGGGCGACCCCGCGGACCGGCCTGTGTGACTCGGCCGCGGCGTTCCCGTCAACACAGGCCGACGTGGCCCACCTGTGGGTTAACTACACCGGCTGCGACTCGCTGTACTCCACCGCGGCCGACGCCTCCACGGCGTACTTCGGCGGCCACGAGCGCTGGGCCGACAACCCCGATGACTGTGATGCGGCCGGACCGGGAGCGGTTTCAGCGTCCGGAATGGTGGGCCTTAACCCGGCTACCGGCGCCATTAGCTTCAACCCGACCCGGGCCCGCAGCCTTGGCGCCGACGACATGCTGGTTACCAGCACGGGCCTGTGGATCGCCAGCGACAACTTCGGCGGTTCCAGCATGTGCGGGGGCGTCTACGGATACGCGGGCATCTGCTTCCTGCCGTACAGCAACTAAGGGCGGCAGTGATGCCAGGTGGACGGGTACGCGTGCTGTACGTCGGCGGCCTCGGCCGCAGCGGCAGCACGCTGATCGAGCGGCTGATCGGGCAGTTGCCGGGTGTCTGCGCGGTGGGTGAGCTTGTCCACCTGTGGGAGCGGGGCATCACCGAGGGCGAGCGCTGCGGCTGCGGCGAGCCGTTCCGCCAGTGCCTGTTCTGGCAGCAAGTGGGCACGGCGGCGTTCGGCGGCTGGGACCAGGTGGAGGTAAGCCGTGTCGCCGCCCTCCGGTTTCGGGTGGACCGGAACCGATTCATCCCCGTCCTCGCGAGGCGGGACCTCCGCCCGAAAATGCGCCAGGTCCTGGTCGAATACACCTCCTACTACGCGCGTATGTACGCTGCGATTACCCAGGTGAGCGGCTGTGAGCTCGTGGTGGACTCGAGCAAGCACCCGTCGCTGGCGCATTGCCTGCGCTGGCGGGCTGACGTTGACCTCCGGGTCCTGCACCTGGTAAGGGACAGCCGCGCGGTCGCCTACTCCTGGAGCAGGCAGGTGCTCCGCCCCGACACCGACCGCCAGAGCTACATGACCAGGTATTCGCCGGCCATGGCGGCGGGACAGTGGAACGCGCAGAACGCGGCCTTCCACCTGCTCGCCCGGCGCGGCTGTCCCACCATGCGGCTGAAGTACGAGGATTTCATCGCCGAGCCGGAACTGACCCTGCGCCGGGTGACCAGCTTCGCCGGGTTGCCCGCACAGGCCAGCTATCCGTTCCTGAAGGCTGACGGGACGTCCTGCTGGGCGCACCTGGGCAGCGGTCACAGCGTCTCGGGCAATCCCATGCGCTTCGCTGCCGGTCAGGTTCCGATCCGCCGGGACGAGCGATGGCGCACCAGCATGCCCAAGGTGCAGCAGCGGGCCGTGACCGCTCTCACCTTGCCGCTGCTGGCTGGCTACGGGTACATGGGAGGCAAGCCGTGACCGGCTGGCCGTCCGTGGGCGTGGTCCTGCCGACGCACGACCGGCCAGGTCCGCTGCGCACCGCTCTGGCGGCCGTGCTGGCTCAGGATTACCCGGGTCAGATCAGCGCCGTGGTCGTCTACGACCGGGCCGAGCCTGACCCGCGGCTGGCCGACGGCGACCGCGTGCGGGTAGCCGCCAACGCCAGGACGCCCGGGCTGGCAGGCGCCCGCAACACCGGGCTTCTCATGCTGGATACCGATATTGTCGCCTTCTGCGACGACGATGACGAGTGGCTGCCCGGCAAGCTCCAGGCCCAGGTTGAGGCACTCCTGGCTCGGCCCGGAGCGGAGTTCGCGAGCTGCGGCATCGTGGTGGGCTACGCGGGAGCCGAGCACCCCCGGCTCGCGGGCCGCGATGAGGTGACCTACGCTGACCTGCTCCGCTCGCGCATGGTCATGGTGCACTCGTCCACCTACCTCGCGTCCACCGACGCGCTGACCAGCGGCATCGGCTTGGTGGACGAGACCATCCCGGGCAGCCAGAACGAGGACTGGGATCTGGCTCTGCGCGCCGCGCGCCGCCATCCGATCGTCAACGTCGACCTCCCACTGGTTCGGGTGGTGTGGGGTGCCTCCTCGCACTACGCGCAGGAGTGGGAGACCAAGGCTGATTCGCTCCGGTGGATGCTAGAGCACCACCCTGCGCTCGCCGATGACCGGCCGGGCGCTGCGCGGGTCTATGCGCAGCTCGCCTTCGCCTACGCATGCCTGCGGCGGCGGGGCGACGCCTGCCGCTGGGCCTGGCGGGCCCTGCGCAGCAACTGGCACGAGCGCCGGGTGCCGTTCGCGCTCGCGGTCGCAGCGGGAGCCGTGCCCGGTGAGGTCGTGCTGCGGCGCCTCCATTCGCGCGGGCACGGGATCTGAGGCCATGACCCACCGGCTCCGCCTGCTGGTGGCGGGACTGGTCTGCGTGGTCGCCGCCGCCGCGGTGGCCATCGTCGTGACCGATCCCTTCTCCTCCTCGCCTTCTTCCCCGTCCTCGCCTGGCCCGGTTTCGGCCGCCGGTCCGTCGCCGGCGCCGCAGGTGTCCAGCACCGTGAACCCGGCGCTGGCCCCGACCCCGCCGGCCAGCGGAGCCTACCTGGGCGCATGGGTCGGTCCCGACGTTTTCACCCAGGCCAACGAGATCCTCGCGGTCCAAGGGCTGCAGAGCCAGCTGGGCCGCAAGCTCAGCATCGTGCACACCTACCTGAAATGGCAGGCGCCCTTTCCCACCCCCAGTGACCTGACCTTCCTGAACCAGGGCAGCATGCTGCTGATTTCCTGGGCCGGAACGGACACCAGGCAGATTATGTCCGGCGCCGATGACAGC
This sequence comes from Streptosporangiaceae bacterium, assembly GCA_050010815.1. GTDB lineage: Bacteria > Actinomycetota > Actinomycetes > Streptosporangiales > Streptosporangiaceae > Palsa-504. The sequence goes on along the minus strand of JBEKKH010000130.1, from coordinate 9,043 downwards.
TGGATCCGCACCCGCGCCCGCCAGATCAAGGCGCTCGGCAAGCCGGTTTTCCTGGAATGGCGATGGGAAATGGACCGGCCGAACCTGCGGTCCCAGGTGCATTCCGGGGCCGATTACGTGGCCGCCTGGGATCACATCCGGGCGATATTCGCCGCAGCCGGGGTGCACAACGCCGCCTGGGTGTGGTGCCCGACGGCGAACGGATTCAGTGACGGCCAGGCGGCGGCCTTTTATCCCGGCAACAACGAGGTCGACTGGATCTGCGCGGACGCCTACCCGGCCTACGGCAGCACCGCTTCCTTCGCCTCCACCGTCACGGCCTTCCTGGGCTGGGCATCGCACTATGACAAGCCGGTGATGATCGGCGAGTTTGGGGTGCCGGAAAGCGACGGCGCCAGCCAGCGCGCCCAATGGCTGCGCGCGGCCCAGCAGGTGGTGGTGGCCGACCGCCAGATCAAGGCCCTGCTGTACTTCGACGCCAACCCCGCCGGGCAGGGACCGCAGGGGAGCTATTCGCTCGCCGGTGACGCCGCGGCCCTGTCCGCCTTCCGCGCCATCGCCGCGCAGCCTTACTTCAATCCCGCCGTGACCCGCTGATGGCGCCGGGCGGCGGCAGGCCGCCGGCCGCCCCGGGCCGGTCGGCCCGGGTGGCCGGACTGGACTTCGATGCTCTGTCCGAGCAGCAGGTCGTGGCGCGGATCGTCGGGGACCTGCAGGACGGCCGGGGCGGCTGGGTCGTCACGCCCAACATCTGCATCTGCCGCCAGCTCAGGCACGATCCGGCCGCACGGGCACTGGTCAGCGACGCCTCCCTGGTCGTCGCGGACGGGATGCCCCTGGTCTGGGCCTCCCGGCTGCGCGGCGACCCGCGGCGCGGCGACCCGCTGCCCGAGCGGGTGGCCGGCGCCTCCCTGATCTTCACGCTGAGCGCGGCCGCCGCCGCCAGCGGCAAGTCCGTCTACCTGCTCGGCGGGGAGCCCGGCGTGCCCGAACGGGCCGCCGTCGAGCTGGAGCGGCGTTTTCCCGGCCTGCTGGTCGCGGGCACCGACGCGCCACCGGTCGGCTTCGACCGCCAGCCCGGCGAAATGGAGGCGATCGCCGCGAAGCTGGCGCAGGCCAAGCCCGACATCGTGTTCGTGGGTCTCGGTTTCCCCAAGCAGGAACGGGTCATCGCCGCTCTCGCCCCGGGCTTGCCTGCCGCATGGTTCATCGGCTGCGGTGCTGCGATCCCGTTCGCGGCGGGCACGCTGACGCGCGCACCGCACTGGATGCAACGGCTCGGCCTGGAGTGGGCTCACCGCCTGATAAGCGAGCCTCGCCGACTCTTCCGCCGCTACCTGGTGGACGATCTTCCGTTTGCCGCCCGCCTGATCATCACGTCTGCCGCGGGGCGGCTGAGGCGGTGACGGCGGTTAGCGCCAGCTCGGCGGCTGCCCCAGCCAGCGGGTAAGACGCTCGTCAGAGGGGATGAAGTGCTCGCTGAGCCTGGTCCGCAGCGCTTCCGGCATGGGGGAGCGCGGTCGGGCGTTGTGCCGCTCGAAAACCGGGTACCCGTGATGACGCAGGCCGAGGAACTCGAGCACGCCGTCGTAGACCGGCTCGGGATCGGTAAAGAACCTGCCGCTGTCGACCACGTGCACCCGGTCCGGGCCGAACAGCTTGTCTAGCCGTTCTAGCTGATCAGCATAGACACCGCGGGTCAGGTAGCCATGGTGCTGATGGCTGTGGCTGAGGTATCCGGGCTCGCTGACGATCCGTTCGGCCTCACCGGCCAGGCGCTGGTCCTCAAGCTCGAGGGCTCGCTCGAACGGTTCGGTCTCAAATTTCCTGCCCACTTCGTGCGCGTGCGCCGAGTAGGCCCGTTCGACCGGATCACGCACGAGCACGAGCAGCTTGACCTCAGGAAGGTCACGGCTGATCCGCTGCGCCGCGAGCGGGTGGAACATGTAGTAAGGGCTTGACTCATAGGTCAGCGGAACTTCACCGCTGCTCCGCCGGACCAGCGCAGCATGAGCCCGCAGCGGGAAGTGTCCCTGGTACCAGGGCAGGCCGTGGTCGTAACCGGTGTCGAAGTAGTGTATGCCCTTGTGCAGCACCGCCTTGAGGATGGCGGGATGCTGGCTCAGCGTGCGGTACATCGACGTAGTGCCGCACCGCTGGGCCCCTACGATGAGGAAACCCGGCAGCATGCGGACCCGGTGGGTCAGGCGTCCCGTCCGCACCGAGATGGAATGCGCGGCCCGCACCGACTGAGTCTCGGTCCTCAGCGGCAGGAGTGGCGCGGTGCTTTGTCCGGTCATAGTTTTCTCATCGCTTTCTCGATCGCAGGAATCAACCAGGTGCCTGGCTGCCCGAGTCGCGCACCCGCCTCAGCCTGGCGGTCGGCCAGATAGCGAACCGACAGCTCGGCTAGGTAAAGGATGGCCACCAGATGTGCCTCGGCGGTCGCCACGCCGAGGGGTGCGAGCCAGCTGGGGGCGTTCCGGACGCAGTCGGCCGCGGCCTCCGGGGGCGGCCGCCGAGTCCGGACGACGTCTGACTGCAGGCGGTAATGCAGGAAGTCGAAGCCGACCGGCACGCCGAGGTCGAATCGCTCCCAGTCCCATACCAGCAGACCATCGGCCGTGCTGGCCATGTTCCAGCCGGTCCAGTCGCCGTGCCAGGCACCGAAGCTGAGCTCGGCGCCGACGGCGGCCAGCGCGTCGAGCGCGGCGCCGAGCGCGGCCCGGTCCGGGCCGGCCTGGCTTGCTTCCAGCCGGGAACGGAGCCGGGCCAGGTAGTCGCTGCCCGTCAGCGGGCCGTGGCTTCTGCCCCCCACCGCGGCGAGTTCGGTCATCGCCGCGGTGAGCTGCGCGGGACGCAGGGCCTTTCGCCGCCGCCACACGGGCAGCGCGTTCATGATGAGCACCTCGCGGCCTTGCCACTGCCCGTGGTGCAGCACGCGTGGCACGGTCAGCTCGCGGAAGTCCTCGGCGGCCAGCGTGTCCAGCGCGGCACGCTCGGCGCGGATCAGGTCCCGGGTCAGCGGATTGACGCTGATCTTGGCGAACCCCGCCGCCTCACCGCGCGGCGTGAGCAGCTGGAGCACCGGCTTGCGGTTGGCGCGGGCCGCTCCCAGGTGGGTGCTGATCAAAATGTCATGGCCGAGTACGGCCCGCAGGTACGTCTCGATGGTGTCGGTGCCAGGAACGGCGTGGACTCGCAACCGTCCGCCGAGGCCCGCGGCGGCCGCGCCCCCGGCCAGGGCCAGGGCCAGGGCCCGGCTGCCCGCCCAGGCAGTGAAGGACCCAGGCTCGCCGTAGCGGCGGACGGCGGCGGCGCTCGCGCGTCGGCCAGACGGCACGAGCAGCCGCGGCCTCCGCGCGAAGGGCAGCACGAGAAGGTCCCGTTCGTGCCCGCGGGCCTGCCTGCCGCGGGAGAGCGACGCGCTAGCCGGCGGTGGCCACAGCACGGAGCAGACGTCGCTGAGGCTAGACCGGCCGGCCGCGGACACCGCTGGTGCGTCTGCTGACTGCACGGCCGGCCGCGCACGGGCCGCGAATTCGGCCCCAGCTGTATCGGGCGGTGTCATTGCAGCGTCGGAGCTTCCTGGCCGGCCATCGCAGCCGCAACGCCGGGCACGGTCTTGATCCCTGGTGTCCGCGCGGGGCCCACGACCACGCGGATAGTGGCGATGAAGACGGCCAGGATGAGGCAGCCGTAGATCATCCCGCTGATAATGTCGGTGAACCAGTGCAGCACCAGGTAACCGCGACTGTACCCCTCGCTGAAGCCAAGCGCGGCGATCACGCCGGCCGACCAGACCGCCACTCGCCTGCTTCCGCTGACCTCACGCCAGATGAGATAGGCGATGAGCCCGTAGAAGACAAAGATGCGATCGCAGCCACCCGAGGGAAACGTGCCCAACGGGCTGTCCGGGGGACCAATGCGGTGAAAGACGTGCCGCAGCGCCAGCGTCAGATAATGATCGATAAAAATGGCCGCGCCGAGCGCGACCGGAGGAAGCCATTTGTGGTTGCGGTAGAAAGCCGCCAGGCAGACCGCTGCGGCCACGGCCGCGCCCCAGGTGGTCCAGGTATTGCCGACCTTGGTCAGGCGATCCATGGCCGACTTCCAGAAGTGGACCTGGTGATGAATCATCCAATAATAGATCGGCTTGTCGATGGTCGGCCCCGCGTGCACGATTAGCACACCGAGCACCGAGGTCAGCGCATAGACGGCCACGGCCCCCACGACCAGGATAAGCAGCATTCCGATGATCGACGACGGTGCTGCCCGCCCACCGACCAGCGGATCGTCGCCGTGGTGCCCATTCATCGGGGCGGTGGCCGGGGGAGAACGCCGGACCGACCGCTTCGCGACAATCATTGTCACCGCCAAGATTACGGCTATACCCACTGGCCACAGCAGTACCACTAGCGCCTCGAGCATCTAATCTCCCTCCCCTAATGTCGACAGTTATACCTGTATTAACTATTACGTAAGGTGTTGTTTGGTTAATTCTGTGCGCTTTAGCGGACTTCTCGCCACGCCGCTTGTTTGCGTCGGCCTGCGGCGCCGACGAGCTGTGCGGCGCCCGGCATGGCCGCCAGGTGCAGGTCGGCGCGAAAGCGAAACAGGCCCACGGCCATCACGGCACAGCCGCAGGCGATAGCGGCCAGCGACGGAAGGGCGCCGTGGCCGAGCAGCCCGCGCGCCGCCACGGGCAGAGCGCCGAAGGAAAGTGCAGACAACACCGCGGCGATGCAGGTACCACGCCCGAACGGCTGCAACCGCACGGTCATAGCCAACTGGACGAGCGGCACGAGGTTGGCGACAACGATCGCGGCGGACCAGCCGATCGCCGCGCCCGTGATCCCGTAGCGGGGTATCAGCAGCACGTCCAGACCGACGTTGACCCCGACGGCGAGCAGCCCGTTGACCAGGCTCCAGCTACTGCGGCCCGCGGTCACCAGGACCATGTCAACCTGCCCGCACGCAGTCTGGAGCAGCATCGTCAGGCCGAGTATCACCATGACGGAGGCACCCGCCTGGTACGAGCGGCCGAACACCGTCAGGACCACCGGCCCGAAGATCACCGCGAGCAGGTACATCGGCCAGGTCAGCAGGATGAGCCATGCCGTCGTGGCCTGGTAGACGCGAGTGGCGGCCAGCCGGTCGCCCAGGGCGAACATTTCGGTGAACCTAGGCTGAGCGGCCATCATGATGGCCACGTTTGCGAATTGCCCGGCCACCAGGAACCGGGTCGCGGCGGTGTAGACCGCCGCCTCCGCGGGACCGCGCAAGATGGCGACCAGGACGATGTCGATGCGCTGAATGGTGATCTGCGCGAGCGCGGCCAGGCCACGCGGCCCGGTGAACCGCCAGAAGTGCAGCGGCGCTCGCCCATCTGCTGATTCCGCCGGAGGCGGCCCGGAACCGTTGGACGTGCCCGGGGTGACGATCGCCGCGGTGGACGGCTGTGACCGACGTCGGATGTGGCGAAACCACAGCCACACCACACACGCCGCGGGCACGTACGGCAGCGCCCACAGGGGCGCGAGCAGGGCGGCACTTCCGGCGAACGCGGCCACGCCGACGCCCACGAGCTGCAACACCGGACGGCCGATCTTGTCCACCATGACCGTCGGGCCCATCACGCGATAACCTCGGCTCGCGCCCAGCAGGGTATCGAGCATCACCGCGAACGGCAACGCGATCGCCAGGGCTCTGAGCTCGGCCGTCACCTCCGCAGGCTCAGCCCCGGCCTGGCCCAGCTGGCCGTCGATCAGCAGACGCGCCACCGGGGCGGCGAGCAGGAAGAGGATCACCGCGGCGGTTACGGAGACGATGGCCACGGGCCGGATCGCGGCACGCATCACTTCGGGAATGCGCTGGTGCTGACCGAGGGAACGCAACCGGGCGATGAAGTACACGGTTCCCGTCGCCGCCCCGAGGCTGGCCACCGCCTCCACGATCAGGAACAGCGACATGGACGTGAAAAAGGCGCCCGCGGCTGCCTTGGTGAAGGTCCTGGCGATGATCACTGTCAGCGCCACGGTGCCAAGGCCGGCCACGGCGGCCCCGACGAGGTTGAGGAGGCTGCCCCTGGCCACCTCGGCCAGTCGGCCGTCCGTCTGGCCGTCCGTCTGGCCGTCTAGCTGCGGGCGTCCCGCGGGCGCCGCCGCCCGGGGCCTCGGCCTCGTTGGCTGCATCACGGCCGTCGCGCGAAGATGCGCTCGTGGCGATGCGGGGCGCGAGGGTATGTCCGTGGCCCAGGACTTGCTGGCAGTAATGCGCCTTGGCCCAACGCGCCTCGGCGCGCTGGCCAGACCCGGCGTACCGCCGGAATTGAGAGCACGGTCCTCGTGGCGCTGCCACTGATCGTTGCGCCACAGCAGGGCCACGGCGAGCATGGTGAATTCAAGCGGCGCGGTCACCGACACGTACGCGAACATGTAGACGAACGACAGCAAGATGACCAGCAGGCCCGCCATCCCGTACGGTGACTTGTCCCGCCGGTAGCGCCAGGCCAGGTACGCGAAGAAGGCGAGGAACAGGGCCGTCCCGACCCAGCCGGTGCAGACCAGGAGCAGGTACAGCTGGCCGTTGCTGCCGACCGGGAACTGGCCGCAGGACGGGCAGGCGGCGGTCGGGCCGACCGTGATCGAGCTGGCGCTGCCCTGCTGGTGCCGGGTGTCGCCGTAGCCGATGACCGGGGCCGAGTTGGCGTCCTGGACGGCGGTGGCCGACAGCGATCCGCGGATGGAGTTGCTCTGCTGGTGGTGCAGCCGCGAGCTGATCAGGCCCTGCAGCGGGGTCGCCACGACCGCGACCGCGACCACCGCGAGCGCGGCGCAGAGCAGGGTGAGCAGGGCGAGCTTGCCGCGGGCCGCGAGCCGGACCGCGAGGTAGACCGCGGTCAGCCCGGCACCGGCCCAGACGCCCCGGTTCAGCGAGTACACCAGCGGGATCAGCGCGACGCCCGCCGTGATGAGCACGAGCCTGCGCTGCCTCCTGCTGCCGTGGGACCACCAGGCCACCAGCAGCCACGGCAGCAAGATGGTCAGGCAGTCACCCCAGGTGTTGGTGTATTCAAAGGGTGCCTTCGGGCGTCCCTCGGTCACCCCGAGAACGTCGGTGACCTGCGAGAAACCCGGGTAGAGGGCGGCCTGGACCAGGCTGTTGTCCTGCAGGCTGCGCGGCAGCACGTAGGCCATCGGGGAGGTGAAACCGAAGTGGGGTGCGAGCACGCCGCCCAGGCCGCCGATCGTGGCGTAGATCCCGACCAGGCCGAGCAGCCACGCCAGCCGGCGGCGGGGCAGTTCGGCTTCGGTCAGGTTGCCCGCGTACAGCAAGATGACGGTCAGGCCCGCGTAGGTCAGCCCCCGGTCGGTGAAGGACAGGATCCGGTTGGACAGCGCGCTGACGACGGTGTCCGGGGCCGGCAGGCCCAGGGTCGCGATCCCCGCGGTCACGCACACCAAGAACAGCAGCCACAGGCCGAACGCGGGCGGAACCTTGACGGGACGGCCGCTCTTATGCCAGGAGCGCATCCGCAGCAGCATCGGGATGGCCAAGATGATGACCGACTCATCGGCCAGGCCGCAGGCCCACCAGATCGGGTAGCCGGCCAGCAGCGCGGTGACCGGCCAGGCCGGATGGCCGGCCAGCCAGTCCCGCTGCCGGCTCCGGGTCCGCCTGCCCCGCACCGGCAGCAGGCCCGCCGCGCCGGCCGGGGCGCCGGCCGGGGCGCCGGCCGGGGTGGCGGTGAACGTCATGCCCGGGTCACCCCCCGGCCAGGGTGGTCCGGGTGCCCGCGGGCGCCAGCACGACCCAGGTCGGTCCCGGCTGGAAGCTCATCGGCTGCCCGGCCGGGTCGAAGTAGTTGGTGACCGCCGCGATGCCCGGCTTGGCCCAGCTCCCCGCGGCCGCCGTGCCCCCGCTCCCGCCGGGTGCCGTACCGGAGCAGACAGTCGCCGTGCCCTTGCCGGTGAACAGGGCGCTCGGCACGGTCTGGCCGTATTTGCGGCTCAGGTAGACGGTCTTGAACGCGACGATCTGCACCACCAGGTTGGCCACGGCGACCCGGGGGCCGCCCGCGGTCTGCACCCAGCGGTCGGTGCCAGCGTCGAAGTCCCACTGCTCGGCCGGCTCTCCGGGCGCCTCGACCCGCACCGAGGTCGGGTGGGTCTGGCCCGCCGAGGCGAGCGAATCGCCCGGCTGCCGGTAGCCGAACAGCTCAGGCGGCGGCCCGTCGGACCGTCCGGCCGCGGCCAGCGCCGCGGTCGAGACCGTCAGGCCGCCCGAGCCGCCCGAATACAGCGACGCATGCCCGGCGTACCCCTCGTCGAGGATCTTGGTGGCGTCCAGGACCGAGACGAACGAGGTGGTGCCCCCGTCGTAGCCGGTCACCGGGTGCAGCACCGACAGCGCCTGCCCGTCCGTCGGCCTGGTACTCGTCACCGGGCCCACGGCGGGCGCCTCGGCCGACTGGAAGACAGCCAGGTACCTGACCGGACCCGCCAGCTCCTCAAAGACAACATCAGCGGAGCCCAGCCCAGCCGGATCCGAACCCGCCACCGCCACCGCCACCGCCGGCCGCTCCGCGATCGCGGCCGTCACGCTCAGCCCGGTCAGCGGCGCCACCGACCCAGAGACGGCAGCGGACCCGGCGGAAGCCGAGGACCCGGCAGAAGCCGCCGCGGTGGCCACAACGCCCGTCCCGCCACCGGGTGACGCGGCCGCCGTGGCGGCCCCGGTCTGCGTCGGCGCGGCATCAGTGCCCGGAGAACAGCCGGCCAGGGCCGTGAGCACTCCGCACGAGGACCCGGCGACCACACATCGCGCCCAGAATCCCCATCTGGTCATGGGCTCAGCGGCCGGGCAGCGAACGGGACGCCTCATCACCGGCCGACCAGTCGCTGAACCCCGCCTCCGGCGGCCCGGCGTCCGCCTCGGCCTCCGGGCCGGTGCCGTTGGCCTCCGGGCCGGTGCCGTTGGCCTCCGGGCCGGTGCCGTTGGCCTCCGGGCCGGTGCCGCCGGCCGTCAACGCGGCCGCCGA
>JBEKKH010000129.1:0-14735 GCA_050010815.1 Streptosporangiaceae bacterium | reverse complement strand
CGCTGCCCGGTGTCCGGCTCAGCCAGCAACGCCTGCCGATCCGGCAGGTCGATGATCATCGCGGCGGCGACGATGAACGACAGCAGCCTGGGCTCGTCCGGCAGTTCCTCGATCCTGACCGAGGCGCCTCCCGATTCGGTCAGGGCGTCCAGGTAGGCGCGGAACGCGGTCTGCACGGTGCGCACCAGCGGCGCCGAGAGGGCCGGGTCGGTTTCGCCGCCGGCCAGCACCTCGACCTCGCCTCGCAGGTAAGGACCCGTCTCGTCGAGGCCGAGGAGCCTAAACCGGTCGGTGCCGACGGTCACGATGTCGAACCGGCCATCCTCGTGCTGGTCGACGCGGCGCAAGGTGGCGGTGCAGCCGATCTCGTACAGCGAGTGCACTCCGTCTATGCCGGTCTCGCGGCCTTTGCGGATCGCGATGACGCCGAACCTCCGGGGATCACGCCCGTCGAGCAGGTCACGAACGAGCTGGCGGTACCGCTCCTCGAAGATGTGCAGCGGCAGGAGCATCCCCGGATACAGGACCGCACCGAGCGGGAACAACGGCATGATCTCGCTCATCGGTGCTCCTCCGGCTCGCTCATATTCCGACATTACGCGCCCGCTGGCGGCGGCCGTCACACCCCCGGCTGCTACACCGTCAAGACGACCTTGCCCCGGACATGGCCCTGCTCGAGGTAGCGGTAGGCGTCCTGAACCCCGCCGAGCGGGAACGTCCTGGCGATCGGCACCTCGAGCTCACCCTTGACGATCAGACCGGCCAGCTCGGCCAGGACGCTCGCGCTGGCCCCGGCCGCGTTGCCCTCCGCCTTGATCCCGTACTGGGCGACCGCGTCGAACCGGACGATCGTGTCGATGCGGGGAGGCTCGACGCCGAGCTCGAGGGCCAGCTCGATGTAGTCCGCCCCGACCGTGTCGATGAACGCGTCGACCTGGCCGGTGACCTGCCGGATCCGGCCGGCCACCCCGTCGCCGTAGGCCACGGGAATCACCCCGTGGCCGGTCAGCCATTCGTGATGGGCCTCACTGGCCAGCCCGATCACGGTGGCACCGGCTCGCCGGGCCAGCTGGACGGCGATGGAGCCGACTCCGCCCGCCGCGCCGGAGACCACCACGGTGTCTCCCTCGGTCAGCGCGACCGCCCGCACGGCGGCGTAGGCGGTGGCCCCGGCCACGAACAGCGCACCGGCCACCTCCCAGGGCAGGCCGGCCGGCTTGGCGGTCAGGTTCTGCTCCTCCACCACGGCGTACTCGGCCTGGCTGGAGCGGTTGTCGGTGTAGCCGATCACCTCGTCGCCGGCCGAGACGCTCGTCACGCCCGGACCGGTCCGTGCGACGATCCCGGCCAGGTCACTGCCCTGTCCGGACGGAAAGGTGGCCGGCCACCTCGCGTGCAGCTGTCCATCGCGGATCTTGGCTTCGCCGGGGTTGATCCCTGCCGCCTTGACCTGGACAAGCACCTGCCCGGACCCTGGCTCCGGCGCCGGCACGTCCTCGACCTTCAGGACGTCCACGTCACCGTACTCGTTGAACCGTACTGCCTTCATTGGCGTGTCTCCGTTCTCCCAAGTGGCAGTACCCCTCAACCGCGCGGGACCGCCTGGTATGCCCGCTGGCGCGAGCTCAGCTGTGCTCCGGTTCAAAAAGCCGCAGGCTGGATCCCTCCACCGCGAGAGCGGTGAGGCTGGTGTCGGTGCCGGAGGTGTGAACCTCGCCCGCAGTCCAGTGGACGCCCTGGCCGGCCTGGATCGGGTGGCGTATCCCGTCGGCCCCGGCCGCCCAGCCGGAGCCCGCGATGACCAGGAACAACTGGTCCCCGGTCGCCGGGTGGGTTCCGATGGTCCCGCCCGGCCGCACCGCCAGGCAGGTGACGGTCACGCCACCGTCGCCGGAGGCGATTCGGGTGGCATGCAGGCCGATACTGTCGTGCGCGCTGATCAGACGCTCGTCGCGGTCGAAGCGGAAGATTTCCATGCTTATATCTTCCCTGACGGCCGACGTCCAGATCCGGAAACGTTCACCTGGTCCCTGCCCGGGGCTTTGCCGGGACCGTGGATCGTTACTACCCTCATAGGGCAAGTAAGTATCCACGATGTTCGAATGCCTGGAAAAAAGCGCTTGTCCGGTGGGCGGGCTGGTTGGACCGGCTTGCGCCGCGGTGATACTCCGGTGGCCGGCATGGTTCCGGGCTGGTTGCCGGACGCGCAACCAGCAGAAGGCCATGACCAGTGCAAACCCCCTGGGCCTACCTATCTGGCGTACGCCGGGAGGCGACGGGGCGGCACCGTTATGTCGGCGCGACCGGTTAGGGTGCGACGGTGGCGGAACGCTGGGATCGTGCGAGGGCACTCACGCTGGCGTCCGACGTAACGTCGCAGCGGGCCGCGCAGGCGCTGGCGTCCGCCGGCTCGTGGCCGCTGACCGGGGCTAGGGAGCCTGATGCGCTCTGGGGGGAGTGCCGCGGCAGTGCCGCCGCGCCCTACCGCACCGCGGTCGACCTGTCCGGCCCGGCCTACCAGTGCTCGTGCCCGAGCCGGAAGTTCCCGTGCAAGCACGCGCTCGCCCTGCTCCTGCTCTGGGCCGACGGCGCCGTCCAGGAGTCCAGCGAGCTGCCAGACTGGGCCGCGACCTGGTTCGCGGCCCGCGCGACCGCGGCCGCCAGCACGGCCGCGAAAGGGGCCCCCGAAGGAGGCCCCAGGGGGGCACGGGGGGGCACGCAGCCCCGTGAGCAGAGGGGGTCTGGGGGGGATCGCTCCCCCCGAGACAACAGAGTTGCATCGGGCCTGGCCGAGCTCGACCGGTGGCTGTGCGACCAGGTGCGGCAGGGCCTGGCGGGCAGCCAGCAGGCCGGTTACAGGCACTGGGACGATATCGCCGCCCGGATGGTCGACGCCCAGGCACCTGGCCTGGCCGAACGGCTGCGCGGGCTGGCCATGGTTCCGCATTCCGGCCCGGGCTGGGACGGCCGGCTGCTGGAGGAGTACGCGCTGCTCCGGCTGCTCGCCGTCGCCTACGCCCATCAGGGCGAACTGACGTCGCCGCTCAGGGAAACCGTCCGGACCCGGATCGGGTTCACCGTCCGCCAGGCCGACGTGCTGGCCAGCGGCGCGCGCGTCAGGGACCGCTGGCAGGTGCTGGCCCGGCGGGACACCGACCAGGACCGGCTGCGGAGCCGCCGGACGTGGCTGCGCGGGCGGACGAGCGGCCGGTTTGCGCTGGTGCTCAGTTTCGCCGCCGCGGGCCAGTCGCTGGACGACTCCCTCACCGTCGGCACCGAGGTGGATGCGGAACTGGTCTTCTACCCGGCCGCGGTCCCGATGCGCGCCCTGGTCGCGGTCAGGCACGACCAGGCCTGGGCGAGCGCGCCGCCCGGCCAGACGGTGGCGGAGCTGCTGGCCAGGTGGGCCGAGGCGCTCGGCGCGGATCCCTGGCTGGACAGCTGGCCGGCCGTCCTGGCCGCGACCCCGGCCCGCTCTGGCCGCCCGTGCCTGCTGGACGCGGACGGTGACGCGCTGCCGCTGCACCCGGGCGCGGGCGATTGCTGGCCGCTGTTCGCCCTGTCCGGCGGCGCCCCGCTGACGGTGGCCTGCGAGTGGTCCCCGCGCGGCCTGTGGCCGCTGACCGCCTGGGACCAGACCGGGGCGGTACCGCTGTGAGCGCCTGGCGGGACCTGGTCACCGCGAGCCTTATCGGTACCGAACGAGCCGTGGTTCCCCCGGTCCAGATCCCCGGCTGGCCGTCCGGGGCTGACCCCGCGACGGGATCCACCCGGTCTGACCCGGCTGACCTGCTGCTGGGCCGGGCCGCGGGGCTGACCGCCGCGCGCCGGGCGGGCCGGGTACCTGACCGGGCCGAGCCGCTGCCGGTGGCCGACCCTGATCCACGACTCGCGGTCAGCCCGGCAGCCCGCCGCCGCCTAGCTGCGATGCTCGGCGGGGAGCACCCCGACCTGCTGTCCGAATGGCTCACGACGGCCGTGACCCGCGGCCTGCGGCCCCCCGCGCAACTGGTGCCTGCCCTGCTCGACCGGGCGCGGCGGGCCTCCCGGGCCGATCCCGGGCTGCGGCGGCTGGCGGCGCAGGCGGGCGGCCCCAGGGCCAGGTGGCTGGCCGGGCTCAACCCGGACTGGGCGTTCGCGGCGGCCGAGCCAACCGGTGCGCCCGGGCAGGACGCATGGCGGCTCGGTGACGCCAGCCAGCGACGCGGCTATCTGACCGCCCGGCGCGCCGCCGACCCGGGCTCGGCCCGGGAGCTGCTCACCGCGAGCTGGGCGGCGGCGGGCGCAGCTGAGCGGGTTATGTTCCTGTCGGTCCTGGCTGCGGATCCGGCCAGCCTGTCCCCGGCCGATGAACCGCTGCTCGAAACGGCGCTCGACGACCGCGCGGACGACGTGCGCAGCTGGGCCGCGTATCTGCTGGCTACCCTGCCCGGATCCGCCCTCGGGCAGCGGATGGCCGACCGTGCCCTGAGCTGCCTGCGCATCGAACGAGGCGTCCGGGGAACTCACCTGATCACCAGCCCGCCGGCCGAATGCGACGCCTCGATGCGCCGGGACGGGATTGCTCCGGGGCCCGGAGCGGGCCGGTCGCAGCTGGCCGACCGGACCCGCCTCATGCTCGAGCTCGTCGCCCGGACTCCGCTGCGCACCTGGACGCACGCGTTCGCCATGCCGCCGGCCACAATCGTGACCGTACGATCGGGAGACTGGGCGCCGGTGCTGTTCACGGGCTGGTCACGGGCGGCGGTCGCGCAGCGTGACCAGGACTGGATGACGGCCTTGATCACGGAGGCGCTGACCGGCCGCCCGCCCGCCTCGCCCGCCGAGAACGGGGCGCTGAGTCAGCTCGCCCGGCGGGCCGACCCGGCGCTGGGAGCCCCGGAGGTCCTGGCCGGCCCGGAGCCGGGCGTCCCGCTGGCCGTCCGGGACACGATCAAGGTGCTGCGGTTCCGCTACGAGATGCGCAAGGAGCTCGACGTTGACGACAACGGCGGCTGAGGACCTGCAGGGTCCTGGGCACGAAACAGCCCTGCGTCCGCACGCGGAGCAGGAATACGCGGCCGAACTGGCCGCCCTGGCCGCCTCCGACGACCGGGTCCGGCCGCCGGGCTGGCGGTTGTCCCCGTGGGCGGTGACCACCTACCTGCTGGGCGGCGCGGCGGCCGACGGTACCGAGATCACGCCGAAGTACGTGGGTTCCCGCCGTCTCATCGAGGTGGCCGTGGCCACGCTGGCCACGGACCGGGCCCTGCTGCTGCTCGGCGTGCCGGGAACGGCGAAAACGTGGCTATCGGAGCACCTGGCCGCGGCGATCTCGGCCGACTCCACCCTGATGGTGCAGGGCACCGCGGGGACCGCCGAGGAGGCGGTCAGGTACGGCTGGAACTACGCGCGGCTGATCGCCGAGGGGCCCTCCCGCGGGGCGATGGTCCCCAGCCCGGTGATGCGCGCGATGGCGGGCGGCCAGATCGCCCGGGTGGAGGAGCTGACCCGGATGCCCTCGGACGTGCAGGACGCCCTGATCACCATCTTGTCCGAGAAGACGCTGCCGATCCCCGAGCTCGGCGGTGAGCTGCAGGCGGTCAGGGGCTTCAACGTCATCGCCACCGCCAACGACAGGGACCGCGGGGTGAACGAGCTGTCCAGCGCGCTGCGCAGGCGGTTCAACACCGTCGTGCTCCCGGTTCCGGCCACGGCCGAGCAGGAGGTGGACATCGTCACCCGGCGGGTTGCGCAACTCGGCCGCTCGATCGGGCTGCCGGACATGCCGCACGGCGCTGATGAGATCAAGCGGGTGGTCACGATCTTCCGTGAGCTGCGCCAGGGCATCACGGAAGACGGCCGGGCCAAGGTCAAGTCGCCGAGCGCGACCCTGTCCACCGCCGAGGCGATCTCGGTCATCACCAGCGGCCTCGCCCTGGCCGCCCACTTCGGCGACGGCGTGCTGCGCCCCGCCGACATCGCCGGCGGCATCACCGGCGCCGTGGTCCAGGACCCCGTCTCGGACCGGGCCATCTGGCAGGAATACCTGGAGGCCGTCGTCCGGGAGCGCGACGACTGGAGCGACTTCTACCGGGCCTGCCGCGAGGCCGCCGGGTGAAGGCTGGCCGGGCGCAGGCACCACGGTTCGTTCGGGATATTGATCGTGGTTGAGCTGTACGGGGTGCGGCATCACGGGCCGGGGTCGGCGCGGTCGGTGCGGGCGGCGCTGGTCGAGCAGCAGCCGGATGTGGTGCTGATCGAGGGGCCACCTGAGGCCGACGGGCTGGTGGAGCTGGTGGCGGCCGACGACATGGTTCCGCCGGTGGCGCTGCTCGGGTACGTGGCCGGGGAGCCGAAGACGGCGGCGTTCTGGCCGTTCGCGGTGTTCTCCCCGGAGTGGCAGGCCATCCGGTACGCGCTCGAGGCCGGGATCGGAGTCCGGTTCTGCGACCTGCCGGCCGCCCACCAGCTGGCGATGACCACCCGTACCACCCGGCGGGCGGGTGCGGACCCGGTCGGTGAGCTGGCCACGGCGGCCGGGTACGACGATCCCGAGCGCTGGTGGGAGGACGTGGTCGAGCACGTTCCCGGGCCCGCGATCTTCGCGGCCCTGGCCGAGGCCATCGGTATTCTCCGCACGCAGGCGGACGAGCCCGACCCGCGGGATGCGGTCCGCGAGGCGTACATGCGCAAGGTGCTGCGCAGAACCGTCAAGGACGGCTACCAGCGGATCGCCGTGGTCTGCGGCGCCTGGCACGTGCCGGCCCTGCAGGACCTGCCGTCCGCGGCGGCGGACGACCGGCTGCTGCGCGGGCTGCCGAAGGTGAAGGCCACCCTCACCTGGGTGCCCTGGACCTACGGCCGCCTGTCCTACGCCTCGGGTTACGGCGCCGGAATCCGCTCTCCCGGCTGGTATGACCACCTGTTCTCCTCCCCCGGGCAGCCGATCGAGCGGTGGCTGGCCCGGGCCGCCGCGGTGCTGCGCGCCGACGGGATCGCCGTGTCCTCGGCGCACGTGATCGAATCCGTCCGGCTGGCCGATGCCCTCGCCGCGTTGCGCGGGCGTCCGCTGGCGGGACTTGAGGAGGTCACCGAGGCCGCTCGCGCCGTGTTGTGCGAGGGCAGCGAGCTGCGCTCCGAGCTGATCCAGCGGCGGCTTGTGGTCGGCGAGCGGCTCGGTACCGTGCCGGCCGCGACCCCCATGGTGCCGCTGCAGCAGGACCTGCACGACCAGCAGCGCCGCCTCCGGCTGCGGCCCGAGGCAGCGCCGCGCGAGGTTGACCTGGATCTGCGCAAACCCAACGACCTGCGGCGCAGTCACCTGCTGCATCGGCTGGCCCTGCTCGGCGTGGCCTGGGGCCTGACGCAGCAGGGGCGGACCAGGAACATCGGGACGTTCCGGGAGACGTGGCAGCTCACCTGGCGCCCCGAGCTCGACCTGGCCCTGATCGAGGCGAGCATCTGGGGCAGCACGGTCGCGGCCGCCGCCGGGCAGCGGGCCCGGTCCCTGGCCGCGGAAGCGACCGCGCTCGAGGACCTGACCGCGCTGGTCGAGCGGTGCCTGCTGGCCGACCTCGGCGACGCCGTCCCGTCCGTCCTGGCCGGGGTCAGGGATCGTGCTGCGCTTGATACCGACGTGACCCACCTGATGGCGGCGCTGCCCGCCCTGGTCCGGGCGGCCAGGTACGGTGACGTGCGCGGCACGGACCCGGCCCGGCTCGGCGACGTAGCCATCGAGATGATCACCCGGATCTGCGCCGGCCTGCCCGCCGCGGTGACGTCCCTGGACGAGACCGCCGAACGGGTGCTGCGGGACCGCATCGACGCTGTGCACGCGGCGACCGGCCTGCTCGCCGACGGCGTCAGCCGGGACCGCTGGCTGGACACGCTGGCGCGGCTGGCCCCACCTGCCCTCATCGCCGGACGGCTGACCCGGCTGCTGCTTGACGCGGGCCGGATCACCGCCGATGACGCGGGGACCCGGATGTCTCGCGAGCTGTCCGCGGCTGCCCCGGCCGCGGCCGCCGCGAGCTGGGCGGAGGGGTTCCTGGCCGGGAGCGGCCTGCTGCTCGTGCACGACGGCAAGCTGCTCGGCCTGACCGATCGCTGGCTGGCGGGACTGAGCGAGGACGCCTTCGCCGCGGCCCTGCCCGCCCTGCGGCGGACCTTCGGCGGGTTCGCGCCGCCCGAGCGGCGGGCGATCGGCGAGCAGGCCGGCCGCCTGGACGGCAGCGGCCGGGTGCCTGAAGTCGCGGCCGCGGCTGACGACGAGCTAGACCAGGACCGGGCGGCCATTGCCGTCCGGACGGTCGCGGTCATCCTCGGGCTCGGCGCCCCGTCAGCCCCGGCGGACGGCGCGGCGCGGGCGGACGGCGCGGCGCGGGCGGACGGCGCGGCGCGGGCGGACGGCGCGGCGCGGGCGGACGCGTCATGAGCACCGGGCGCCAGGAGCGGATGCGCCGCTGGCGGCTTGTACTCGGCGGGGCCGACGACGGTACGGGCACCGCGCTGGACGGAGACGATGCGCGCGTGGACGCGGCGCTCAGCGCCCTGTACGACTCCGACCAGGCGGACGGGGGCGAGCAGACCCGCGGCGGCGGACGGCGCGGGGCCGGGCTGGGCGCCTCAGCCCCGCGGGTGGCCAGGTGGCTGGGTGATATCCGGACGTTTTTCCCGGTCAGCGTGGTCCAGGTGATGCAGAAGGATGCGATCGAACGACTCGGCCTGACCCGGCTGCTGTTCGAACCCGAGATGCTCGCCGCGGTCGAGCCCGACGTGCACCTGGTCGGCACGCTGCTCTCGCTGAACCGGGTGATGCCCGAGCAGGCGCGGGAATCGGCCCGTGCGGTCGTGCGCGCCGTGACCAGGGACCTGGAGCGGCGGCTGGCGCAGCGGACCCGTTCGGCGGTGACCGGGGCGCTGAACCGCGCCAGCCGGACGAGCAGGCCGAGGCGTCCCGCCGATATCGACTGGGACCGCACGGTCCGCGCGAACCTGCGGAACTACCAGCCCGACCACCACACGATCGTGCCCGAACGGCTGATCGGCTACGCCAGGAAGCAGCAGGCGGTGGCGCGTGACGTCATCATCTGCCTGGATCAGAGCGGGTCGATGGCCGCCTCGGTGGTGTATGCCGGGGTGTTCGGGGCTGTGCTTGGCTCCATCGGATCGCTGCGCACGTCGGTGGTCGCCTTCGACACCACGGTCACCGACCTGACCGACCTGCTCAGCGACCCGGTCGAGGTGCTCTTCGGCACCCAGCTCGGTGGCGGCACCGACATCAACCGGGCCGTGGCCTACTGCCAGCAGCTGATCACGCGGCCCGCCAGCACGATCTTCATCCTGGTCAGCGACCTATACGAAGGCGGTAACCGGGACGAGCTGCTACGCCGGATCGCCGACATGACCGCGGCGGGCACTGTCGTCATCGCCCTGCTCGCGCTGTCCGACGACGGCGCGCCCAGCTATGACCACGACAACGCGGCCGCCCTCGCCGAGCTGGGCGTTCCCGCGTTCGCGTGCACGCCCGATGCCTTTCCGGAGCTGATGGCCGCCGCCATCGAACGCCGCGACCTCGCCGAGTGGGCGCACCGCGCCTTACAGCTCCTTGCTTTAGGTGGTTTCTGCACGCGGATCGAGCTTTTCGAATGTATGGATGTGGCACCCTGCACATTCTTTGGTGCAGGGTGCCACACCCATGACAATGCCAGGATGGATGCGTGGGGCAGGTGGTGTGGGAGTGGCGCGGCGGGCGACCTAGGGTAAGCGCTGGGCGAGCAGCTGGCCTTCAGGACTGGCGGCGGGCGAGCACTTGGCGCTTGACGCCGCGATCATGCTGCTCCAGGAGGGTGAAATCCGGCGGGAGGAGCACGGCGGGCTCGCCAGGGCCCAGGCACCACTGTGCCGGCAGGTGAGGCCGCGACTGCCGGGCCTCGACGGTGAAGGCCTCCCAGGCCACCATCCCGCCGTCCGCGACCGCTTGAACCGCCACGGCGAACACCGCCGCAGTCCAGAATCCGGTGCACAGGACGAGGGCGTGCGACCGCGCGGCTGGCTGCCAGGCGGCGAGGTCCGCGTGCACCGGGGTGATCAGGCGGTCCAGCCCGCGCCGCCTGGCCTGGGCGTCGAGAAGGCCGAGCGCGACCTCGGACACGTCCACCGCCGTGACCCGGCGCCCGCTCGCCGCGGCCAGCAGCGCGGCCCCGGAAGGTCCGCAGGCCAGCTCGGCCAACGGCCCGTCGGGCAGTTCCATCGACAGCGCGCGCCTGGCCAGCGGGTGAGGAGCGAAGGACGGCACGGAATCACCCGTGTACTTCGCGTTCCACCTGAGCCGGTCCGGGTGCTCGTCCGGCACCGATCCGGATCCGGCACGGTCCGATCGCATGGACGTGAATGTTACGGGAGGTATGCTGACTGGATACTTACGGCACTGAGTGCCAAAATAGCGTGGTACGTCAGCCCGGGAGCTCCAGGGAGAGCGATGGCAAGCACACGTGAGTGGTTCGAGACCGTCGAGGAGGCGCGCAGGAGAGCCCGGCGGCGGCTGCCCCGCTCGGTCTACATGGCCCTGGTCGCGGGCACCGAAAAGGGTGTCACGCTGCGAGACAACACGGCGGCGTTCAGCGAGCTGCGGTTCGCGCCGCCGCATATCGCAGACCTGCCCGCCACCAGGGAGCTGGCCACGTCGGTGCTCGGGCAGGAGATCGCCCTGCCGGTGATCGCGTCACCGACCGGCGTGCAGGCCGTGCACCCGGACGGCGAGGCGGGGGTGGCCCGCGGTGCGGCCGAAGCGGGCACGGCGGTGGGCCTCAGCTCGTTCGGCAGCATGCCGGTCGAGACGGTGGCCGAAGTCAACCCGAAGCTGTTCTTCCAGGTCTACTGGTCCGGTGGCCGGGACAAAATCATCGAACGGGCCGAACGAGCCCGCCGAGCCGGCGCCAAGGGCCTGATCGTCACCCTGGACTGGTCGTTCTCCAACGGCCGGGACTGGGGTAGCCCGGCCATCCCCGAGAAGATAGACCTGCGGACCCTCATCCGCCTGGCGCCGGAGGGCATCACCCGGCTGGGCTACGTGCGTGAGTGGCTCACCCGCGGCGGCTTGCCCGACCTCACCGTGCCTAACATGGCCTCCCCCGGCGAGCCGGCCCCGACCTTCTTCGGCGTCTACGGCGAGTGGATGCAGACCCCGCCGCCCACCTGGGACGACCTAGCCTGGCTGCGGGAGCAGTGGGGCGGCCCCTTCATGATCAAGGGCGTCATGCGCCCCGACGACGCCCGCCGGGCGATCGACATCGGCGCCACCGCCGTGTCGGTGTCCAACCACGGCGGCAACAACCTGGACGGCACGCCGGCCTCCATCCGGGCGCTGCCCTCGATCAGCGACGCCGTGGGCGGCCAGATCGAGGTCCTGCTCGACGGCGGGATCCGGCGCGGCAGCGACGTGGTCAAGGCGGTGGCCCTGGGCGCGCGGGCCGTCATGATCGGCCGCGCGTACCTGTGGGGGCTGGCCGCCAACGGGTCCGCGGGCGTGAAGAACGTCTTCGACGTGCTGCGCGGCGGCATCGACTCGACCCTGCTCGCGCTGGGCCGTTCGTCCATTCACGACCTGTCCCCCGAGGACATCATCGTCCCGGCCGAGTTCAGCCGCGGGCTGTCCAAGTGACGGCCCCTTAGCCGCGGCAGCAGCGGCCGGATGGTCCGCCGTCGCGCGCAGCCCTGCCAGACCCCCAGGCTGTACCCGGCATCGTCGAGCAGCCGGGCGGCCACGTAACGCGCCGGGTCGAGCGGCGGCCGCCGGTCCAGCCAGTCCAGCACCGGCGGCGCGAGCACCAGCGCGGCCAGCGGAAGCCTTAGCCGTCGCACCGCTATCGCGGCCGGCCCAGCGACCGGCCACCAGGTCCGGGAAATGGCGCTGCCCAGCGGTATGGCCGCCGCGAGCGTCCCGCCCGCGGCCTGCCGCCCGGCCAGCCGCCACGCGGTCGAGACGGGCGGCCAGGGCCACGGTTCTCCGGTGGTCCGGGCCAGGCGCCGGGCGAGCAACGCGGTGCTGGTGGCGGCGATGGTCACGCCCGCGCCCGGGCGGCCGAGGCCTGCGGCCAGCCAGGCCGCCGCGGTCCACGTCGACGCGTACAGCGGCCGGACCGTACCGGGATGACGCAGCTCAAGCGCCGCGGCGGAGGTTCCGTAGTCTGTGCGCCTGGCCAGCCACTCCCGCAGCCGCACCCGGTGCTGATGCCCCATCTCGGCGGCCGGCTCGTAGCGTGTCCGCCAGCCGGACGCAGCCAGCCGCCAGATGAAGTCGACGTCCTCTCCCACGGCCATGTCGCTGGCGAAGCCCGTCCCGGCGGCGGCCTTGCGCACGACCAGGGCGGCCCCGGGGACGTAGGGAACCCGCGATCCAGGCCGCACGATACTGGGCCGTTCCCCCATATCGAGCGTGGAACTCGCGCCCTCGTAGCGGGCCAGCCAGGATCGCCCGTTCTCGTGCGGGACGATACGCGGCGCGACCGCGCCCACCACGGGATCGGCGAAGTGCCGCAGCAGCGGTTCCAGCCATCCCGGGCGGGGTACGCAATCGGAGTCCAGGAAAGCGACCAGCGGTGTATCCACGGCGGCCAGGCCCGTGTTCCTGGCCGCCGCCGGGCCGCCGTTCACCGGCCGCCGCAGCACCCCGGCCCCCGCTTCGGCCGCGACCTTCGCCACCGCATCCGGGTCGTCCGAGCCGTCGTCGACCACGATGACCCGCGGCATCGCGGTCAGTCCGGTCAGTCCGGTCAGTCCGGTCAGTCCGGTCAGTCCGGTCAGGCAGCGGGCGAGCTCGGCGTGCCGGTCACGGACCGGGATCACCACCGTGACCTCGGTGCTGCCCGGCACCCGGCCGGCCGGCCAGGGCTCGTCAAGCGCGGGCTGGGCGATTCCGGTGTCGAGCAGGCGGCGGGCCAGCGCACGGGCCTTGGGATTGTCCGGAACCGGCGTCCCTGACCACCAGGCCTGGACATGCCGCGCACCCGACGGGGTCAGCCGCAGCACCCGGGCCGGATAACCGCCGACCAGGATCGTCCCGCCGGCCAGCATCCGCGACCTGGGGTCGGCCCGCAGCTGAAATCCCGCCGGAACCAGTTCATCGACCGGTCCAGGTCCGGCCAGCTCAGTGGCGGGCTCCCGTGCGCTGGTTCGCTTCGGCACCCGCCAAGACTATTACGCGTAGCACGTCGCATTCCGAGCGGCGGTCCTCGGACCGGGCTGTGGCCGTAGCATGGCCGCATGCCTGCCGTGCGGCCCGTTCCTGAGCTGGCGCGGATGCGGTGGCCGGAGGTGGAGGACCGCCCGCGGCGGCTGCTGGCGGTGCCGGTCGGCTCGCTGGAGCAGCACGGCCCGCACCTGCCGCTTGATACCGACACCAGGATCGCGGTGACGGTGGCCCGGCGGGCCTGCGCGGGCCGTCCGGGCGTAGCGCTCGCCCCGGCCTTCGCCATCGGGGCCAGCGGCGAGCACGCAGCCTTCCCTGGCACCCTGTCCATCGGCGAGCAGGCCCTGACCACGTGCCTGGTCGAGCTGGGCCGGCACGCCAGCCTGCACTGGGCCGCGGTGCTGCTGGTCAACGGGCATGGCGGGAACGTCCCCGCGGTCGAGGCCGCCGCCAGCCGGCTCCGCTACGAGGGACGGGCGTGCCGGGCCTGGCACGCCGGGCTGCCCGGCGGTGACGCGCACGCCGGCCGGTCAGAAACCTCGGTCATGCTCGCGCTTGACCCCGACGTCGTGCGCCTGGACGCGGCCGAACGGGGCGATGTCCGGCCGGTCAGCCAGCTCATGCCGTTGCTGCGCGAGCGCGGCGTGCGAGCGGTGAGCGGTAACGGCGTCCTGGGCGACCCGGCCGGGGCCACGGCGGCCGAGGGCGAGCAGCTGCTCGCGCGCCTGGTCGGCAGCCTGAACGAGGCGATGGACCGGCTGTTCGAGAGTCTGGCCACCCGGTTACCGCAGGCGCGAAGGCACGCTAGGTTGTGGCAAGCCCTACTTTGGACTGTTCCTGGCCGCTTATGGGCGGTGGTCTGCACGGAGGATAACTAATGACCGAGACAATCTCAGCGCCTGGTACGCAACCTCCAGGGCCGCCGGTTCCGGCTCGCCCGGAAACCGATGGCGCCGCGGTCCGGGCCATCGACGAGGCCGCGGCACATGTCAGGGAGCGCGCCCAGAAGATCCGCGAATGCCCGGAATTGCACATTCCCAGGCTCGTGCTGTCCAAGCACGTGCGCGGCACCAGCATCCTGGACAAGATCGCGGACGCGGTCAACACCTTCTGCGGCTCCATGTACGTGTTCGTCTTCATCACCGTCGGCGTGGTGGCCTGGCTCTTCCTCGGCAACATCGTCGGCTTCGACAAGACGCCCTGGCCGCTGCTGCTGACCATCTTGAACCTGCCGCAGCTGTCCATCATGGTCTCGCTGCAGGTCAGCGCGAACCGGGCCCAGGCCGCCAGCGACCGCCGGGCCCTCGCCGACCACGAGACCCTCATCGCGCTGCATGAGATGGCCAAGCAGCAGCTCGAAATCCTGAAGGGCCAGGACCGGGTGCTGGCCATGCTGGACAACTTCGCCAGCAAGGACATGCCCGGCACGCAACGCGAGATCCAGGACTGCGTGAACCAGATCCTGGTGAAGGTCGCTCAGCCGCCCGTAGCTGGCTAAGCCCGGACGCCCGTGGACCGCTCCAGGCTTGAGGCATTCAGTGACGGTGTCTTCGCCGTCGCTATA
>JBEKKH010000128.1:0-14797 GCA_050010815.1 Streptosporangiaceae bacterium | reverse complement strand
GCGAGATGAGTTCAGAATGTGCGGACTGGGCGTATGATTCGCCTTCGGAGGGTAGCCTTCCTGCTGCCGTCGGCGTTGAGCCAGAGCCTGGACAGTTCCCAGTCTCCGTATTCGGCGTGGTCGGTCAGGACTTTCCGCGCGGCGTCGCGAGCATCTCGGGACGTGCCGCGTGGCAGGTACACGACGAGGTAGGCATACTCGGCCATCGGTCCTATTGTGCTTGAGTTCACCGGTGATTCAACCTGCGGTCGCAAAATCGCCGGCTTATTCCGGCGAACCCGAGGGAACACACCCAACCGGGTCGATGGTTGCAGTGCAGGGCTGCGCGTGGCCATGGGTACCGTTACGGTCACGACGCGAAGCGAGGACGGGAAAAGCGTGGCAGCAAGGACAACGACGGCGAAGACGACGAAGGCGGCTGGCACCGCCGCCAAGGCTAAGAGCGGCGCCACCAAGAAGGCCGCCGCGCCTAAAAGCAACGGTCACGGCACCAAGCTGGTCATCGTCGAGTCACCGTCGAAGGCCCGGACGATCGCCGGGTACCTCGGCCAGGGTTACGTGGTCGAGTCCAGCGTGGGCCATATCCGCGACATGCCCGACAGCGCGGCCGAGATCCCGGCCAAGTACCGGGGGGAGCCGTGGGCCAGGCTCGGCGTCAACGTCGACGACAACTTCCAGGCCCTCTACGTCGTGCACGCCGACAAACGGCAGCAGGTGTCCAAGCTCAAGAGCCTGCTGAAGGACGCCGACGAGCTGTTCCTCGCGACAGACGAGGACCGCGAGGGTGAGGCCATCGCCTGGCACCTGCTCGAGGAGCTCAAGCCCACCGTCCCGACCAGCCGGATGGTTTTCCACGAGATCACCCCGGAGGCGATCGCCCGCGCCATCGCCAACCCGCGCGAGGTGGACGACGGCCTGGTCGACGCCTACCAGGCCCGCCGCGTGCTCGACCGGCTCTACGGCTACGAGGTCTCGCCCGTGCTGTGGAAGAAGGTTATGCCCAAGCTGTCGGCCGGGCGGGTGCAGTCGGTGGCCACCCGGCTGGTCGTGGACCGGGAGCGGGATCGGATCGCGTTCCGCGCGGCCGCCTACTCCGACCTCGAGGCCGAGTTCGCCACCAAGGACCACGGCAAGCCAAACGTCACCGACCCCACCACGTTCACCGCCAGCCTGGTCAGCGTCGACGGCAAGCGGGTGGCCCAGGGCCGGGACTTCACCTCGGTCGGCGAACTGCGCGGTGCTAGCCAGGGCGCGGCCGACGTGCTGCACCTGGACGCGGCCGCCGCGGCCGCCCTGAAGGAGCGGCTCGAAAACGCCAATTTCGCCGTGTCCAGCGTGGAGCGCAAGCCGTACAAGCGCTCGCCGTACGCGCCGTTCCGCACCACCACGCTGCAGCAGGAGGCCTCCCGCAAGCTCGGGTTCTCCGCCAAGCACACGATGTCCGTCGCGCAGCGGCTGTACGAGAACGGTTACATCACCTATATGCGGACCGACTCGGTCACGCTGTCGCAGACGGCGGTCACCGCGGCGCGCAAGCAGGCGGCCGAGCTCTACGGCCAGAACTACGTGCCCGACGCCCCTCGCACCTACGCCAGCAAGGTGAAGAACGCGCAGGAGGCGCACGAGGCCATCCGCCCGGCCGGGGACAGCTTCCGCACCCCCACCCAGGTCGCGAAGGACCGGCTGTCCTCGGACGAACGCCGGCTGTACGAGCTGATCTGGCAGCGCACCGTGGCCTCGCAGATGAAGGACGCCACCGGCGAGTCGGTGTCGGTCCGGGTCGCGGGTAGCTCCACCGCGAACGAGCGAGCCGAGTTCGGCGCCACCGGCAAGGTCATCACCTTCTACGGGTTCCTCAAGGCCTACGTCGAGGGCGCCGACGACCCGGACGCCGACCGCGACGATCAGCAGCGCAGGCTGCCGCCGCTGGCGCAGGCCGACCCGCTTGACGTGCTGCGGCTCGCCCCGGCCGAGCACTCCACCCGGCCGCCCGCCAGGTACACCGAGGCGTCGCTGGTCAAGGAGCTTGAAGACCGGGAGATCGGCCGCCCGTCCACCTACGCGACCATCCTGGGCACCATCTTGGACCGTGGCTACGTGTTCAAGAAGGGCACCGCCCTGGTCCCCTCGTTCCTCGCCTTCGCCGTGATCACCCTGATGGAGCAGCACTTCGGCCAGCTGGTGGACTACGAGTTCACCGCCCGGATGGAAGACGTCCTGGACGAGATCGCCCGCGGCGAGGCTGAGCGGGTGCCATGGCTGCGCCGGTTCTACTTCGGCGCCGAGGGTGACGCCGCCGCGGCCGACCCGGGCCTGAAGCTGCTGGTCGGCGACATCAGCGACATCGACGCCCGGGAAGTCAGCTCGTTCCCGCTGGCCGGCACCGACATCGTGGTGCGGGTCGGCCGGTACGGCCCGTACCTGGAACGCGACGGCCAGCGGGTCAACGTCCCCGAGGACGTCGCCCCCGACGAGCTGACGGTAGAAAAAGCAGAAGAGCTTTTCAACCAGCCGAACGATGACGTGGTGCTCGGCACCGATCCCGAGACGGGCCTGGCCGTGCTGGCCAAGGCCGGGCGGTTCGGCCCGTACGTCACCGAGCAGCTGCCCACCGATGCTCCCGCCTCGGCCAAGCCCAGGACCGCGTCCTTGCTGAAGTCGATGGCGCTGGACACGGTCACGCTGGACGACGCGCTGAAGCTGCTGACCCTGCCGCGGACCATCGGCGAGCTGGACGGCGAGCCGGTCACCGTGCAGAACGGCCGGTACGGGCCCTACGCCAAGAAGGGCACGGACAGCCGCTCGCTGGAGTCGGAGGCGCAGCTGTTCACGCTGACCCTGGCCGAGGCCAAGGAGCTGTTC
The DNA here is from genome assembly GCA_050010815.1 of Streptosporangiaceae bacterium. Classification (GTDB taxonomy): domain Bacteria; phylum Actinomycetota; class Actinomycetes; order Streptosporangiales; family Streptosporangiaceae; genus Palsa-504. Next base: position 11,935 of record JBEKKH010000128.1, on the reverse strand, counting down.
GCCCAGCCGAAGACCCGGGGCCGCGGGCGCGGGGCGGCGACCCCGCCGCTGCGCGAACTCGGCGAGGACCCCGCGTCCGGCAAGCCGATGGTGATCAAGGACGGCCGGTTCGGCCCGTACGTGACCGACGGCGAGACGAACGCGTCCCTGCGCAAGGAGGACGAGGTCGCCACGATCACCATCCAGCGCGCCGCCGAGCTGCTGGCGGACCGCCGCCTGGCGGCCCCCGCCGCCCGCCGCACGACCACCACGACACGGAAGAAGGCTGCCCCTAAAGCTGCCACCAAGGCCCGTTCGGCCGCCAAGAAATCTTAGGGCCCCGGGCTGGTCGCACCCGTGGTGAGCTTAGAATCACGATCAAGGACTAAACCATTATGCGGTCACCAGTGCCGATACGCTTACGCCGTGAACTTTCGCGCCGGAGCAGGCCAGCAGCGAAGGGGCGGCGCCGACCGGGGCGAGCCTGGTCGCGGTGCCGTCCGGCGTCATCATGCCCGCTCGCCGGGGGTCCCTGGGGTCCTGTCGATCAAGCCGTTCCGGCGGCTGTGGATCGCGACGTCGCTGTCCAGCCTCGGCGACTGGCTCAGCCTGGTCGCCCTGGCCTCCCTGGCGTCCACCCTGGCGGGCGCGGGGTCCGCCGCCCAGTACAGCGCGGTCGGTGGGGTCTGGCTCTCCTCGCTGCTGCCCGCGTTGATTCTCGGCCCGCTGGCGGGCGCGGTCGCGGACCGGCTCGACCGGCGGCTGAACATGATCGTGGGCGACGTGCTGCGGGCCGGGCTGTACCTGTCCATCCCGCTCGACCTGTCGCTCCACTTCGTGAACCAGCTGACCTGGATCTACGCGGTCCAGTTCGTCGCGTCCTGCGTCTCGCTGTTCTGGACGCCGGCCAAGGACGCCTCGGTGCCGAACCTGGTGCCGTCGGACCAGCTGGAGCAGGCCAACCAGTACAGCCTGTTCACCACGTTCGGCACCGCACCGATCGCCGGGCTCATCTTCACCCTGCTTTCCTTGGTCAGCCGGGCTCTCGGCGGTCTCTCGCACTACTTCACCACCAACCCGGTGAACCTGGCGCTGTACTTTAACACCGCCACGTTCGTGGTGTCCGCGCTCACCGTCTACGCGCTGCGCGAGATCCCTAAACGCCAGCTCAGCGAGCACATCTCCGCCCCGTCGATGGCCAGGACCATCTGGGAGGGCTGGAAGTTCATCGGGAAGACCCAGGTGGTGCGGGGCCTGGTCATCGGCATGGTGGGCGCGTTCGCGGCCGGCGGCGTCGTGGTCGGGCTGGGCCAGCCCTACATCAAGCACACGCTGCACGGCGGCGACGCGGGCTGGGGCGTCGTCTTCGCCGCGATCTTCGTCGGCCTGGCCGGCGGCATGTTCCTCGGCCTGCGGATCCTGCGCGGGCTGAGCCGACGGCGGCTGTTCGGGCTGAGCATCGCCTGTGCGGCCATCCCGCTCGCGCTCATCGCGCTGATCCCGAACCTGGTCGTGGTCGTGCTGCTGGTCCTGGTGCTCGGGGCGTTTGCCGGGGTGGCCTACGTGACCGGCTACACCATCGTCGGCCGGGAAGTGGACGACGACACCCGCGGCCGGACCTTCGCCTTCCTGTACTCCGCCATCCGGGTGGTCCTGTTCGCGGTGATCGCGGTGGCCCCGTTCGTCGCCGCCGGGCTCACCGCGCTGGTCCGCGGCGTGTCCGGCACGGGCAACCTGCATATCGCGCAGGTCAGCTACCAGGGCATCGGCTACAACCTGGTCATCTTGCTGGCCGCCCTGGTGGCGTTCGGCCTCGGGGTGCGGGCCTACCGGCAGATGGATGACCGCAAGGGCGTCCCGCTGCGCGAGGACCTGCTGGCGGCCATCCGGGGTGAGCCGTCCCCGCCGCTGCCGTCTGCGCCCGTCGAGCCTGCGCACCTGAACGGGAACGCGCCGGCCGCCCCGGCCGGCCTGCTGATCGCGTTCGAGGGCGGGGAGGGCTCGGGCAAGACCACCCAGGCCCGGCTGGCCTCGATCTGGCTGCGGGAACTCGGCTACGACGTGGAAACCACCTACGAGCCGGGCGCGACGAAGATCGGCATGCGGCTGCGCGCGCTGCTGCTCGACACCTCGAGCACCGGCATGTCCCCGCACGCCGAGGCGCTAATGTACGCGGCTGACCGGGCCGAGCACGTTACTTCGGTCATCACGCCCGGGCTGGAGCGGGGCGCGGTCGTCATCACCGACCGGTACGTGGACTCCTCGCTGGCCTACCAGGGCTGGGGCCGGAGCCTGCCGGTCGAGGAGATCGCCAGGTTCAACTGGTGGGCGACGGGCGGGCGCACCCCCGACCTGACCATCCTGCTGGACATGGACCCGCTGGCCGGGCTGAGACGCCGGACCCGTTCGGCGGACCGGCTGGAGGCCGAGCCCCCGGAGTTCCACCTGCGGGTCCGGGTCGGCTTCCTGGCCCTGGCCCGCGCGGAGCCCGACCGCTACCTGGTCCTGGACGCGGCTCGCCCGCCCGAGCAGATCACCAGGGACATCCAGGACCGGGTCCGGGAGCTGCTGCCCGACCCGGTGCCCTCCGTCGCGGAAGCGGCCACCGGCGACTTCCCCGCCATCGCCGAAGAAGTCCTGGGTTCATGACCGGGCCGGCGACCGGGAGGCCAACGGCCAGCACAGTTTTCGCGGACCTGCCCGGGCAGGAGGTGGTGGTCGAGCAGCTGGAGAAGGCGGCGGCGGCCGCGTCGGCGATGCTGGCCGGCGGCCGCCCTGAGCCCGGTGCCATGACGCACGCCTGGCTGTTCACCGGGCCGCCGGGGTCGGGACGTTCGGTGGCGGCGCGGGCGTTCGCGGCCGCCCTGCTCTGTCCTTCCGGCGGCTGCGGTCAGTGTGCCTGCTGCCATCAGGTGCGGGCCGGGACGCACGCGGACCTGATCCTCATCCGGCCCGAGGGACTGTCCTACGGGGTGAAGCCGACCCGGGACCTGGTGCTGCGCGCCGCGGGTAAGCCCACCGGAGGGCGCTGGCAGATCGTGCTCTTCGAAGACGCCGACCGGTGCACCGAGCAGGCGGCGAACGCGCTGCTCAAGGCGATCGAGGAGCCGGCCCCGCGGACGGTCTGGCTGCTCTGCGCGCCGTCGGCCGAGGACCTGGTGCCCACGATCAGGTCACGGTGCCGAGTTGTCACGCTTGTCGTGCCGACATCGGCGGCAGTGGCTAAAGTACTGGTGACGCGGGACGGCATCGATCCCGCCAGAGCGCTGGCCGCGGCCCGTGCGGCGCAGGGACACGTGGGCCGCGCCCGGCGTCTGGCCACCGATGCCTCAGCGGCCAAGCGCCGGGCCGATGTGTTGCGGGTACCGCTCGAGGTCACCTCACTCGGCCCGGCTCTCGCCGCCGCGGCGAGCCTGGTGCGCACCGCCGAGGACGAAGCCAAGGCGGTCACCGAGGACCTCGATGAGCCGGAACGCAGCTCGCTGCGTCAGGCGTACGGCGAGGGATCGACCGGCAAGGGCGTGGCCAAGGCCATGCGCGGGATGGCCGGCGCGATGAAGGATCTCGAGGACCGGCAGAAGTCCCGCGCCACCCGGGTGAAGCGGGACACGCTGGATTCGGCCCTGCTCGAGCTGGCCCAGTTCTACCGGGACATCTTGATGATGCAGCTCGGCGCCGGCGTCGAGCTCGGCCACGAAGAGGCTGACCTGCAACGGGTGGCGTCGGCGTCGCGCCCGGAGTCCACCCTGCGTCGCCTGCAGGCCATCATGCGCTGCCGCGACCGCCTCACCCTGAACGTCGCCCCCCTGCTAGCCGTCGAGGAAATGACCCTCTCCCTGGTCCAGGGCTAGCAAGCCCCGAACCAGCCTCTCACATATTGCCCATACCGGCTCATTTAGGGCGGCCCGGATTGTATGGGTGTGGCACCGTACACATTCTTTTGTGCAGGGTGCCACACCCATACGCTGTCTGGGCTCGGTTAGGGGCTCGGTGGCGGCACGGATCCGGCCGAGGCCGCGGTCAGAGCGCGGGGCGGCCCTGGGAGGCTTCGCTTTCCGGGCACGGGATGGTGCGGATGGGGAGAGGGGGACGCATGCGGCCGCGCTCCAGGGCCCCTCTGATCCGCTGCGCCACCATGGCCGGCTCGCGGCGGATCTTGGTGGGCAGGAAGTGCAGCGGGATGATGCCGAACTCGCCCATCAGGTCATGGCGGTCGGTGGTGCGTTCATGGTCAGCGGGCCCGAGGTGCCACTGGCGCGAGTCGACCTCCGCGGTGACGCCAGCGTCCGGCCACCATGCGTCGGGCTTGGCGAGGAACGTGTCGCCCACGTACAAGGACGGGTTGAACAGGGGCATCGGCAGCCGCGCCGCCTTGATCAGGTCGCGGAGGTCGCCCTCGGCCGCGGACCTGACGCCGTCGGCCACCTCGTTTAGCACGGCCCGGAACATCGCGGAGCCGCGGACTGGGCCGCTCCGCAGCTCAACGGCCAACTGGCTGACCGTGCACCGGCCGGGCTGGACGGCCCCCGCCACCACGGCGCGGACATCGCCGAGGCTAGTGAGCTGGCGCGCGGTGTCGGCCACCGCGCGAGCCACCAGGACGAAGCGCACCGGTCCGCTGGCCGCGGTCTGGCTCGGCATGCGCCGCGTACGGTGCAGCCGGACGAACCCGGCGTCGCTACGCTGCCGCACGGCTGGGACCAGCACATCGATCGTGTCCCAGGCCAGGGTGCCCTGAATGCCGTAGTACATCAGGGCCACCGGGCCGGTGATCAGACTGCCCGGCCCGGCGTAGAGCAGGGCCGCCATCTCCTTCTGCGGCAGGTTGGGCGTGCCGGTCACACCGAGGTAAACACCGGGGAGCAGAGCCTGCCACGGGCCGCCGGCCCGAATGCGGTACTGCACGGCGCGGTCGGTCATGCCAAGGGCGAGCAGCTGCTCGCGGCTGACCACACTGAACTGCGTGGCCAGAAGCTGGCCCAGGCCGTCGGGGCGCACTGTTCGCGGCATAACCCCGAGCATGACTCCCGGGTCTGACAATTTGGCACGGCCAGTAATCCCCGCATAGCACAAAGGATCCTGGAGCAACCGAACGGCCGCTGGTGCGTGCCAAAGGCATGGGACATACTTCGGTTCCTGAACCTGCGACCGGATGGGCGGATGCCGTGCGAGATAGCCACCTCGCGTCGCCAGCCGCGGACGCGGATCTGACTGCGGCCGGCCTCATCGCCGCGTTGTTCCGCGATCATCACGGCGAGCTGGTGCGGCTGGCGTTGCTGATGGTCGGGGACCTGCCCACCGCCGAGGATGTCGTCCAGGACGTCTACACGAGCCTGCACCAGCGGTGGAGCAAGGTCGCGGCGGCCGACTCGCCGTTGCCTTACGTGCGGGCGGCGGTGCTGAACGGCTGCCGGAGCGTGCTTCGCCGCCAGGGCATCGCCCGGCGGGCCGGGGTGCTGCACCAGGCTTCATCGCCCGGCCAGACCCTGGCCTCCGCTGAGAGCGAGGTCATCCTGTCCGAGGAGCGCCGCGAGGTACTGGCCGCCCTGACCCGGCTGCCGCGCCGCCGTCGTGAGGTCCTGGTGCTGCGCTACTACCTCGGCCTGTCCGAGGCGGAGATCGCGACCATCCTCGGTATCAGCCCGGGCACGGTCAAGTCCACCGCCGCCCGGGCCTTGGCCGCGCTGGCCCGTGACCTGGGAGAGAGCTCATGAGCAGGACAGAGGAACGACTCGCCGACGCGCTGCACGCGGCGGCGGACCAGGTCCGGGACGACCGGCTGCGCCCGCTTCCCGGCCTCGAGCCAGGCGTCGGCCTCGGTCCGGCCCGCTGGACGATGCGCTGGACGGCGTGGCGTCCCTGGCTGATACCGGTCGCCGCCGCGGCCAGCGTCGCGCTGGTGATCGGGCTAGCCGTGGCCGTGACGGGCGGAGCTTTGCGCACCGGCCCGAGCGCGCCCGCTTCCGGCCGCGCGGGAGGCGCGGCGGCCGGCTTCCCTCCGTACTTCGTCGAGCTCGTGAGCACCCGGTCCGGCCCGGTGCCGGAGATCCGCTCGGTCTCGACCGGGTCGGTGATCGCGTCGGTGCCGCCGGGTCCCAAGGTGCCGGGCTGGTCCGTCCAGCTCGACACGGAGGCCGCCGCACCCGACGGCCGGACGTTTTATTTCGACTACGACGCGAGCCGCGGCGTGAAGTCGTCCGTCACCAGACAGCTCTGGATCTACCAGGTGAGCGTCACCGGCTCCGGCTCGGTCACCCCGCTGACTCCGGTAAAGGGCGGCACGATCAGCGGCGGCGCCGCCCTTGACGCCGGCGGAAGCATGGCCGTCTCACCCGACGGCACCCGGCTGGCGCTGACCACCGCCGACACCACCGTGCCGCTCAGCCACAACAGCCAGGGCTGGCCGGACAAGGTCATCGTCATCGACGTGCGGACGGGCCTGCGCGGCGGGTGGCAGGGCGGACTGTACCGGTCGGGCCAGACGTTCACGATCGAGGACATTTCCTGGACCGCGAACGGCCGCTCGCTCGTCTTCCTGGCGTTGTGGTGCGCCAGCCCGTGGGACATGACCGTGTGCGGGGGCACGCCGGGCGCGCACGAGTACCGTGACACGCAGGTCCGGTCGCTCAGCGTCGGAACGGGAGGCGGGACGGGTGGCGGGACGCTCGATCGAAGCGCCGTGCTGCTGACCCAGTCGGCCCGGTACCCGGTCATCGCTAGCGCCACGGCCGGGCCCGGTCCGGCCGAACTCACCGCCGTGGTGCTGTCCGGCCAGCCGGAAGCCGGCGGGGCCTGGTCCAGGGTCGCCGTCGACCGATTCTCCACGGCCAGCGGCGCGCTGGTCGGCGTGGAGTACCAGGCTGCTGCCGTCGGGGACGAGAGGCAGGCGGACGGCGTCATGATCAGCGCTGATCCCAGCGGGCGGTATCAGCTGTTTACCTACGCGGGCCTACGCGGCCGCCTCTACTCCGGCTGGATCGGGTCGGGGAGGCTGCATCCCCTGCCGGTCACGCAGCCCTACGGGATTATGACCTGGTAAGGACCTGCCACCCGGGGAACCGGACAGATGACAACGTAGTCTGGCCAGATGGGCATGATGATGGCGGTCAGCTTCGAGCGGTACGGGCGGCTGTACTACCTGGACCCGGGCGCACATTCGCCGGCCATCGGCGACAGGGTGCTCGTGCCTACCGACTCGGGCCCCGAGGTGGCCCAGGTCGTGTGGGCGCCGCAGTGGGTGTCGGAAGACATCGGCGGCCTGCCGGTCTGTGCGGGGCTGGCAGGAGACGATGACCTGGCCCGCGATGAGGAGAACCGGCGGCGGCGGGCCGAGGGGCGGCTGGCCACGCGCCGGCTGATCCGGGAGCACCAGCTGCCGATGAAGGTCACCGCGGTGGACTTTATCGGGTCGCAGAACGTGTTCGTGGTGTACTTCGCCGCCCCGCACCGGGTGGATTTCCGCGCCCTGGTGCGCGACCTGGGCGGCCGGCTGAAGGCCCGGGTGGAGCTGCGGCAGATCGGCCCCAGGGACGAGGCGCGGCTGCAGGGCGGGATCGGGCCGTGCGGACGTGACCTGTGCTGTGCCACCTTCCTGAAGGACTTCGAACCGGTGTCGGTCCGGATGGCCAAGGACCAGGACCTGCCGGTGAACCCGCTGCGGATCGCGGGGGCGTGCGGGCGGCTGATGTGCTGCCTGAAGTACGAGCACCCGCTGTACCAGGATTTCCGCAAGGACGCGCCCCCGGTGGGGGCCTCGGTCACGTCGCCCGAGGGTCCGGGCACGGTGGTGGGGCACAACGTCCCTTCCGACACGGTGGTGGTCAAGCTGGCCGCCGACGGGCGGGCGCACGCGTGCCCGAAGGCCAGCGTGTGCGGGTCCCGGAAGGCCTACGAGTCGATGCACGGGGAGGCGGCCCGGCCGGACGGATGAGCGGACGGCGGCTTGGTCTGAGCGTGCCGGTGTAACGCGGGGACCTCGCGCGGGACTACAGGGGGCAGGACCGAACCCCTATGTGCGAGGAGTCTTCGTGAAAGTACCGATTCGTCTGAAGCCTGCCATCGTCGCGGGCGCCGCGGTGGCCGCGCTGGCGGGCTTCGCCACCCCCGCCTTCGCGAGCACCACCACCGCGCCGTCGGTTGGCCATTTCGGCGCCAGTCACGCCGTGTTCGTTCAGTCCGACAGCACGTCGGGGAACCGCGTGGTCGCTTATCACCGGGCCGCGGACGGTGCGCTGAGCCCGGCCGGCAGCTACGCGACCGGCGGCCTGGGCGGGATCCTGGGCGGCTCCGTGGTCGACCACACGGCGTCGCAGGGCTCGCTGGCCTATGACCCGTGGCATTCGCTGCTGTACGCGGTGAACGCGGGCAGCAACACCGTCTCGGTGTTCGCCGTGCGCGGGGACCAGCTGGCGCTGCGTCAGGTGCTGAGCTCCGGCGGCACGTTCCCGGTCAGCATCGCGGTGCACGGGGACCTGGTGTATGTGGTCAACGCGCTGAACGGCGGCTCGCTGCAGGGCTACCGGGTGCTCGGCAGCACCCTGGTGCGGCTGCCCGGATCGAGCCGGGCCCTTGGCCTGAATCCCGCGGCGACCCCGCAGTTCACCAACACGCCGGGGCAGGTGGCCTTCACCCCGGACGGCGCTCAGCTCATCGTGACCACCAAGGCCAACGGGAACGACATCGACGTCTTCGGTGTCGGCTTCGGCGGCTGGCTCTCCGCCGCGCCCGTGGTGAACGCCGAGCCGGGCACGGTGCCGTTCGCGATCACCTTCGACTCCTACGGCCACCTGGTCATCGCCGAGGCCGGGACCAACGCCCTGGCCACGTTCGCGATCAGCGGCCACGGCACCCTGAGCCAGCTCGACTCGGTGGGCACCGGGGACGCCGCGACCTGCTGGGTGGCCCCGGCCGGGTCGTTCCTGTTCGCGTCCAACGCGGGTAGCGCCGCGGAGAGCGGCTTCACCTCCTCGGCCGGCGGCCAGCTGACGCTGCTCGGCGCGACGGCGACCGACACCGGGACCGTGGACGCCTCGGCCGCGGCCGGAGGCCGGTTCCTGTACGTGCAGACCGGCGGGGCCGGCATCGTCGACGAGTACGCCGTGGGTGCTAGCGGTGCTCTGAGCCAGCTCGGTTCGGTCACGGTGCCGGACGCGGTGGGCGGCGAAGGGATAGTGGCCTTCTAAAGGGTAACGACCCTGCGACGTGAGGAATCTGGCGTGAGCCGGCCGCGGTCCTGGTGTGGGCGGCGGCCGGCTCGTCCTATTCTGGCCTTGATGGAATCCGACGGGGAGCTGTTGCTCCGGCTGCGTTCGGGCGATGAGCGGGCGTTCATCGGCCTGGTCGAGCGCTACAACGAGCCGATGCTGCGGCTGGCCGTCTCGTTTGTGCCGAGCCGGGCCATCGCCGAGGAAGTCGTCCAGGACACCTGGCTGGCAGCGCTCCGCGGCCTGGCCAGATTCGAGGGACGTTCGTCGCTCAAGACCTGGCTGTTCGCCATCCTGGTCAACCAGGCCCGCAAGACGGGCACCAGGGAGCACCGCAGCATTCCCGTCGCGGATCCCGAGCCGGTGGTCGATCCGTCGCGGTTCGACGCGTCCGGCGGCTGGGCCAATCCGCCCGAGCACTGGATCGAGGTGGCCGAAGGCCGGATGGAGGCGGGCAAGCTGGCCTACCGCATCCGCGTCTGGATCGACGACCTGCCCGCCCGGCAGCGGGAAGTGGTGCTGTTGCGCGACGTCGAGGGGATGAGCAGCGAGGAGGTCTGCGCGGTGCTGGCCCTGTCCGACGTGAACCAGCGGGTGCTGCTGCACCGTGGCCGGAGCCGGCTCAGGCAGCTGTTCGAAGACGAGTTCCGGGGGGCGCGGTGAGACTCCTCCCCGTTCGTGACCTGCCGTGCCAGCAAGCCGTCGAGCTGATGACGGACTACCTGGAGGGCACCCTGAGCTGGGCCGCCCGGCGGCGGTTCGAGGTGCACCTGGCCGGCTGTCCGCACTGTACCGAGTACCTGGCCCAGATGCGTGAGACGATCAGCCTCACCGGGCGGCTGACGCCCGAGGACCTGACTCCGCAGCTGCGGGACGAGTTCGTCGACCTGTATCGCCGCTGGCAGGCCGAACAGCAGTAGCTTTAGGCGGTGAGCCCCACGGGGCCCGCACAGCCTCCTCAGGAGCGAATTGGCCCGACGGGGACCGGGTGCGGGTGGGTGCCGGTTGCCGGTGGCCGGGTGAGTGCCGGTTTGCGGCCGGTGCCGCTGGCACCGTACCCCGTGCCACCTCAGCAGCTGCCCTGGCTACCGCTCAGCTCAGCCGGTGAAATTCCTGGGACTAACGACACGCCGCGCCTTCCAGCGCTCATAACGCTGGCCCGTCCGCCTTCTGCGTGGCCTCCGGAATGCTCATTCCCGGCTGGGAAGGCGATGTGACTCGGCTGATGATCATGTTGAGGCCGAGTACCGCCGCGACCGGGATCAGGGTCAGCTGGGGTAGCTGGTACCGCCAGTCGAAGGTAGCGAACGCGGCCGCGGGGACCAGCACGAGCACCGCGCTGGCGGTGAACAGCAGGCAGGCATCGCGGCCGGCTTTCTCCCGTCCGCGAAGCCTGCCGATGACCAGGGCGGCCAGGGCCAGCACCAGCCCGGCCGCGAGCAACGGCCCGGGTACGTAGCACCAGCGTCCGTACGCGGTCAGGAAGGCGGCCAGCCCCGGCCGCAGCGCGGGGGCTTGATAGCCGAGCGCGCCGATCGACGCGTAAGCCTGCCGGTCGGGCCGGATGTAGGTATGGAACTGAAGGTAGGCCGGTGAGTAGTTCTCCGGTCCGGCGCCGCGGACCGGTGAGAAGCCGTAGCTGAAATCCCGGCCGACCGCCTCGGCGTAGGCGAGCGGCTGGTGCCGCAGGATCCGCACGCTGAAGTCGCGCACCACGGCGTCCCTGGATCGTCCGGCCGGCGGGGTGAACGTCCACTGCGGAGATTGCGGGTCCCAGGTGTAGAAGTCCGCGTTCCGCAGCGCCGGGGGTTGGGTCGGGCAGAGCGGCTTCTCGTAGCCGGGCAGGTTCAGCCCCGAGCAGGAGGCGAAGTCCGCGACCCGGCCGTAAAGGAACGCGCCGCTGAAGGTGGTGAAGTTCCACTGGCCGTGTGAGGCGTCGAACCAGCCCAGATAGCCGGCTACCGGAATGAGGAAGCAGCCGGCGAGCGCCCCCAGCCGGGCCAGCATGCGGCGCCGCGGACGCACCGCGACCAGCAGGTACGCCGCGGCCGGGACGATCATGATCAGCTCTTCGTCCCGGAACGTCACGGCCAGCCCGAGCAGCAGACCGCACCCCGCGACCCGGCGCCAGCCCGGGCTGCCCGGCCGCCAGACCAGGAGGGTCAGCGCGGCGACGAGCAGGAAGACGGTCCAGGTGTCGGTCAGTACGTACTGCTCGAGGATCAGCTGCAGCGGGTCGAAGAGCACCGGGATGGTGGCTACCGCCGCCAGCCATCTCCTGGTCCCGAACCGGATCAGCACCGAATACACGAGCGCGGCCGTGGCCAGTCCCACCAGGTGCTGGGCCAGCGGGATGATCCACAGGTCGTGCAGCAGCAGCACCGGGATGATCAGGACGGAGTAGCCGCTCTGCCGCAGCGCGTCCACGCTCCAGCGCCCGTCGGCGAAATTATGCGCGTACTGCAGGTACCGGACGCTGTCCGGGAAGATCAGGGCCGGGTGGTAGGCCGCGAACACGACCGCCCGCAGCACGGCCGCGAGCAGGAGCAGCGCCGCGAACAGCCAGTGCCGGCGTAGCCCGCGCCTGGCCAGCCCCGTGCGGGCCAGGCCCTGCGTTGCGCAGCCCTGCGTTGCGCAGCCCGGTGCGTCCGCGGCCCGGTTCAGGTCGTCGGCGCTCCGGTCCAGCCTGACCACCGCTGGACCGTCACCGCCAGCACGGGACCCGTCGGCGGGGCCTGCCGGTACTGCCAGTA
>JBEKKH010000127.1:0-15029 GCA_050010815.1 Streptosporangiaceae bacterium | reverse complement strand
TGTGCGGGAACAGGGAGTAGGCCTGAAACACCATGCCCATGTCGCGCTTGGCCGCCGACACGCGGGTGATGTCCTTGCCGCCGACGGTGATGTGGCCGCTGTCGGCGTCTTCCAGCCCCGCGAGCAAGCGCAAGGTGGTGGTCTTGCCGCAGCCGGACGGCCCGAGCAGCGCGATGAGCTCGCCGGGATGCAGGGTCAGGTCGAGCCGGTCGAGCGCGACGACCGGGCCGTAGTGCCGGCTCAGTCCTTCCATCCGCACTTCGACGGCGGTCCTGGCCGCGCCGTACTGCGGTCTGGTTACGGGTGAAGACGTCACGACCGGCACCTCATCCCCGGCCGCGACGACGGCGGCCAGCGTAGGACAGGATCAGCAGCAGCACGAAGGCGAACATCAGCGCGGCGAACGAGGTGGAGAAGATCACCCCGGCGTTCGGCGTGTTCCGGCTGATGGAAAAAAGCTCCTCCTGCAAGTTGTTGTACAGCAGGAGATAGGCGATGGTGAACTCGCCGAGGACCAGGGCCCAGGTCAGTAGCAGCGCGTTCAGGATGGCCTGCCGCATGTTCGGCGCGATCACCCGGACGATCACGGTGAACCAGCTCGCCCCGAGACTGCGCGCGGCCTCGGACAAGGTGCTCACGTCGATCGCGTTTATCCCGGCGGCGAGCGCCCGGTAAGCGTAGGGCAACGCCAGGATTACGTAGATCCAGAACAGCATGAGCGAGGACACGCTGTAATGCTGGATCCTGTTGTAGATCGGGCCGAGGCCGACCACCAGCACGATCGCGGGGATGGTGAGCGGCAGCAGGCACAAGATTTCCATGGTGCGGGCCAGCCACTGCACCCGCAGCCGGATCCAGATCATGGTCGGCACCAGCATGGCGAGCACGATCACGCAGGTGATGAGCGCCAGTTCCAGGGTGATCTCGATCGAGCTGATCAGGGGAGGGATGCCGGAGTTCTGGAAGGAGGCGATTTGCCGCCATGCCGTCAGCGACCACGTGCCGAGCTTGGCTCCCTCCAGGGAGAACCGGGCCATGGCTAGCAGGGGCACGACGAAGAACAGCCCGAACACCGTGAACACGATGTAACGGAATACGTTCAGCCGTCGGCGGCGGCGAACCTGCATGCCGCTCGGCCGGCCGGCCGACGCAGCGGCCGGTGTCTCGTTGAGTGCGGTTACCGCAGCCATCGCGCCGCCCTTCGCTGCAGCAATGCGTACCCGGTCATGACGATGGCCACCAAGACCACCATGCCCAGGGCGAGCAGGTCGGCCACGTTGACGTTACTCAGCCCGACCTCGCTGGACAGGGCGGTACTGATCTGCTGCGGCACGATGTAGGCGATCTGGTTCTCCCAGGCGATGATGGTCGCGAAGGACGACAGCGCGTTGGCGAACAGCAGGAGCAGGCCACCGAGGAAAGCGGGCATCAGCAGCGGCCCGCCGACGTAGCGCCAGTACTGCCACGCGGACGCGCCCAAGTTCTCCGACGCCTCTCGCCACTGGACCTTCACCCCGTCGATCGCGGGCAGGAAGACCAGCACCATCAGCGGGATCTGGAAATAGGTGTAGATCAGCCCGATACCCCACGGGAAGTCGTAGTACCAGCTGGCGTGGAACAGCAGCCCCACGGGGCCGATAGTCGCCAGGAACGCAAACGCCAGCGTGACCCCGCCGAACTGCGCGAGAACACCGGAGCCGGCCAGGTAAAGCCTGCGCACCACGCCGTCCGGGTTTCCCGACGCTATGGCGTACGCCAGGATAGCGCCCAGCACGGCCCCTGCTACCGACGAGAGCAGGCTCAGCTTGAACGAGCCGATGAAGTAGCCGCGGACCAGCGAGTTGCCGAGCTCGGTGACGTTGGCGAACGCCCAGGCACCGGTCGGATTCTTGAGCGCATCGACCACCACGATCCCGGTCGGCCACAGCAGGAAGATCGCGACGTATGCGAGGAACGGGACGGTACCGACCCAGGCGGGGGCGGAAAGCCGGCGCCCGGCCCGTGCAGGCCGGGCGCCGGTCTGGTTTGTCGCAGCGGCAGCCACGTTCCCTCGCTAGCTGACGGCCTTCGCCCAGTTCGTCGCCAGGTAGTTCGCGGCGTCGGTGGCCTGGGAGGGGGTGAGGAACGTCGGGGTCCCGGTGACCGCGGGCAGCAGGGAGGCCGCACTGGAGTCGATGCTGCCGTTGGAGGCCATGGCCGACTGCTCCACCGGCCGGGCGCCGCCCTGGAGCCAGAGGTTCTGGCCGCCCGTCGCGCCTTGGGAGTACAGGAACTCCTCCCACAGCCTGGCGGCGGCGGGGTGCGGCGCGTTCTTGTTGATGGCCTGCGCGTAGTACCCGCCCAGGACGGCGTTCGCCGGGATGAACACCTTCCAGTTCGTCACGCCCACGTAGCTCGGCAGGTTGAGGTAATCCCAGTTGAACACGACCGGAGTCGTGCCCGCCTTGATCGTGGCCCCGGTCGCCGATACGGGGGAGAAGTTTCCGGCCGCCTTGAGCTTGGAGAAGAAGGACACGCCCGCCGCGATGCTGCCGGCCGAGCCGCCCTCGGCCAGGCTGGCCATCATCACGCCGTTCAGGGCCGCGTTAGCCGCGGTCGGGTTGCCGTTCAGCGCGACCGCGTTCTTGAACTTCGGGCTGAGCAGATCGTTCAGTGAGGTGATCGTCCCGAACTTGCTGGAGTACCCGACGGCCATGTAGCCGCCGTAGTCCTGAACCCACAGGCCGTTGGACGCCTTCTGGGCCGACGGGATGGAACTCCAGGTGCTGACCTGGTACGGGGCGAACAGGCTCGTGTTGGCCAGGGCGACCGCCATGCCGATGTCCATGACGTCAGGTGCCTTGGACGTGCCGTTCTCGGTCTTTACCGCGTCCACTTCCTGCTGGCTGGTGCCGTCAGGCAGCGTGGAGTTGACCTTGATGCCGTAGGTCTTGGTGAAGTCCGAGATGATCGCGCCGTAGTTGGCCCACGTCGGCGGGAGCGCGATGACGTTGAGCGTGCCCTCGGCCTTGGCCGCCTTGACCAGCGTGCTCATGCCGCCCCCGGCCGAAGCGGAGGTCTCGTTGGCCCAGTTGACCCCGCCGCTTGCGCCCGAGGAGGAACTCGACGAGCAGCCGGCTGCGAGCAACGCCGCGGCCACGACTCCGGCGGCCGCACATCGATATGACAATCTCACTATTGCCTCCTGAAAGCTTTCCCTGTCCCGAAGTGGATCAACGGCGGCCCGAAAGGCTCCCGGGCGGCGTTACCGAGGAGGTCTACCGACCCACTTATCCCCCAGCTGAGAGTGCAGGATAAACGCACCTAAAACGTTTAGCGTTCGAATGCTCACACAGCCGCGCGAGGGGTGTCAAGCGACGTTACCGAGTTGTCGCACTGAGCCGGGAGAACACTCGGTGAACGGAAATTGTCCGGTGCCTGCAGCGAGGCGCGCTCGACCAGTTTCACCGGGGCAACGTAGTCGGCGGGCGGGTCCGGGTCGAGCAGCCGCGCCATCAGCGCCCGGCCCATCGCCTGGCCGTCGATGCGGATGGTCGCCAGCGGCGGATCGAGCAGTTCAGAGGTGGGCAGGTCGTCATGGCCGATGACCGACACGTCGGGGCCGATGCGCAGGCCCAGATCATGGGCGGTCTTGTAAATGCCGAGCGCCGTGTAGTCGGAGTTGGTGATGATCGCCGTGGGAGCCTCGCGGCGGGTCAGCAGCGTCGCGGTGGCCTTGCGTACGTCGGTGATCGTGAGGGGCGAGTACACGATGGTCGGCCGAATCCCGAGCTGGCGCGCCAGCCGCCGGAAATAGCGCAGCCGGTCCGTGTCCGCCGCCATGCCGCGCGGCGCGGACAGGAAGGCGGCCGACGCGTGACCAAGCTCGGCGAGCCGGCCCATGGCCAGCTCCACCCCCGCCGCGTTGTCGGGATACACCCGTGACACGCCGGTGATGCCCTCCAGGGAGGCGTTGAGCGTCACCACCGGGGTGCCGGGACGCAACTGCTGCCAGAGTCGCACGGAGTCGCCGTTCCCGACCGGGGCGATGGCGAGCCCGGCCAGCCGCTGCGCCGCCATCTCCTGCACCAGCATGCGCTCGCGTTCCGTCGAGTAGTGCGAGTCAAGCAGCAGCAAGGTGGCCCCCGCCTCACCCGCCGCCCGCTCGGCTCCGGTCAGCACCTCGAGGAAGAAGGGATTGCTGAAGTTGCGGATGACCAGGCCGTAGGTGGTCGTGCGTCCTCGCCGCAACGCCTGGGCCTGCGGATTAGCCCGGTATCCGAGCTCGGCCGCGGCCGCCAGGATGCGCCGGCGGGTATCTTTCGCGACGCCTGGCTGGCCGTTCAGGGCAAAGCTCACCGAGGCGACCGATACGCCGGCCTTGCGGGCAACGTCACGAATTCCCGCTGGCCGCTGCGCTCCGCCCTGCTGATCTGCTGCCATGAGGCCCGAGCGTAACCGCAGGCCGCGCGATTCGCATCGGCATAGCGCGTTGCGC
Source organism: Streptosporangiaceae bacterium (assembly GCA_050010815.1). Lineage (GTDB taxonomy): Bacteria > Actinomycetota > Actinomycetes > Streptosporangiales > Streptosporangiaceae > Palsa-504. The sequence continues at coordinate 10,552 of JBEKKH010000127.1, read as the reverse complement.
GATATCCCGTTCCGTAGTACTTTCCCCACCCGGCCCCCCTGAGGAGTAACCCGCCATGACTCAGCCCGCCGCAGAGGCCTCCCCGGCCGCTGCGCCGCCGCCAGGCAGCTATGCGCTCGATCCGGCCCTGACCATCGTCCGCGCCGACGTCAAGGCCATGTTCGGCCTGTTCACGGTGCACGGAACCTTCCGGCTGAAGAGCGGGCAGGTGAGCATCGCCGCGGATCCGGGCGAATCCAGCGTGCGGGCCACCATCGACGCGGGCAGCTACGCCTCCGGGAATGCGACCAGGGACGCCGACGTCCTCTCGCCCGGGCTGCTGGATGCCGGGGGCTTTCCCGAGATCGTCTTTACCGGCCAGGGCGCCCGTCCGGACGGCGCGAACTGGCTGGTGACCGGTTCGGTGACCGCACACGGGACGCCGGTCCCGGCACAGGTGAGGGTCAGCGGCGCCCGGGCCGATAGCGAGGTGCCCGGGTCCGTCCGGTTCCTGGCCACGGCCCGCCTGGACCGCACCAGTTTCGGGGTCATGCGGAAGCGAGGCATGGTCGGCCGGACGGTGAGCGTCGTCATCGAGGCCGTGGGTCAGCCCAGCGGGCCTTGAGCGGGACGCCGGGCAGCGGCGGCGCCGTGAGCGGATCACCGGGGTAGCCCCGGACCTCGCCGAACCGTCCGGCGGCCCAGTCCGCACGGGCCTGCGCGATCTCCTCACCCGAGCGCGCGACGAAGTTCCACCACATCAGCAGGCGCTCGCCGAACGGGACGCCGCCCATCACGAAGAACCGGGCCAGCCTGCGCCCGCCCGCGGGTGACAGCTGGATCTGCGACCGGCCGGCCGGCAGGTACGCGAGCAGGCCGGGCGCGATCAGCGCGCCCGCCACCACGGCGGAGCCGTCGACCGCGACCACGCCGTACTCGAAGTCCTCCCGCACCGGCAGCATGAAATCGTCACCGCCGGGCACCGCCACCTCGAGCCCGGCCAGCGGGCTGAATACCTCGGCCGGCGAGCGCTCGCCCCGGTACTCGCCGATGACCACGGTCACGCTGGCTGCGGCTTCGCGCAGCACGGGAAGGCTGGCGTGGTGGGCGAACGACGGCGCGGCGTGCCGCTGGGATTCCGGCAGTGCGATCCACAGCTGCAGGCCGTGCAGCAGCGGGGGTCGTCCGGCCGCCGATTCCTCCGCGTGCGCGATGCCCCGCCCGGCCGTCATCAAGTTGAGCTCGCCCGGCCTGACCAGCTGCCTGCTGCCGAGGCTGTCCCGGTGCAGCATCAGGCCCTGGAACAGCCAGCTGACGGTCTGCAGGCCGGTATGCGGATGCGGGGGGACCCGCATGCCGGGGCCCCGGTTGACTTCCTCGGGCCCGTAATGGTCAAGGAAGCACCACGCGCCCACGGTGCGCAGCTTCCGCTGCGGCAGCAGCCGGCGTACTTCGGTGCCATCGCCGATGGCCGTCTTGCGGGCCTCCACGACATCGACCAGATTGCTCACGGGTCAATGCTGTCACTGACCGAGCCAGATCGACACGTGAGCCGGCTCAAGGGCGGCACTCACCACGGCGGTGAGATCGCCGCGCACGGCGTCCGCGTCCACGGTGTCCTGCAGCCGGGTCGCGAACGCCGCCACCGTGCGCTCCGCGTCGTACCTGGCCCGGTTGAACCTGCGGTCCACCACATGCTGCACCCGCCGCCGCAGCGGGCTGAACAACGCGGCGGCGACCAGCGTGGCCGTGGCCACCGCCACCGGCCCGTGGAACTGGAGCACCTCGGTGGCCAGCAGGACCAGTCCCGCGTACACCCCGACCAGCAGGCCGGTGACGATCGCGTAGGCCAGCGTCCGGCTGATGATCCGGTCGATCTCGTAGAGCCGGTACTTCAGGATCGCCACGCCGATGGACACCGGCAGCGCGGCTACGCCCAGCCATGCGATGTTGCCGATCACGACCAGCACCGTGATGTGACCGTTCGACGAACCCCAGGTTCCCCCCAGGACCAGGCAGGCGATCGTGACGGCGGCCCCGCTGGCCAGCCACTTCAGCTGCTGGCGCCGTTCCCCGGCCGCCCGCCGCCAGCTCAGCGCCTGGCGCGCGATGAAGGCCAGGGACAGCAGCACGATGGCGCCGACCAGCGGGCCCTGGACCGCGCTGTACCAGCCCGTGGGATGGTCGACGGCGGTCAGGCCGCCGGTGCGGTCGACGCGGACCGGGCGGGCGGCGAGGGCGCCGGCGATCGCCACGGCGGTGGCGACGAGCTCCGCTGCGAACAGGACGCCATAGACCCACAGCGTCCACCGCCAGAACCGCGAGGTCAGCCTGCCGTCCGGGAACAGCAGGACCAGCACGCCGAGCAGCGCAAGGCTTGGACCCCAGATCTGGGCGAGCGACACGGCCACCGGGCCGAAGGGAAGACGATGCCCGTGGCCGTAGGCAAGCCAGGCGTAGCCTCCGCCGTCGGTGCTGAGGAACAAGCACACGCCGATCACGAGAAAGAGCCAGCCGAGCGGGTTGGCCCGCTGGCGCCGGGTGACCACGACCCCGATCGCCGCGCAGGGGGCGCCGATCACCGCCGCTATCACCCCGTTGGCCACCTGATGTGACAGCAGGCACAGCGGGATCATGGCCGCGAATGACGCCAGCGCCAGCATGCCGAGCACCGTCGTCCAGGCCGCCGGCGACCTACCCTTGCCCATGCCCGGACGCTACGCCAGCACCGTTCCGGGAACGTTACCGCGCACCGCCGGGGCCCGGGAAGCACCGCCGGGGCCGCGCAGACGATGATGGTGGGCATGCGAGCGGTGCTGATGACGGCGGTGGGCGGACCGGGCATTTCGACGTAGGTGACCTGCGCGTCGAGGTCGGCGCCACGTTCCCGCTGGCGCAGGCGGCCGACGCCCACCGCGCCCTGGAAGCAGGTCAGGTGGTAGGCAAGGTCGTACTCACCATGTAACTGGCGGCGGACGGCGCGGAATTAGTACAATCCCAGCGTTTGGTGGTAGTGCTGGGCCGCCGCCGCCCTGGACCTGCCGCAATCCACTAGCGGCAGTGCGAGCAGTCAGGGAGACGCATGAGTGAGCTTATGGCGGGCGCCCAGCAAACCGACACCCATCAGAAGGCTCTGCGCATCAACCTGGATCCGCGCTGGTACGGCACGATCGCGGAGATCGGTGCGGGCCAGGAGGTCGTGCGCTGGTTCTTCCGGGTCGGCGGCGCCGCGGGAACAGTCGCTAAGTCGATCTCGGCCTACGACATGGCGGTCAGCGACGCCGTCTACGGCAAGGCGGAGCGGTACGTCTCGGTCGGGCGGCTGCAAGGCATGCTCGACAAGGAGTTCCAGCTCAACGTCGACCGGCTCGGTGACGAGCGCGGCGATTCGACCTCGTTCTTCGCGTTCGCCGACACGGTGGTCGCGCGCAGCTTCCGGGGCGGGAACGAGTGCCACGGGTGGATGGGCGTGAAGTTCCAGGCACAGGCCCACGACGAGCCCAGCCAGATCGTGATGCACGTGCGGATGCTGGACATCGAGGCCTGGCTGCAGCAAGAGGCGCTCGGCATCGTCGGGGTGAACCTGCTCTACGGCGCGTTCTTCGAGCACCATGAGCCGGAACGGCTGATCGAGAGCCTGCTTGACCGGCTGACCACGGGCCGCATCGAGATCGACATGATCCAGTTCCGGGGCATCGAGTTCCGCGGCGTGGACAACCGGCTGATGGCGCTCAAGCTGGTGCAGCTCGGGCTGAGCGGCGTGGCCATGTTCGGTCCTGACCGCGAGGTCCTGCAGCCCAGCGAGGTGCTGCGCAAGAAGGCGGTCCTGGTCGAGCGGGGCAGCTTCCGGCCCCCGACGTACGTGAACCTGGACATGCTCGAAACGGCGAAGGCTAAGTTCGCCGAGGACCCGGCGGTAGCGGGCAAGACGATTCTGGCGCTCACCGAGATCACCATGCGCAACCTGCTCGCGGGCGGAGCGGCGGAAGTCGACCGGCGGGACTTCCTGGCCCGGGCCGAACTGCTCGCCGCCTGCGGCGAGACGGTGCTGATCACCGACTATTTCGACTATTACCGCCTGGCCGCCTATATCGGCGAACGGACGACCGAGCGGATCGGCATCGTCATGGGCGTGCCGAGCCTCATCGACCTGTTCGACGAGAAGAACCACGCGCAGCTGCCCGGCGGGATCCTGGAAAGCTTCGGGCGGCTGTTCAAGAACGGCCTCAAGCTCTACGTCTACCCGCTGCGGCCGGGGACCGACGACGAGCTGAAGACCGCGGACGACATCAAGGTCCAGCCGGAGATCCAGCCGCTCTACGACTATCTGGCCGGCCGGGGCAGCTTCGTGAACCTCGACAACTACTGTCCCGAGTACCTGTCCATCTTCAGCCGGGACGTGCTGCGGAGAATCGCGGTGAACGACGAGTCCTGGGAGACCATGGTCCCCGACGAGGTGGCCGCGCTCATCAAGAAGCGCTCGTTCTTCGGCTACGTCAAGCCGGGCCGGATGTACCCAGATGATTAACTGAAGTTGACGGCCTTGGTCCCAACCGTCCCGGCCGTCCGCCCCCGCGTTCGCGTCCCCGCCCAGCGTGATTTCCGCGGTGGAACCGGGCTTTGGCGGGCCGGGTGTCCCTTGGCTTACTGGCCGATCAGAATTCTGAGCTGTGCGGATTGGCTTAGCGCGGAAATCTCGTCACTGAGCGCGCGCAGGGCATCGTTGTCGATGGAGTAGCAGATCTGTGTCCCCCTGCGCCGGGTGCGCACGAGCCCGGCTTCGCGCAGCACCTTGAGGTGCTGGCTGATCGTGGGCTGGCTGACGGAAAACACGTCCGTGAAGTCGCACGCGCATGTTTCCGGTCGCTCGGCGAGCCGCCGCATCATGCCCAGGCGCACCGGATGCGCCAGCGCCCGCAGCCGGGTCACGTCCTGATCCGTGTCGCCCATATCCAGAGCATAGTCCATTCTCAATATAGTGTGATACCTATATAGGTTATGGGCGATGGTTCGGGGCAGGCGTGGCGAGCCCGGCTCGGGCTGCCCGCCGTTCGCGGCCGGGGCAGCCTGGTCGCGGCCATGGCGGTGGACAGCATCGGCACCGGCCTGTTCCTGCCGTTTGCCGTCTTGTATTTCCTGCACACGACCGCTTTGCCGCTGACGCTCATCGGCGCAGGCCTGACCGCGGCCTATCTCGTTGCCCTGCCGACTCCGGTCGCGGTGGGCCCGCTTCTTGACCGGTTCGGCCCGCGCCGGGTGATCGCTGCGGGAAACCTGCTCAGCGTGCTCGCGTTCACGGGCTACATTTTCGTCGGCTCGCTGTGGCAGCTCATCCTGGCCGCGCTGGTCGCCAGCGTCGGCCAGGCTACCTTCTGGACGGCCACCCGCGCGCTGGTCGCGGTCATCGCCCGGCCAGCGGAGCGGGGCAGCTGGTTCGCCATGCAGGCCACGATCCGCAACGCCGGCTACGGCCTCGGCGGCATCCTCGGCGCGGTCGCCGTCAGCGCCGGAAGCCGATGGGCCTACCTCCTGCTCGCCGCGGTCAACGCCGCCAGCTTCCTGCTGGCCGCAGCGCTGGTCCTGCGCTGGAGACCGCCCGCGGAAGGTGATCCGCGGACAGACCGGCACGACACGCCGCCTTCGTACCAGGGGACCGCGGGGGGCACCTACCGGCATCTGCTCCGCGATCGGGCACTGGTCCTGGTAGCCGGCGTGAACGTCGCATTCGTGCTCTGCCTGAGCGTCCTGACCGTGCTGCTCGCGGTGTACATCACCAGGGTCCTCGGCCTGCCCGCATGGCTCGCCGGCGCGCTGTTCACCGTCAACACCGTGCTGGTGGTCATCCTGCAGACCGCCACGACCCGGCGCGTCAGGGGCTACCGCCCGGAGCGGGTGCTGCAGGCCGCGGCCGGCTGCTACGCGGCGGCGCTCCTGCTGTTCTGGGCGCTGACGATCACGCCGCACCCGCTGCTGGTGACCGTCCTGCTGGCCGCCATCGTCGCCTTCACCGTGGCCGAGGTGCTGCAGGGCCCCACCATCAACGCCCTGGTCGTCGACATCGCGCCCGCGAACGCCTCCGGCCGCCACATGGCGGCATTCCAGCTGTCCTGGAGCCTTGGCCAGGCCGCCGCGCCCCTCCTGCTGACGTGGCTGCTCTCTCGCGGGCCGCAATGGCCCTGGATCGCGCTGATGGCGGCCTGCGCGCTAGCCATCAGCGCGATCCAGCGCTGCGCACCTGGAGGGAGCGGCTCAGGTCGGCGAGCTGATCGGCGAGGAGACGGGCCAGCGATCCGGGCAGGTCACCGCCGGCCAGGCATTCCTCGCCGGCCCGCAGGGTAGCGGCGTCGACGGCGTGATGGGGGAAGCCGTGCTGGCCCAGCACCCGGGCCAGGTCCGTGTCGCCGCGGCCGGCCACCTCGGCGAGCGCGGGGAAGTAGCGGGACACGTAGGGGGCCAGCAGCTCCGCCTGATCGGGTTGCCAGAAGCCCTGGGCGGTCGCGGCCAGCTGATAACCGGACCCGGTGGCGGCGCGGTCGCCGAACATGGCCGTCCAGGCCGTCTGCTTGGCGGTCGGGCCGGGCCGCGCGGCCCGGCATCGCGCCGCGCTGAGCCGGCCGGCCGCGGTCGCGTCCGCGCTGGCCTCCAGGTCAAGCCAGGCGGCGTCGAGGGCGCCGAGCACGGCCAGCCGCAGCAGTATCTGCCAGCGGAGCCGGGAATCCAGGTCGGGACCGCCGGGTAGCCGGCCGGCGTCGAGCCAGGACCGCAGCGCGGCGATGTCGTCGGCCCGGGACGCGCAGTCGATCAGCGTTCGGGCCGCGATCAGCCGCAGCCCGTCGGTATCCTCGCCGGCCCGCCGGGCGAGCAGCAGCTGGCTCAGGCCGGCCAGGGCGGTCAGCGCCGACCCTCGCCGGCCCGGCGGCAGGTAGCGGTCGGCGACCGTCCAGCGAGCGTAGGCGAGCACCTGCCCGGTGATCGATGGGTCGGTCTCGGCGGCCAGGTGCCTGACCGCGAGGGTGACGTATTCCTGCGGCGCGAGTTCGGAGTCGCGGACCAGATCACGCACGCCGTTCCAGGCCACCGCCCGGTTCAGCGGATCGGCAATACGCCCGAGCGACGCGGTCAGCGCGGCCAGGGACCGCGGATCCAGCCTGATCTTGCAGTAACTAGCATCACCGTCGTTCGGCAGCACGAGGGCAGGCTCGGGACCGATGGCCGCCGGCGGCAGCGTCACATCGTCAGCGTCGGCCGGCACGAGGACCGGCACCCGGGCGCGCAGCGAGAGCCCGGCGGCCTCGTCCCCGTCGTAGACCCCGAGCCAGATGCGGTGCGGCCGGCCGCCGCGGTGACCGATCGACCAGGCGCGGGCGGCCGGTCCCGGGCGGCCGACCGTGAGCGTGTCCACGCCGGCCGTGCCCAGCCAGCGCCCGGCCCATTCCTGCACGTCCGTGCCGGACGCCCGGCTCAGGCAGTCAAGCAGGTCGGCCAGGTCGGCGCTGCCGAAGCGGTACCGCGTGAGGAAGTCGTTGACGCCGGCCAGGAACGCCGGCCAGCCCAGCCAGGTCACGAGCTGGCGCAGCGCCGAGGCCCCCTTGGCGTAGGAGATGTCGTCGTAGGCCGAACGTGCCGCGTCAGTGTCGGGTACCTCCTGCGGCTCGGGCGCCACCGGGTGCGTGCTGGGGCGCTGGTCCGCGTCGTAGCCGCGGGGCTTGCGGGCCAGGGCGAAGTCGGTCCACGTCGCGGTGAACTCGGTCGCCTCGGACAGGACCTGGAAGCCCATGTACTCGGCAAACGACTCGCTCAGCCACACGTCGTTCCACCAGCGCATGGTGACCAGGTCGCCGAACCACATGTGCGCCATCTCGTGCGCGATCACCACGCCGCGCGTCTGCCGCTCGGCCCTGGTCACCGCGGACGGGAGGAGGAACTCGTCCCGGAAGGTGACGCAGCCGGGGTTCTCCATCGCCCCGGCCTCGAGTTCGGGGACGAACGCCTGGTCATAGGAGTCATAGGGATAGGGCTCGGCGAAGATCTCGGTATACCGGTCGAAACAGGCCCGGGTGATGGCGAAGATCTCCTCGGCATCGCGGCGCAGGTGCCCGGCCATCGACTGCCGGGCGTGCAGGCCGAACGGGATGCCGCGATGATGGGACCTGACGCTGTGAAAAGGACCTGCCACGACCGTGAACAGGTACGTGGACATGGGCGGGGTGGCTGCCACCTCCCACCATCCCGGCCGGGCCTGCCGGGCCAGGCCGTTGCCGACGACGGTCCAGTGCGCGGGCACCCTGACCGTCGTGGCGATGCCTGCCTTCATATCCGGCTGGTCGAAGGCGGCGAACACCCGCTGCGCGTCGTCCAGTCCGGCGTGCACCGCGAGGTAGGTCTCGCCGTCGGCATCGTCGGTGAAGCGGTGCAGGCCCGCCCCGGTCCGGGAGTACGGCATGTCTGCCTCGACCCGCAGCTCGTTGGCGGCCTGCAACTGCGAGAGCGGCAGCCGGTTCCCGTCCAGGGTCCGCGGATCCAGGTCCCGGCCGTTGAGCACCACCCGGCGCAGCCGGGCCGGCTTGACCTCGGCGAACGTGCTCGCACCGGGCGCCCGGCAGCCGAACCGGACGACGGTGACCGACCCGAACACCTCGCCGCCGCCGGTGAGATCGAGATCGACGTGGTACCCGGATACGGCGATAAGCCGGGCACGCTCTTGCGCCTCGGAATGGGTCAGGGCGGCCATCCGGAAATCGTATTGCGGTTGAGTTACGAAACGATGCCAAGTTCGTTCCGCGCTTGCTCACCATCCGAGACCAGTTTTGAATGAGGATTCATGCCGGAACATCCCGCTCCTAGCGGCGAGGAAAACCTGTTATGAATCCCGGTTCAGTGCTCGAGGTCGAGAACGTGACCGTCCGTTTCGGCGGGCTGACCGCGCTCGACGCCGTGTCCCTGGCCGTCCCGCCCCGTCACGTCATGGGCGTCATCGGGCCGAACGGCGCCGGTAAGACCACGCTCCTCAACGTGTTGTGCGGCTTTACCCGGCCGGACGACGGACAGGTCCTGTTCGGCGGCCGCCGGCACAACGTCAGGCCGCACCGGCTAGCCGGCCTCGGCGTGGCGCGGACCTTGCAGGGCGTCGGCTTGTACGGCGGCCTGTCCGCGCTTGAGAACGTCATGGTCGGCGCGACCAGCCAGGCCTCGGCGGGATTCTGGTCCGCGCTGCTCACGCTGCCGCGGGCCGGCCGTGACGAACGCGCGCTGCGGGCGGCGGCCCGGCAGGCCCTGGAACGGGTCGGGGCCGCCGACGTCGCGGACGCCCGGCCCGGCGAGCTGTCCTACGGCATGCGGAAGAGGGTCGCGCTGGCCCGGGCGCTGGTGGCCAAGCCCAGCCTGATCTTGCTCGATGAGCCGGCCAGCGGCCTGGGTGAGAGCGAACTGGCCGAGCTCGGCGCCCTCATCCGCGACCTTGCTACCGAGGGATCCGTGGTGGTGGTGGAGCATCACATGGACCTGATGATGTCCGTCTGCGACTCGATCACGGTCCTGGACTTCGGGAAGGTGATCGCCACGGGCACGCCGCGCCAGGTCCAGGACAATCCGGCCGTGACCGCCGCCTATCTCGGCACCAGCACGGGTCCCGCCGATGAATAGCGGCGGGGACGGGCCGGCCCTGGCCATCGAGGACCTCGTCGCGGGATACGGCGGGGTCACCGCGCTGGACGGCGTCAGCATCTCGGCGGCCACAGCGGCGATCACGGCGGTGCTCGGCGCGAACGGGGCGGGCAAGACGACGCTGCTGCGCGCGATCAGCGGCATGATCAAGCCCCGCCGGGGGCGCGTCGTGCTCGGCGGGGCCGACCTGGCCGGCCGTAATCCCGAGCAGATGGTCAGGGCCGGGGTCGCGCACGTGCCGGAAGGGCAGGGCGTGATCGCGGAGCTCACCGTCGAGGAAAACCTGCGGATCGGCATGATGAGCTGGCGCGGCGGCCTGCGGCGGACGCCTGGGGTGCCCGGCCACTCGCGGGCGGACCGGGCGGCCGCGCTCGACGAAGCCTACGAGCGCTTCCGGCCGCTGGCCGACCGCAGGCGCAAGCTGGCCTCGACGCTGTCCGGCGGGGAGCGGCAGATGCTGGTCATCGCGCGGGCCCTGCTCGCGCGGCCCCGCGTGCTGCTGCTCGACGAGCCTTCGCTGGGCCTCGCGCCGAGGGTCATGGCGCAGGTCATGGACCTGGTGGTCCAGCTCAGCCGGGAGAACGGCCTCACCATCGTCCTGGTCGAGCAGAACGCCCGCGGCGCCCTGGCCATCGCCGACCACGGCGTGGTGCTCAACCTGGGCCGGGTCGTCGCCTCCGCCGAGGCCCGGACGCTGGCCGCCGACGTCGCCCTACGTCATCACTACCTCGGGTTCTAGCCACTCATAGGAGAGCATGCCAGTGGTCGAGTTCCTTCAGTTCACGCTCAGCGGGATCGTCTTCGGGATGATCTACGCCGCGGTGGCGCTGTCCCTCGTGCTGATCTGGCGGGGCACCCGGCTGCTGAACTACGCCCAGGGCGGGATGGCCATGTTCACCACCTACGTGGC
>JBEKKH010000126.1:0-15111 GCA_050010815.1 Streptosporangiaceae bacterium | reverse complement strand
GCGATGTCGGCGCTGCCGTCGGCCGACCCGTCATCGACCATGATCACTTCGATGTCGGGATAGGTCTGGGCGGCGATCGAGTCCAGGCAGTCGGCGAGATCGTCCTCGTTGTTGAAGAACGCCACTACAACGCTGATCCTGGGGCTTGTCACTGGTGTCCTTGTGTCTTATGCAAAGTCATCCGATGGCCGGGGCTTCCCAGCCGAGAGCCACCGGGTCGTACACGCGTTCCACGTAGATCTGGTGCCACAGCGAGAACACGACGAGCAGCCATACCTGCCGCCAGGTCACCGTGGGATCACCGGCCCGGAAGCGATGAAGGATGTCGAGCGCCGCGCCTTGGTTCAGCCATTGACCGGTCTGCGCCGTCCGGACAACCTCCTCGGCGAAACCATACATGCCGCCGCGGAGCCAGTGCCCGAGCGGTACGGGGAAACCGAGCTTGGGCCGTTCCGCCGCGGCCTGAGGCAGCAGGTCGTTGATGGCCTCCCGGAGCGCGAACTTGGTGGTGCCGGCGGCGGTCTTTTCCACCCGGGCCAGCCGCGCGGCGACGGCGAGCACCTCACGGTCCAGGAACGGCGTGCGCAGCTCGAGACCGTGCGCCATGGTCATCCGGTCCGCCTTGACCAGGATGTCGCCCGGCAGCCAGGTGTTGACGTCGACCAGCTGCATGGTGGCGACGTCGTCCAGGCCGGCCTCGGCGGCCTGCCGGTACACCGGGTCGGTCACGTCGAACTCGCTGCCGTTCCCGCGCCTGACCAGCAGGCGCGCCTGGGCCGCCGGGTAGACGTAGGCGTTGCCGATGTAGCGCCGCCGCAACGGGGTCGAGGTCCGGTTGAGCAGGCCCTTCCCCCTGACGCCGGGCGGCAGCTCGGAGGCGACCCGGTTGATTGTCGCGCGTCCCCAGCTCGGCAGCGCCTTCCCGGCCCGGACCATGCCGGGCTGGTAGTAGACGCCGTAGCCGCCGAACAGCTCGTCCGCGCCCTCGCCGGACAGCACCACCTTGACATGCTTGCGCGCCTCTCGGGCCGCGAACCACAGCGGGACCGCGGCCGCGTCCGCCATCGGGTCATCGAGGTGCCAGATGATCCGGGGCAGGCTGGCGACGAACTCCTCCCGGCTGATCACGTAAGGAACGGACTTCACGCCGAGCGCCGCGGCCGTCGCCATCGCGTCGTCGATCTCGCTGTAGCCCGCGCGCTCGAAGCCGACGGTAAAGGTCAGCAGGTCGGGAACGACCTCCGCCGCGAGCGCGCACAGGGTGGCCGAGTCCACCCCACCGGACAGGAACGCGCCCACCGGCGCGTCGCTGCGCAGGTGCACGGCCACCGAGTCGCGGATCGCGGCCAGGATCTTTTCCGGCGAGCTCGAGGAGGGAGACCGGGCGGGCCGCAGCTCCGGGCGCCAGTACCTGAAGACGTCAACCCGGCCGCCGGGCCGCGCGATCAGCACGTGCCCGGGTGGCAGCGACCGGGCCGGCGGCACCAGCGTGGCCGGCGCCGGTACGTACTGAAACGACAGGTAGCGGCGCAGGGCGTCCGGGTCGATCGCGGTCACCTCGCCGGCGTCGGCCAGCGCCTTGCGCTCGGAGGCGAACCTGAGCTGGGGTCCTGACCTGGGCCGGTGACCGCCGGTGGTCAGCGCGTAAAAGAACGGTTTGATGCCGAACGGGTCCCTGGCACAGAAAAGCTCGCGGTTACGCCGGTCCCAGATCGCGAAGGCGTACATGCCCCTGAGCTGGCGCACGACGTCCTTGCCGAGCCAGGCATACAGCTCGATCAGGACCTCAGCACCCGACCGGCCGCGCAGCTGGACCCCGCGGGCCGCCAGCCGCTGGGCCAGCTCGACATAGTTGTAGAGCTCGCCGTCGAAGACCATCACGTAGCGGCCGTCGGCCGATTGCATCGGCTGGTGCCCGGCCGGGGACGAGTCGATGACCGCCAGCCGCCCGGAGCCGAGAGCCAGATCGGTGTCGGCGAAGAACCCCTGATCGTCGGGTCCCCGGTGGGCGATACGCACGGCGGCACGGCCCACCCACTCGGTGTCCGGGCCTGCTCCGTCTGCCAGCGCCAGGCAGCCGGTAATTCCGCCCATGCGTGCCGCCAAAAGATCGGGGTTGTTACGGTTCCGTGCCCCGACCAGCCTACTTGGGCCGGAAATGAGTCACGCCACCGCCGCATCCGCGCTGATCAGCACCTTTGTTCGGGACGTCCCTCACAGCTTGCCCATACTCCTTAACGACTTCATTGGTCAACCGTCACGGTTCCTCCTGGCCCAGCTGGCGGTCGACCCGGCTCTTGACCTCGACGCGGGTGAGCTTCAGACGGCGAACGGGCACCCTTGATCGCCAACTGCGCCGGGTGGGTGCCCGAGAGCCCGTCCCCAACCCCCGGTGCGCCCGGTGCGCGGCCAGCAGGTCCGCTCCGGCGCGGACATTCTTGCCGGCAACTCTTCGCGATGAGGCCCGGGTACTGCGACCGGGTGGCTGTGGGGCCACCTCGAAGCTGACCGCATCAACCGCCACGGAGTCCTCGGCACGTTGTGCGGGGGTTCCCGACGGCAACCGCGCTCACCGGTCAGCGGCGCAGGTGCTGCTGTCCCCGGCGAGGGCCTGTCACGCGAGCGAACCCTCTGACGAGGCCCCCCACGATCGCTACCCCGCCTACGACCAGGACGAGCCTCGAGGCCGTGGTGTCGGCGAGGGCAAAGATGATCAGAGCGATACCTATCAGGACGTAGATGAACGGGCTGTAGCGGCTGCGAGAGCGAAAGGACATGATCGGCTCCTTTTATGGTGGATGGCCTTCGGGAAGACGCGGTATCCGGTCGGGCTAACGCTAGGAGTCGACTCGAACTATCACGACTGACTGACTCACTCAGTATACACTGTTCTCTATGCCTCGCGTACCGGCCCGTGACCGCCTCTCGGAGATCGCCGCAGTTGCCACAGAGCACTTCGGGCGTCTCGGCTACCGCGCGACCAAGACGGCCGACGTCGCGGCCAAGGCGGGCATGTCGACGGGCTCCCTCTTCACCTACGTCGAATCCAAAAAGGCACTTTTCCATCTGGTCTTCCTTCACTGGTTCGAGATGTCCTCGGAACGCCTCCCGATCCTGCCCCTGGCCACTCCCGGCGAGGGTGAGACTCTCAGACTGATCGAGGCTGGCCTCCGCCGGGTCCAGATGCCCCGCATTCGAGCGGCCCTAGTCGCCGAAGAGCCGGCCGAGGTCGCCGAGGAACTACGAGAGGTCATCGAGGAGCGTTACGCCCTCCTAGAGCACTACTGGCCGCTATTTGCGGTCATCGAGCGCTGCGCGGTGGAGATGCCAGCACTCGAGGCCGCATGGTTCGGCCTGGCTCGCGCCGGAATCTACGAGGAGCTGAGCCGCTATCTGGAACGGCGAATGGCGGCGGGGCTGCTGCGGCCAATGCCCGATCCAGAGGTGGCGGCCCGACTGGTCAACGAGTCACTGTCGTGGTTCGCGTGGCACCGCCGTGAGGGCCGGGACGCGAACCTCTATGACGACGCCGTCGGCAAACGGACCGTCGTCGAGTTCATCTGCGCAGCCCTCGTCCCGCACACAGTCGGCGAAACAGCAGCTTGTTCCCTGGGCCCCCACAACGAGAGCCGTGACGGCAAGAAACGGGATCCACAGCGAAAGGGACCCAGTGGACCTTTTTCATCCTGATCTTGGTGTCTGGCCTGATACGGGCTGGACACGCACGGCGCGTCGGCTTGGAGCGCGGCGAAGCCCAGGTAGATGCGGCGATGACCGCGAAATCCGCCAGCTGACCAGGGGCTTCCATGCTGTCCAGCCCGGCCGGGAAGGGCGCTGAGAGTACGTCCCCGCAGGTCAGGCGAGAGCCGGACGTAACTTGGGCTGGAACCTGATCCCGCCGTCGAAGCGGACGACCTCGGCGTTCATGTAGTCGTTCTCGATCAGCACCCGGACCAGGTGGCCGAACTCGTCAGGTCGCCCCATCCGCTTGGGGAACACGACCGGGGCGACCAGCTTGGCCTTGAACTCATCGGCGTTCTCCGCGAACCCGTAGATGGGAGTGTCGATGATGCCGGGGCAGATCGTGTTCACCCGTACCCCGACGGCGGACAGGTCCCGCGCGGCCGGCAGGGTCATCCCGATGATGCCCCCCTTGGACGCGGAGTACGCGATCTGGCCGGTCTGGCCCTCGATGCCCGCCACCGACGAGGTGTTGACGACGACGCCACGCTGCCCGTCGGCGTCAACCGGCTCGGTCCTGGCCATGGCGGCGGCCGCGATGCGCATCAGGTTGAAGGTACCGATCAGGTTGACCGCGATGACCCTCTGATAGCTGGCCAGATCGTGCGGGCTGCCATCACGCGAGACCGTCCGCGCCGCCCAGCCGATGCCCGCGCAGCTGACGGCGGCCCGGAGCGGAGCCCCGGCGGTCGCCGCGGTGTCCACCGCCGCCTGCACCGAGGCCTCGTCGGACACGTCGGTACGTGCGAACACTCCGCCGATCTCGCCGGCGACCCGCTTCCCGCCTTCTTCGTTCAGGTCCGCCACGACCACGGTGGCACCGGCCGCCGCGAGCACCCGCGCCGTGGCCTCGCCGAGGCCACTCGCCCCGCCGGAAACAATTGCCGCAGTACCGTTCAGATCCATGCCGGGAGCATACCCGCCCCGGCGGTAACATCACCTGGCCGGCGGCCTGCTGCCTCGCTATCCGGGGCAGGGCCGCCGGCCAGGATCGCACGGCGGTTCGGAGGGAACTCGGGTCAGCCGGCCGGAACCATCAGTTCGCCCGGCTCATCCGGTTCCCTGGAGCGAAGCCCGGACAGCTCGTCCGCGATGGCCTCGTAGCGGACAGGCTCCCAGGGGAACCGGTCGGTGAAGACCGGCTCGAGGTCGGTGAGCCAGGTGGCCGCCGGGTCGAACCGGGCAAAGAACGGCAGTCCTACCAGAGCAGGGTCGCGGGCCTGGATCATGCGCAGGACGAAGACCTTGACCTCCGCCACCTCGGCCACTCCGTCGACGCATACCTTCCCCGGGGTGGCCGACATCGACGGACCGCGGACGGTCCGGCCCAAGCCGGAAACGCCCTGGTAGGCCTGGCGGAAGATGTCGTGCGCGCGGGCCAGCGGCACGGCGAAGTAATCCTGCGGACCGGTGTCCCGCTCGACGAACATGTAGTACGGGATCATGCCCATCCGGACCTGGGTACGCCACATGCCGCGCCACGCCTCCGGGTCGTCGTTGATCGACCTGATCAGCGGGGCCTGGGTGCGGATCACCGCGCCGGTGCTCCTGATCCGGCGCACCGCCTGGTCAAGCAGGAGCGGCTCGAGCTCACGCGGATGGGAGAAGTGCGCCATCAGGGCGAGCGTCCGGCCCGAGTCCGTCACCTCGCCGAACAGCCGCAGCGTCGCGTCGGCGTCGGGGTCGGTGACGAACCGCTGCGGCCAGTAGGACAGCGACTTGGTGCCGATCCTGATCGACTCCAGGCGGTCCAGGCCGTTCGCCGGGTCGATGAGCGGCCCGATGTACCGGCGCAGCACCGCCTCACCCATGATCATGGGATCGCCGCCGGTGATCAGCACGCTGGTCACCTCGGGATGCTCGCCGAGGTAGGCCACCAGCGTGCCGATGTCGTCCGTGGCCATCTTCAGCTCGGGCTCGTCCACGAATTGCGCCCAGCGGAAGCAGTAACTGCAGTACGCGTGGCAGGTCTGGCCCTGCCGGGGGAAAAACAGCACCGTCTCCGGGTACTTGTGCTGAAGGCCGGACAGCGGCCGGCCATCCAGGGCCGGCGCGTTCAGCAGCAGCTGGCCGGCCGGGTGCGGGTTCAGCCGCATCCGGACCTTGTGCGCCACGGCGCGCAGCTCCGCATCGGAAGCGTCGCCGCTGATCATGTCCGCGAGCTCCTGCACGTCCGCGGCGGGCAGCATGTCCGGCTGGGGAAAAATCAGCCGGTAAATCGGGTCGTCCGGAGCCGCGTCCCAGTCGATAAGGTTCTCCACGACGTACGAATTCGTCCGGAACGGAAGCACGGTCGCGACCGCGCGGACCGCCAGCCGTTCCGCGGGGGGCAAGCCCGCGCGCCGGGTGAGCGTGTCCAGGTGTTTCGCCGAGTAGGCATGAAATCCGCGGCCTGCCGGGCGAGCCGCAGGTACGGCCTGCTTGATGTCTGTCAAGCGCGTTCTCCCTCCGTTCGACGCGCCGCGGCCACTCTGCCGCTCAACGCGCTAAATACCCAAAGCCACCCGCTCCCCGGCGAACCCCCACGCCGTGCTGCTGGCAAACACTACTGCCAAACTGCCGCCTCATTAATTGACGTTCCGCCAGTCGTACGGGTTCCGTTTCCCGGCTGCTCGTCACCACTATTCTCACCCCCGGAGAATTGCCGTGATTCGCAGGAAATACTCGGGGGGATCACAGCGATCTCTAAGCACCAATTTTGACGGTAGCTCCATTCTGCGGCCTTTTAGTCGTAGAATGCGCGGCTCACTTCGGTTACCGCAGGTGCGTTATATCCTGCCCACGGAGCTGGTGGGTGCGCGCCGGAGCGCAGCGGACGCGGGGCAGCGTGGTGGTTACTCACGGCCCATGGCGGGCGGCCCGACCAGGCCTGAGCTCCTCGTCAGGGCCATAATGGGCGCACCACACAGGCATACTCCGTTGAAGGACACTCCAAGGATGAGACATCATCTCTCTGCCTGGCCGCACACCCCGGTGACCCGCTGAGCACGGCAGCTGACAGTTCGCCGCGGCGAACCGGGGATAGCGGCGAGGCCAGCGGCCGTGCGGGGGAACTCGCGGGGATCACCGACCCCGGCCCCGAGGACCCCAGCCATGCGGACAGCCTTCCGCGCGGCTTCGGCCCGGCCGGGCCGGTCATCGCGGTCGACGCCATGGGCGGTGATCATGCCCCCGACGAGATCGTGGCCGGAGCGCTCGCGGCGCAGCGCGAGCATGGGGTCCGCGTGGTGCTGACCGGGCCCGCGGCGCGCCTGAGCCAGGCGCTGACCGCGCTGGACGCCGCGGATGAGCTTCAGGTCATGCTGGCCGAGGACAACCTGGGCATGGACGAGGGCGCGCTGGCCAGCCTGCGCCGCCCCCGGTCAAGCGTGGCGGTCGCCTGCCAGCTGGTCAGGCGCGGCGACGCGGCCGCGGTGGTATCCGCCGGGCCGACCGGCGGGATCGTGGCCACCGCTCGGCTCCGGCTACGGCCGCTGCCCGGGGTGATGCGGCCCGGCCTCGCCGTGGTGCTGCCGACCCGTCCCGGCCGGACGGTGCTGATCGACGCGGGCGCGACCGCCGACCCCAAGCCCGAGATGCTCGTCCAGTTCGGCCAGCTCGGCGTGGCTTACGCCCAGCTGACCCTCGGCGTGGCCGCGCCCAGAGTCGGGCTGCTGACCATCGGGACGGAGCCGGGGAAGGGGAACAAGTTCACTAGGCGCGCCCATGAACTGCTGGCCAGCGACCCGCCGCACGGCGCCCTCCCGCTGAGCTTCGCGGGCAACGTGGAGGGCGGCGACCTGCTGGCCGGCGACCTCGACGTGATCGTGACCGACGGCTTTACCGGAAACGTGGCGCTGAAGACGCTCGAAGGCTCGATCCGGTTCGCCGCGGCCGAGCTCCGCGCCGCCGTGACCGGTACCGCGGCCGCCCGCGTCGGCGCGCTCCTGCAACGCCGGGGGCTGCGGGAACTGACCGCGCGGCTGGACGCGGAGAGTTACGGCGGAGCTGTCCTGCTCGGCCTCGGCGGCACCGTGGTGATCGCGCACGGCGCGAGCACCGCCCGCGCTGTCACCTCCGCCTGCCTGCTCGCCGCCGACCTGGCCCGCGGCCAGATCACGGAAAAGATCACCCAGCGGCTCAGCCCCGGACGATCCGCCAGCCGCGGCGGGCACTTTCTCCGCCGCCCGTTACGGCCGGCCGGGCCGGCCGCCGCTGCCGCCGGCCGGGTCCCGATCCCCGCTAGGCTTACGGCATGGCCGATCCTCAGCAGGTGCTCGCGCAGCGGGTACACGATGCCATCGTGGAATCGTTTGGCCCGGATTACCGCGACGCCGACCCGTTGATCCGGCCCTCTTCCTTCGCTGACTTCCAGTCCAATGCGGCGCTCCCGCTCGGCAAGCGGCTGGGCCGCGCGCCGCGCGAGGTGGCCGCCGAGCTGGCCGCCCAGCTTGACGTCGCCGACCTGTCCGCCGAGCCAGCGGTCAGCGGGCCGGGCTTCATCAACTTCACCCTGCGCGACGACTGGATAGCCGCCGAGGCCACCCGCATGCTCGGCGACGCCAGGTGCGGACTGGCACCCGCGGCCGAGCCGCAGACGATCGTGGTGGAATACTCCTCGCCCAATATCGCCAAGGAGATGCACGTCGGGCACCTGCGCACGACGGTCGTCGGCGACGCCATCGCCCGTGTCCTTTCCTTCGCCGGGCACCGGGTGATCAGGGACAACCACGTCGGTGACTGGGGCACGCAGTTCGGCATGCTCATCGAGTACCTGCTCGACGTGGGCGAGGAATCCCCCGAAGCCGAATTGCTGCGCACCGACCCGAACCGGTTCTACCAGGCGGCCAGGCGCTCGTTTGACTCCGACCCGGGATTCGCCGAGCGCGCCCGGATGCGGGTGGTGGACCTGCAGGGCGGCGACCCGGCCACGTTGCTGCTGTGGCAGGACCTTGTCGAGGCGTCCAAGGAGTACCTGCACGGCATCTACGGCCGGCTCGGGGTCACGCTGACCGACGATGACATCAAGGGCGAGAGCTTCTACAACGACATGCTCGCCGACACGGTGAAGCAACTGGAAGAACAAGGCATCGCGGTCTACAGCGACGGCGCGCTGTGCGCCTTCCCGCCCGGCTTCACCGGCCGCGAAGGCGGCCCGATGCCGGTCATCATCAAGAAGAGCGACGGCGGCTACAACTACTCCACCACGGACCTGGCCACCATCAGGTACCGGGTCGAGGTGCTGCACGTTGATCGCGCCATCTACGTGGTCGGCTCGGACCAGGCCCTGCACTTTCAGATGGTGTTCGCGGTGGCCAGGCAGGCAGGCTGGATACCGCCGGGCACCCGTTTCGAGCACGCCCAGATAGGTTTGGTCCTCGGCCCCGACGGCAACAGGCTCCGCACCCGGTCTGGAGACAACGTCCAGCTCAGCGACCTGCTGCAAGAGGCCGTCGACCGCGCGCGCGGCATCTTGACCGAGCTCGACGCGGCCGCTCGCTTCGACGCCGGCGAGCTTGACGCGGTCGCCGAAGCCGTCGGCATCGGCGCCGTGAAGTACGCCGACCTGTCCACCGCGCGGGAGAGCGCGTACGTCTTCGACTGGGACCGGATGATCTCGTTCCGCGGCAACACCGGGCCGTACCTGCAGTACGCGACCGCCCGGATCCGGTCGATCTTCCGCCGGGCGGCGCAGGCCGCCGGGCCGGCCGCCGAGGTCCAGGACGTCCGCGACTCGGCCGTGGCGATCACCGCGGGCCCCGAACGGGCCCTTGCGCTACGGCTGCTTGCCTTCGGCGCGGTCCTGGTCGGAGTCGGCGAGACGGCCGAACCGCATCGCCTGGCCGGGTACCTCTTCGAGGTGGCCAGCTTGTTCACCACGTTCTACGAGCAGTGCCCGGTGCTGAAGGCGGAAACCGGTTCGCTGCGCGCAAGCCGGCTCGCACTGTCCGCGCTCACCCATGACGTGCTGAGCACCGGCCTCGGCCTGCTCGGGGTGCCCATGCCGGAACGAATGTAACCGAGCGCTGAACTCCCTCCGCCACCGCTGCGGGACCGTGCGCTAGCCGCCCGTAAGCATGTGAAGGCGCGAACGTACTGCTTACGTGCGCCGCGATTCCTCCTCCCCCCGGGTCGTATCCGGGCAGTCTCGACCCATGGATACAAAACGGGCCGTCCATTGGCTACCTAGCACCCCATAGGCCCGGACCGACGTACCGGACGAGCGAAGCGGGCGCACGTCCAAGCAGAAGGAGGCATCCATGATGTCCCGCGAGCGTTACGGGAAAAGCCGCCAGGCGTCGCTGAAGACTCGCATCGGTCTCGCGAGCGCAGCCCTGGTCGGCGTCGGCTCGGTGGTCGCAGTCGCGGTCGCGGCCACCAGCCAGCCAGCCGCCAGCACCGCCCGGCCCGCCGCTTACGCGGCTCGCTTCAGCACCGAAGGCGCGGCGCTCAACTCGGCCATGAACCAGTGGAGCCAGTCCAGGCCGTCCGCCTACGCTCAGCTCGCGCGGCTGACCCAGGCCCGGCAGTTCAGCCAGGCCTCCTACGCCTCCCGCACCCTCGACGTGCAGCGCGGCATCGTGGTCCTGGCCACGAAGAAGTTCCTCATCCTGCAGTCGGCTAACTCCTCGCTGCATCTGTGGCTGCTTTCCCGCGGCACGCATATCCAGAACGTCTCGACGAGCACGGCCGGCATGGCGGCCCTGACCGCCAGTACCAGCGCCACCCAGCAGGCGATGGCGGCGGGCAACATGATCCCGGCCACGACCCTGCTGGCCGGAAGCCCGCTGGCCGCCGCCCAGCTGCTGACCCCCGCCCCCGTGGCCCAGACCGTGTCGGTGCACGTGGCCGACACCGACCTCACCGTCACGGTCACGGTGACCAGGACCACGGCGACGGTCGCGCAGTCCGCGACGATGCCGGGCAACGCCGTGCCCGCACCGCAGCCGAGCACGTTCACCCAGAACGCGTGGCAGGCCACCAGCGCACTGGCCCGCGGTGACCTGGCGGTGGTCGTCGGATCACGGTCACACGGGACGCTGCACGCCACGCTGGTGCTGTTCACCCCGCTGACCACGGCCGACGTGGGCGGCCGAAGCGGCCTGAAGGCCGCAAGCACCCCGACCGTGGCCCCCACCTCTTGGTGAACTTTGCTGGTCAGCCGGTGGCCGCGCCCTCGCTCGGCTGCGGTGACCTGGTGCTCGACGAGGCCCGGTGGACAGTCCACCGGGCCGGGGCGCCGGTGGAGCTGTCGCCGACCGAGTTCCGGCTGCTAGCCTGCCTGCTGCGTCATCAGGGCCAGGTGCTGACCAGGACCCAGCTGCTGCAGAACGTGTGGGGTCGCGGCTACCGCGGCCAGCCGCAGGTGCTCGAGACCTACGTGAGTTACCTGCGGCGCAAGCTCGACCGGCTCGGGCCGCCGCTCATCCACACCCGCCGCGGGATCGGCTACACGCTCCGCGGTCCGGACGTCCCGGCCGCCGTGGCGGAGTCGCGTGTCGCGCCCGGCGGCGCAATGCCGTAATCTGAGATTGGGTTCGCGAAAACCGCGGGTTCAGGAGGCGGCTATGACCGGACTCATCTTGCTGTTGCTGCTCGGCGTACTCGTCGGGTTCGGCTGGACCCGCCTACGCGGCAAGATGAAGCTAGGTGTCTCGGGTAAGCACTGGGCCGGGGCAATTACTATCTTCGTCCTGGTCGTCCTCATGCTGTACGCCGCGCACAACGGTCACTGAGGCTAACCGAGCAAACCGTCGTCAGGCTCGTTTGCCGCTGCGCGGTATCTCGAACCAGACTGCCTTGCCCTCCGGAGTCGGCCGGGAACCCCACCGGGTCGCTAGCTGTTCGACCAGGTACAGGCCGCGTCCGCCCTCGTCGGTCTCTGCCGCGGTGCGTATCCGGGGGAGCCGGAGGTCGGGATCGAATACCTCCACCCACACCGAGGTCGCGCCGCGCCGCAGCCGCAGCGCGAATTCCCGGGCGGGCGGGACCGGGGTCCGGGCCGGAGCCACGGGAACGGGCGGGACCCGCCCGGCCGGAGTGGTAACCGGAGCGGGCATGATCAAGGGCTCGAGGTCGAGGTCGAGGTCGAGGTCGAGCCTGCGGTCCGGGCTCGGGGTGATCGAGGCATGCAGGACCGCGTTGGTCACCACCTCGGAAACGAGCAGGCAGGCCAGCTCGGCCTGCTCGGCGTCCATGCCCCAGGACCCGAACGTCTGGGCGGCCAGCCGCCTGGCCTCTGACACCATGATCGGCTCGGCGGGGAAGGTGCGCTCGGTCGAGGCTAGCTCGGCGGGCGACGACTTCACCACCAAGATGGCCATGTCGTCGTCGATGTCTCCGGGCACCGCGTACTCGGCCGCCGTCGCCACGGCGTCGGCGTCCCCGCTCGCGGCGGCCGCACGGACCGCGTGCCGCAGCATGTCGGTCGCCTCGGCCTCGGAGTAGTGCCCCGAGCCGTCGGCCCGGGTCCGCCGGTCGGTCAGCCCGTCGGTGTAGAACACCAGGATGGCGCCGGACGGCATGTCGAGCGTCTGCTCCTTGTAGGTGGGCAGGCCCTGGATCCCCTTGCCGCGCACGCCGAGCAGCACGCCCTTGTGCAAGAACTCAAGCTGCTGGACCTGACCGCCGCTGATCAGCATCGGCGCGTCGTGACCCGCGTTGGCGAAGGTCAGCTCCCGTGACCACGCGTCGTAGATCACGTAGATGCAGCTGCACGTGGGCGGGTCCCCCGCCAGCTGTGCCCCGTTCTCGTCCGGGGGGGCCAGCGACCGGCACCACTCGTCCAGCTTCCGCATGATGTCCGCGGGCGACTTCTCGTCCTGGGCGAACGCCCGGAGCGCGGCCCGTAGCTGGCCCATGATCGCCGCCGCGCGTGCGCCCCGGCCCTCGACGTCGCCGATGACGATACCCACCCGCCCGGCCGCCAGCGGGATGATGTCGTACCAGTCGCCGCCGACCTGAGTCTGGATCCCCTGCCCCTGCGTCTCAAGCGGTTTGGCGGGCACGTACCTGCAGGCGACCTCCAGGCCGTCAAGCTCCGGGATCGCCTGCGGCAGCAGGCTCTTCTGGAAGGCCAGCGCGGTCTGCCGCTCGGTCTCGAACAGCATCGCGTTGTCGATCGCGATCGCCACCCGGCTGGCGATCGCGCCGATCAGGTCGCGGTCGGGCGTGTCGTAGTGGTGCTTCTCGTGATCGGTGAGCCGGGACAGGACCAGGCTCATGACGCCGAGCAGCTCGCCCCGCGCGTACAGCGGCGCCGCGATCACGGATGTCAGGCCGGCCTGACGAGCGGCCGACATGCTTTCTGCGCTCGGCGCCGGGTAGTCCCCGCTGTCCAGGTCGTTGATCGCGATCGTGTCCAGGCGGGCCATCGCCTGCTGGCAGAAATGGCCCTCCGGATAGTGAATCTGCTCGCCCACCTGGGCCCAGGTACCCGGCGGCGGCACCCAGTTGTTCGCATGCCGCTGCACCCGGCGGATGAGCTGGTCACCGGCGAACAGATCGATGAAGCAGTGGTCGGCGAATTGCGGCACGAGCATCTCCGCCACGTGCTTGAGCGTGGTGCCGATCTCCAGCGAGCCGGCCAGCCGTTCGCCCACCCGCTCGAGCAAGGCGAGTCTGTCATGCTCCCCAGGCCCGTCGCGCTGGCTCGCCTCGCGGGCCAGGATCACCATCCCGTCGATGTCACCGCCGGGGTGGCGCAAGGGCACGGCGAGAGCGCGGATAAGCACGCGCGACCCGTCGCCGCGCATGCTCTCGAACGTTCCCTCCCACGGCCGGCCGCGGAGCACCTGCGCGGCCAGTTCCTCCGTCTTGCGCACGTCGTCGTCGGCGAGCAGCCCGAGGGACAGCACCGAGCAGCCGGCCAGCCGCCCCGCGTCACCGGAAATCCGGAAAAGCCCCGCCGCGTACTCGTTGAGGTACAGCAGATTGCTCAGCCGGTCCGTAACCACGACGGCGATATCCGCCTGGCTCAGAATCATGTCCGCCGGGAGGTACGCGTCGAAAGCGGCTTCACCCCAGCCTGTCACGCCCGCGCTCTCCGACCCAGATAGCGTTCCCGGTTGACATGATCACGCTCCGGACATTGACCGATACCGGCTGTTATTAGAAACGAAGATGTGCGCCGCGATCTGGCTGGGGAGCTCGGTCGGGATCGCGTCCGTGGAATCGTCGGCTGTCACGCGCACACCGTCCTCACTGGCCCTGAGAATCACCTCGCGTCCGGGTTGTATCCCGACGTGCTTGAGTTTAAGCATCAGCGGGAGATCGCTCTGAATCTGTTCGCCAATTCTCCGGACGACGACCCGCATGGTGTCCGCCGATGCGGCCTTTGTCATCGCCTCGCCCGTCTCGCCGGTGGCCACCCGCACCCGTTCCAGCGCTTCACCCGGCAACCCGAGCTCGGCCAGGCCGGGAATGAGATTGCCGTGCGGGCAGCGAACGGGGTACCCGAGCAGCTCGAGCAGACGCCGTTCGACGCTCTCCGAGATCACGTGCTCCCACCGGCACGCTTCGATGTGCACTTCCTCCCAGGGCAGCTTGATGACCCCCACGAGCAGACATTCAGCCAGCCTGTGCTTGCGCATGACCCGGGTGGCCAGTGTGTGGCCGACCTCGCTGAGCGAGAGCTGCCGGTCCCCGGCGACATGCAGCAGTCCGTCCCGCTCCATCCTGGCTACCGTCTGGCTGACGGTCGGGCCGCTTTGCGCCAGCCGCTCGGCGATGCGAGCGCGCAGCGGCAAGACGCCCTCCTCTTCGAGTTCGAAGATCGTGCGGAGGTACATCTCCGTCGTGTCAATGAGCCCCTGGGCTGTCAACTCCTCATCCTCCTGCTTGTGATGCTATGCCGGGGCGCCGGTTGCTGGGACTCCGCTGGCCGGTCAGGACCGGCCCGGTCGAGGCGACGCGCCCAGGATGGCCGCTCAGGAGGGCCCGCTCAGGGGGACAGGCGCTCGATGGTCCAGCCGGACTCGTGGCGCCGGTAGCGCAGGCGGTCGTGCAGCCGGTACTGGCCTGCCTGCCAGAACTCGACTGTCTCGGGTACTAGCAGGTAGCCGCCCCAGAAATCCGGCATCGGGATGCTCGCCGGGGGCGCCCAGCGTCGCTCGAGTGCGGCGACGCGATCGGTCAGCTCGGCGCGAGAGCCGATGACCTGCGACTGCCTGCTGGCCCACGCTCCGATTTGCGACCCCCGGGGCCGGGACCGGTAGTACGGCTCACTGTCCTGGCGTGACATCGCGGTCGCGGCGCCCTCGACGGTGACCTGGCGCCGCAGGTCGTACCAGGGAAACACCGCGCACACCCGGGGGTTGCCCGCGATGTCCCGGCCCTTGCGCGAGGTCCGGTTGGTGTAGAAGCTGAAGCCCGTCAGGTCGTGCGCCTTCA
>JBEKKH010000125.1:0-15235 GCA_050010815.1 Streptosporangiaceae bacterium | reverse complement strand
AAGGCTGGGATGACCGGCTCACGATCCTGCTGCGCAAGCGCGTCAACCAGCACGTGCGGCGATGCGTGGTCTGCTCCGAGCGATGGCAGCGGGAGATGACGCCGGCGATGCTCCTCGGCGTGACCCCCATCGTCGCGCTGCCGCTGGCCGCTGCCCTCAGCCCGGGCATCAGGGACCTGGTCATGCGAGCCGCCACCGGGAACTCGCCCGCGGCGGTGGCTCACCGGGCTGCCCTGGCGCGCACCGCGTCCGCGTTCAGCTCCCGCGGATTCCCCCGGCCCCTCGCCCCGCCCAGGGCGCATTGGCGGCATCTGCGCCCGGCGCATGTTGGCGCGCTGACGGGCACGGCGGCGGCAGCCGCGTCCGTCGTCACCGTCGTCGCCCTGCCGCCCCACCACGCCGCGCCCCCGCCCGGGGGCGCGGCCATCGTCGCGGGCCCAACCGCAAGCGGGCCTAGCACTGTAGGCCATGCTGCCAGTTGGCCCCCCAGCGACGTGCCCGCTGCCAGCGGGACCGGCGGTACCGAGAGGGCCAGTGCCACCACGACCGGGGACAGCGCATCGCCGAGTGCGACGGCGGTCACGTCCACGTCGGCCCCGACGTCAGCGACCATGAGCGCCACATCGGCCTCTGGCACGCTGAGCGTTCGCCCGGCAACCCTCGATGTCACGCCGTCCGCGACCGGAACGATCACGCTCACCGCCTCCGGCGGCCCCGTTGACTGGTCGGTCTCGGAGCCGCCCGGCCTTACCAAGAAGGTAGTCGTCTCGCCAATGTCCGGCACGCTCGCAGCCGACGCCACCTCAACCGTCGGCGTCGCCGTTGACGGCCCGGGAAAGATGCACGTCCACCTGGCGTTCAGCCCCGGAGGCACCACGGTGACGGTCGTGGTCAGCTGACGCGACTGACCCGCCGGACGCGTCGTCCAGTTCCGCGCTCACTCCCGTCCGCCGGCATATCGCATGCGCTAAGTAATCAAATAGTTACCAATGCTTGTCAGTAGAGGCGAGTACCCCTCTTCAGCACTCGCGCCGCGGTTTGCCCGGCAAGCTCAAGACGCGACGGCTCGGGCCAACCGGGCCGAGCGCGGCTGAATGGCGCCGCCGACCGTGGAACCTGTCCGAATAATACCGGCGCAGGGAGGCATGCCTATGACGGCCTTGCCGCAGCCAGCACTCCCGGCGCAGCCAGTCGCCCAAAGCCGGACACGGGCCTGATCCCGCCGCCAGTCCGTTCACCGCCTCCCAGCGGCGATGAATGCCTCAATCCGGTAACGGGCTTGCCCGCCCCGTTACGCATCCTGTGCCGCCTGACCAGCGGAAACCGGCAACCGTGCCGCTTGGCAGCCCTGAGCTGACAGCAACGCCGTTCTGTTCTTGCCGTCGGCGGGAAACCCTGGCCACATCAAGCGCTGCCGGGGGTGGCGTCGTCCAGCGCGGAAAGAAGACCATAGGCAGCGAGTACGAGAACCATCCATCGGCGCGGTAGGGATGCCGAACTACGGCGTCACGAGATGTGGGGCAGAACCGGCAGTTCCGTGGCATCGATAATCTCTTGCTGTCGGCCACCGCTGCCTCAATGTGAGGTACTTGGGTACTATGGCTGTGAAGAGAGGACAGTCATGACAGTTAGCGCGAAGCGCCAGGCACCGCTGAAGGTCGATCCGGCTACCGACGAGCTCATCTCTCATGCCGCTCACTTTCTGGGCATGACCAAGAAGGATTTCGTCGCGGAGGCGACGCGCGCGTACCTGGAGCAGCGCCGCGAGGAAATCCGGCGCGGGATGGTCGAGTCGATGAAGCTGCTGGACGGGTCGCTCGCCTCGAGCGTGTCGCTGCTCACCGGGCTGCCTCCCGAGCGAATCGAGGAACTCGGCGGCGCCGGAGACTGGGAGGACTGACATCCATGCCGGTACGGCCGACTGTGCGGTGCCTGCGCGAGGATCTGGAACTGCCCCTTCCTCCCGCACGCGTCCCGCTTGACGAGATCGATCACCCGCTTCTGCGGAAGGCAGAGGTTCAGTTCGCCGCCGAGGACACGCCGCATGAGCGGATCCGCGCCATCGATGACGTCGTGCTGTTCAAGGTGAAGACCGGCCGGTGGCGGGGCGCCGTCTACAGGGACGACCCCGAGGCCGAGGTGAAGGAGTGGCTGGTCGCCGGCGGTACCCGTGAGGAGGGCTCGCCCGACGACTTCTACGCTGCCCTCCATGCCGAGGCACGCGCTGCCAGACAGCGCTACAACGCCGAGCACGACAAGCCGCTCACTACCGACACCCACACGGCCTATCTTCTCCCCGGCCCTGATGACCACGACCGTTACCTGATCGAGGCGGCCACCCGGCTCGCCCGCCGCCTGAACACCGCGGTGCGCGAACTTGTACGCGGGTCCTTGCGCGACGGCCACGAGCACGCTGCCGACTTCGCGGGCTTCCGGCTCGGGATCATCGTCCGCGCCGAAGACGGCCACGAAACCTACGTGGCGATCCGGATCACAGGTTCGGTGCACAAGAACCTGACAACCACCATCCTGAACCGCGTGCCCGGGTGCGCTCCCGACGCGTGGTTCCCCGAATACGCCCTCCCAGAACGCGAACTGCTCCCAGCCGAACAGGCATGGTCCAACATCATGGATCCGAAGGCAGCGGCACAGCTCCTCGAAGAACAACCCTGACCTCTGGGACGAGCACAGCCGAATGCGGCACGGCGCACCGCAGCGCTAGCCGAGAGCCGATCTCCTACCGACCCAATGACCGCGCCCCGCACAATGAGCGTCTCAATTCCGTTACGGGCTTGCCGGCACCGTTGCGCGTCCTGTGCCGCCTGACCAGGGAAAACCGACAATCATGCCGCCCAGTAGGCGACAGGCGGGTGGCTGCTGCCCGCCTGGCTGGCTGGGTTATTAGGCCCGCCACGCGCAGGCATTCACGCTCCTGTCAAGTCCGGGCATGCCCTGAGCTGACAGCAACGCCGTCCTGTTTGCCGCCAGCAGGAAACCCGGCCACATCAGACACTGCCGGAGCGCCATCACGCAGCGCCACAAGAAGACCATAGGCAGCGAGCGCGAGAACCGCCTGATATCTTAAGTCCGCTTTGGGATGTCTCCCATGTAGCTTTACGTGCTGTGCCTTTGAGCTGCCCTGGGTGGTGGGCACGTTATCTTAAGTGGTGTCTACGACGCATCGGGAAGCGATGACACCCACGTGACCTGCGTCTATCCTCTTGTCGCTGCGCTTTTGAGTTCTGAGCCGCGCCCATAACCTCACGTCTGCGACATGTCTCAGACGCAAAACCCCCGCTCCACCAGGGCTTATCTCAAATCGACTTAAGATAACTGCGGCTATGCGCGGCGACTGGTGTGTGACAGAACGTCATGAAGCAGGCGCAGAATTGGTCATCCTGTGCGGACTGTCAGTCGGCTGCGGACGCCCGCTGATGCATGAGCGTGTGTCGCTGCGGGCCGCAAGGTCTGCTCAATAGCTGCGGGATCGTATTGGCGTGGTCTTACCGGACTATGGCTTTGACATCTGTGCGCTGGTGACCAGCGATGTAGCGGGTGTCATACTCGAGAACGATGCGCCGGACGGATGCGCTGGTTACCGTCGTTGCGTGACTACGGATCGTCCGGCTGAGGGTGCTGGTGTGCCAGCCAGGAGCTGGTTTCCCGCTGGGGTCGCGGAGAGCCAGTGGCTGGCCGCCGTCGTGCTCGCCGCCGCGGCCGGGGCCGTCGTGCTCACGGTAGCGGCCTGGCTGCAGGTCAATCAGAAGGGGGCGGGGCAGCTCATCCCGCTGCTGGTCTGCCTCCCGGTCGTTGTGCTGCGGCGCTGGCCGCTGCCGGTGCTCGGGGTTGTGACCGCCGCGGCCGGCGTGGTCACGGCCACTGGCAAAGCCTCCCTGCCGTTCGGCGTCCTGCTCGGGCTGGCCTTGTATTTCTCGGTCCTGGGACTGCCCAGGTCCAGGTCGGTCGCGCTCGCCGTGGCTGGTGCGGCGGCGCTGGGCGTGGCGGTGCTGTACTCGGCGTTCGCGGTCGGGACCGTGCAGGTCCCGGCCGAGGTCGCGGATATTTTCGTGCCGCTGGCTGGAGCCTGGTTTGTCGCGGATAGCGTCGCTGCGCGGCGGCGCTACCAGGCAGGGCTGGCCGCGCAGGCGGAGCGGGAGCGGGCAGCCGAGGTCCGGGAGGAGCGGGTGCGCATCGCCCGCGAGATGCACGACGTCGTCGCGCATTCCCTCGCGGTGATCACGGTCCAGGCGGGGGTCGGCAGGTGCCTGGCGGGCAAGCGCCCGGAGGAGGCGAGCTCCACGTTCGGGTCGATCGAGACGATCAGCCGGACGGCCCAGGACGAACTGCGCGTCGTGCTCGGGCTGCTGCGCGGCGGGGATGCCGGGACCGCGCCGCTGGCGCCGGTGCCACGGCTCATCGACGTCAAGGACCTGGTCGGCACGGTGCGGGCAGCTGGCGTACCAGTGGAGCTGCGGATGGAGGGGACCGATCGCCGGCTCTCCCCGTCGCTTGAGCTGTCGGTCTACCGCGTGGTGCAGGAGGCGCTGACCAACGTGGTGAAGCACGCGCCCGGCGCCCGGGCGGCGATTGAGCTGACCGTCTCGGCCCAGAAGGTCCGCCTCGATGTCCGCGACGACGGCGGGCTGGGCGGCGGCCAGGCGCCGCGGGCTGGGCTGGACACGGGCCATGGGATCACCGGGATGCGGGAGCGGACCGGCGCGTTCGGCGGGTGGCTGGTGGCCGGGCCGGTCGCCGGCGGCGGCTTCCAGGTGACTGCCGAGGTCCCGGCCGGGGGTGCGGCGAGTTGATCAAAGTGCTCGTCGTCGATGACGAGGCGCTGCTGCGCTCCGCGTTCTCCTCGCTGATCGAGGCGCAGGACGACTTGGAGGTCGTCGGCGTGGCAGCTGATGGCCGGCAGGCGGCCGAGCTCGCGGCGAGCCTGGCACCGGACGTCGTCGTGATGGATATACGGATGCCGGTGCTGGACGGGATCGAGGCGACCAGGCGGATCACCCGCGACCGGTCCGGGCCCCGGGTACTGATCCTCACCACGTTCGACCTGGACGAGTACGTCTTCGAGGCGCTGCGGGCCGGGGCGAGCGGGTTCGCGCTCAAGAGCCGCCCGCCCGAGGAACTGCTGAGCGGCATCCGCACGGTCGCCGTCGGCGAGGCGCTGCTCGCGCCGACCGTGACGCGGCGGCTCATCGCGCACTTCACCGACCGCACCAGGGCAACGGCCAAGACCCCTTGGGGCCTGGCCGAGCTCACCGACCGCGAGCGGGAGGTGCTGGTGCTGGTCGCCCGCGGCCTGTCCAACGCCGAACTCGCCGAGACGCTGCACGTGACGCTGCCCACGGCCAAGACGCACGTGAGCCGGATCCTGACCAAGCTGGGCGCCCGCGACCGGACCCAGCTCGCCATCCTCGCCTACGAATCGGGCATCGTCACCCGCTGAGCCGGTCCCCGTCAATCGGAGGGATGACGCCGGATGGTGCTGCTCGCGCACGATGACGGCCGGCCGCCAGCCGGTCACGATGTGTGCCATGAACGTTATCGGCATGCAAGCCGTCTCGCATCACGCGCCCGGCCTGGCCCGGTGGGCAGTCGCCGTTGCCGCGCCGCCGGTTGGAGGGGGTTTTCACAACTTCGGGTTGATCCTTCTCGCGCTCCTCGTACTCGGCGGGCTGAGCTTCGGCGTGATGCGCCTTCGCCGCGGCCGGCACGCCGCACCGCACGACGATCAGCGGATCCGGCGGGAACCGCCGCCGGAACCGCCCTCGCCGTCCGAGCCGCCTGGCGCCACGACTATCTCGCCAGCTCGCAGGCCTCACGCCGCCGGCTCGTTCGAGCGCCCGGCCGGAGGATGGGCGGTGGAGACCCGCGGCCTGACCAAGCGGTTCGGGACCAACGTGGCGGTCGACGGCGTGGAACTGCAGGTCCCGCGCGGGTCCACGTTCGGCTACCTCGGCCCGAACGGCGCGGGCAAGACTACGCTGATGCGTACGCTGCTGAGCCTGATCCGGGCCGACGGCGGCACCATGTCGCTGCTCGGGTTCCCCGTCCCGGCCGAGCGGAAGCGGGCGCTGGCCCGGGTCGGCGCGATCGTCGACGAGCCACGGTTCCACCCGCACCTGACCGGCCGGGACAACCTCCGCCTGCTGGCCGCGGCCCGGGGCGGCGACGCCGCCACGCGGATCGCGCCGTCGCTGGCCAGGGTCGGCCTGGCCGACCGCGCCGATGACAAGGCCGCCACGTACTCGATGGGCATGCGCCAGCGCCTCGGCGTGGCCTCCTGCCTGCTCGGCGACCCGGAGCTGCTGATCCTGGACGAGCCGATGAACGGGCTCGACCCGGCGGGCATGCACGAGATGCGGGCGATGATCGCCAGCCTGGCCGACGAGGGCCGCACCGTCGTGCTGTCGTCGCACCTGCTGGATGAGGTGGAGCGCACCTGCGACGCGGTGGCGATCGTAGACCACGGCCGGGTGATCCGCCAGGGCCCGATCGACGAACTGATCCGCGGCCCGGGCACCGTGGTCGTTCAGGTGGACTGTGCTGAACCCGCCCGGGCGGCACAGCTCATCGACGAGGCGGGCATCGCCGCGGGCACGGCCCTCGCCGACGCCGGGCTGACCGTCACCTTGCCCGCGGGTGCCTCGCGCGAGCTCGTCGCCGACATCAACCGCCGGCTAGTGACCGCCGGGATCGACGTGTACGGCCTCCGGGAGGTCCAGGCGTCGCTGGAGGACTGGTTCTTGTCCGTGACGAGCCGGCTGGGAGACCCATCATGACTGCCACCAAAACCTCGCTGTCCCAGGGACGACCCGAAGGGCCCGGGCCCGGCCGACGTGTGGCACCGGCCATCGGCGCCTGGCTGCCCACCTGGGACCTCATCACCACGAAGAACCTGGAGATCCGCAAGCGCCGCGGCCTCATCATCACCGTCGCGGTGCTGACCGTCGCGCCGACGGTCCTCGTTCTGGGCCTGCGGCTGCTGTTCCACGCGGTCGATCCGCACAGCTACGGCCTGGCCGGCAGCCCGGGCCTTTTCTCGCAGCTGACCAACCTGATGGCCGAGTTCGGGTTCATCGCCGCCGCGGCTCTCGGCGCGTCGGCCGGGACGACCGACCTATCCGACGGCGTGTTCCGCCACCTCGTCATCACCGGCAGGTCACGGCTGGCCCTCTACCTGGCGCGCATCCCGGCCGGCCTGGCGATCCTGGTACCGCTCGTGGCTCTGGCCTTCGCGATGAACTGCCTGGTCACGAGCTACGAAAGCCCCCTGCCGCCCACATCGGTCGGCATGTACGGCCTCACCGTCCCAGAGCATCTCGACCAGGCCGAACTGCAGACCTGGCTCCTGCAGCGCCCGCAGCAGGTAGCCACCAGCGGACTGCCCACCCCCGGACTGCCCGTCGGCCCGGCCACCACCCCGGCGCAGCTCCGCTCGGCGATCGACAAGAACATCGCCAGCTTCTACCGCGACTACGTCACCGACGAGGTCAGCGGTAAGAACCCGGCAGACAACGAGATGGCCAAGATCGGGCTGTGGCTCGAGCTGGAGGTCGGGATCGGGTTCCTGGTCGGCCTCGGCTTCGGATCGCTCACCGGGCAGCGGACGACCACGACCATCGTGCTGATCGCACTGGAGATCATCGTGACCCCGCTCCTGGCCCGCACCCAGATCCCCTACTTCATCGACGGCCAGCGGCTCCTCATCGGCGTCGCGATGGACCAATTGCGCCCGGCCGGGCTGGCGTCAGCAAACTCGGCCGGCGGCCCCGGCCAGGCGCTGTTCGGCGGGCAGGGAGCTCTGGGCATGCCGCCGATGCCGACCTGGGCGATGATCTCGGTGATCGCCGGCTGGATCATCGCCTGGTCCGGCATCGGAGCATGGCGGACGATAACCCGCGACTCCTGACACAGTGCCGCTCGCACCAGATCGCGACGGGTCAGCCCGGGAAATCCAGAGCACTCACCTGCCGGCGGTTCACCACGCCGGGTCTGCCGGACGGCGGACTCGCTACCCCTCATGAGGAGACACGATGCACCTGAACCAGATCTCATGGCGGCGACCGCATGCCGCGCGACCGCCAGGTCGGCGGTCACGCCGGTGGCCGTGGCTCGCCGCCACGACCCTGACGGCCTGCCTGGCAGCCGCGTACCCGGCCGCCGCAGTCGCCGCCGGAACGGCGGCGGCCCAACCGCCACGGCCGCTGAATTGCGGGACGCCGGACTTTCTTATTCAGTGCTACACCCCGCAGGCGTATGAGGTGGCCTACGGCGTCGCGCCGCTGCTGCGCCGGGGAATCGACGGTCGCGGCGAGACCGTGGTCATGCCCGAACTGGCCGAAACCCCGTCACACCGTGGCCTCACCTATACCGACATCCGCCAGGACCTGGCCGCGTTCGACAGCAAGTTCGGCCTGCCAGCAGCAAAGCTGCGGGTCGTGAACACTATCGCCCGGTCCAAGGCGCCCTATCTCGCGGGCACCGAGGAAATCGAGGACACCGAGATGGTGCACGCAATCGCGCCCGGTGCCAGCCTCGACGTCGTCCTGGTACCCCAGGACGCCGAATCCAGCAGCGCGAACTTCGCCGCCGCGATAACCAAGGCGATACAGGCCGGCGTCGCCCTGCACGCCGCGGTGATCTCGATCAGCGCCAGCGGCGGCGAGCACCTCCTCACCCCCGCCGAGGTGGCCGCGATGAACGCGGCGCTGGAGCAGGCCCGCGACCAGCGCGTCACGGTCGTCGCCGGCTCCGGCGACACCGGCGCGATCAGCGACAACGGCCCGCCCCAGCAGGTCAGCCTGCCCGCCTCCGACCCGCTGGTGCTCGCGGCCGGGGGCACCACCCTGGATGCGAACTGGGCGACCGGCGCCTATCTGGGCGAGATGGCCTGGAACGAGGGCACCGAAGCCTCCGGCGGTGGCTACAGCAGGCTGTTCCCCCGGTCGGCTTACCAGGACGGCGTGGCCCGGATCGGCGTCACCCGCGGCGTCCCCGATGTGGCCGCCAACGCCGACTCCGCCACCGCCATGGCGCTGGATATCAGCGGCGGCGGCCTCCTGCCGGCCTCAGGCACCAGCGCCGCCACCCCGCTATGGGCGGGCGTGATCGCCTTGGCCGACCAGCAAGCCGGCCAGCACCTGGGCTTCGTCAACCCCGCCATCTACGCCATCGCCCGCAGCCCCGCCTACCACCAGGCCTTCCATGACGTGGTCACCGGCGACAACTCGGTGCTATGGCCCACCGGCGTCTTCACCGGCTACACCGCCGGGCCCGGCTGGGACCCGGTCACCGGCTGGGGCAGCCCAAACGCCCAGTACCTCGTCCCCCTGCTGGCGCACACGACCCGCTCAGGCGTCTGACCACGGTGCCGCGCCCCCGAGCTGTACTGGCGGGGGCGCTACCCGCGCTTTAATCATGATGGTTTTCGTCCGGCGACGCCGCAGGCGGGCCGGTCACTGAAAGCGGCAAGCCTGCCGCGCCGCAGGCAGCAGGAAAATTCCGCACACCTGCGGTTCTCCACGACGCTGGCGGACGCAACAACATTGGCTCCCATCGCCCCCGCCAGAATGGGGAAGCCAGCCTGTAGCTGGAGCCCCAGGCAGTCACATAACGGGACAACTGGAGCGCCGCCAGCGACCTGCTCGGCACGAACGTCGCGCGCGCCGAGTCGATATGCGCGGTCCTGAGCGCCGCCCGTCGGTCATCCGGCAGGGCGGATGTCCTGAACGAGCCTGGGAACCTCGGTGGCGGCGATTACCCACACCTGACCCGGGTCGACTCGGTGGTAATGATGCGCGAGCACGACCCGCAAGCCGATGATGTCGCGCCAGGGAATGCCGGGATGCTGCGCGCGGAAATCCGCGCTGAGGGAGTTTGCCGCCTCGCCAATGATCTCCAGAAGGCGCTCCACCGCAAGTTGCCTGATCCGGTCCTTGTCCCAGGCGTCCCGGCCAAGCTCGATGACCGCGGCGATCTCGCCAGCGGCATCCAGGATGTCGGCGACGCGCTCGTCGTCCCGGCGGCTCACAGATCGACCGACTGCGCGAGGATGGCGCGGTCGCGGCTCTTTAGCCCGCCGGCCGAGACGACGTCAACGGCGCGGCCGAACAGCGCCTCGAGTTCGCGCGCCATGCGCATCAGGTCGAACAGGGAACTGCCCTGATCGAAATCAACGAGCAGGTCGATGTCGCTGTCGGGTCTGTCCTCCCCACGCGCCGCCGAACCGAAAAGGCGAACCCGGCTAGCGTGATGGCGAGCCGCAATCGCCATCACCTGCTCGCGCCTGGACTCGACCAGCACGCGCAGCGGCCCGGACACCTGATCAGCCAACTTCCCACCTCGCGGTGATGATTCCCTGCCGTCCTCAGGATAACAACCGGAACCGGGGCCGGGCGGGACCTGCGGGCAGGCACGCCAGGCAGTCTCCGGGGAGGGGCCACCGCAGCGCTGGCCAAGGCCAATCTTCTGTCGGCCCAGCGACCGCGCTCCGGCGGCGATGAGTGTTACAACCCCGTTACGGGCTTGCCGACGGAGCTGCGCATCCTGTGCCATCTGACCAGCGGAAACCGGCAACTGTGCCGCCCGGCAGCCCCTGAGCTGACAGCATCGCCGTTCTGTTCTTGCCGTCGGCGGGAAACCTGCCACATCAACCCTGTCGGAGTGTCATCACGCAGCGCGGCAAGAAGACCATGGGCAGCGAGCACGAGAACCGCTATGCGCGGCAGTGAGAGTCTCAGCGTCCATCCGCTGAGGCACGCAGAACAGGGTGATATGCAGCTTTCCGGGATGGCCGCCTGGGGCCGGGAGGGGCCGGCAGGTTTCCGCGGTTTACCCCCACGCGATTCCCGCATAATCACAGAGTTAGATTCTGAATGCTTTGAGTGACACCTGGCATGCGCGATCCTTCCGGAAAGGCCCGCTGCTCAGGGCTGGAGTGGCGGATTCGCCGGATCGAGGAAGCCGCGCTCCTTCAGCCAGCCGTACAGCGGGGTGGTCGCCGGGTCGTGGCCCCACGCGTGGTCCCCGCCGGGGTCCTCGGTGCCGCCGAGCAGCTGCTGCTGAACGAGGGGCAGCCGGCCAAGCCAGTCGCTGGCCCGGATCGGGGCGAGTTCGTCGCGGATGGCGGTCCACTGGTAGGTGTAGCCGAAGAACACCGCCTTGCGGGTGTGCTGCGAGTAGTTGCGTGACCGGGTGTGCCAGATCCGGCGGTCGAAGAACACCGCGTCGCCAGGCTCGGCGGTCACCTCGATGGCGCCTTCGGGATCGGGCCACTGGATGTCGCGCCGCGGCGGGCCGTCGATCCAGTTCACCACGTGGCTGCCCGGCACCACCTTCAGGTTACCGCGCCCTGGCTCGGAGACATCGGACAGCCAGTACGCCAGCTTCACCGACAGGCGCGGCCGCGGGGTGGTCTCGATCTCGCGGTTCTGCCTGCCGCCGTCCTGATGCCACTCGAACCGGAACGGCACGGGTACCCGGACCGGCGGATGGACATCGAGGTGCGAGTGGTAAACGTGAATGTTCCAGCCGAGAACCGACCACACATAGCCGAACGTGGCCGGGTGGTCGATCAGGCCGACGACTTCCGGGCAGTTCGCGACCGCGCTGAGCAGGTGCATCGACCCGTCCGGGCCCAGTGAGCCCGCCTTGGCCATGGCGGCGTACACGCGGTCGACCGCGTCACGGGCGCCCGCGGCCTCATCGGGGCCGAGCGCACCCCGGATGATCAGGTAACCGTCGCGTTCGAAGGCGGCCCGCTGCTCAGCCGTCATCGGTACGGACGGAGCGGCGCTCCTTGCTGTAGCTGGCTCCTGCGTCATTGTTGCCTCCAGTCTCGTGAGTTGCCGTGAAACGAGCAGTTACTGTTCAGGGCGTGTCTGGCATGCCGGCACTGCAGGCGGCCCGTTTCCAGTGAGAGGGCGGTTGCGGAGCCGCGCCGGGCAGCGGGGTTCACGATCCACAGGGCTGCGCCGGGGCGCGGCCGGCCGGGCTAGCCGTGTGCGGGCGGGGCCTTCCGGTCATGGCGCTCGGGGTGGCCCTGAGGAGGGCCTTCGGAGTCATGACGCCGACCGGACTGCGCGCCAGGGGCGAGGGCGCGGTCCAGGGCGAGCACGAGGCTGTGGCCGGCTTGCAGTGCGTTCGGCAGGATGGTCGCGGCCGTGCCGGGCTGGCCGAAGGTGGCGGCCACGATCAGGGTGTTGCGCCCGCTGACCTCTTGCCAGGCCGCAATGAGAATGCATCCGCCGGCGGCCTGCGTGCTGCCGGTCTTGAGGCCCACGATCTCGTCCTGGCCCAGCAGCGTGTTGGTGTTGCGGATTGCGCCGGCCACGGGAACGACGGCCGTGGGCATCGCCACGATCGCGGCCAGCGCGGGCACTTGCATCGCCGCCATGCCGAGGCGCACCTGGTCGGCCGCGGTGCTGGTGGTGGACAGGTCCAGGCCGGAAGGGTCGGTGTAGCTGGTGCCGGTCATGCCCAGGGTGCGGGCGGCGGCGTTCATCCGCGCTGCGAACGCGGCCTGGCTGCCGGCGTCCCACCGCGCGAGTATCCAGGCCATGTTGTCGGCCGACGGCAGCAGCAGCGCCTCCAGCGCATGGCGCTCGGAGATCGCCTCACCGGCGGCGACGGCTACCAGCGAGTCGCCGGAGCTGGCCTGCGACGGGTACGCGGCTGCCTCCGACGGCTCGACCGTGATATCCGGACCCGACCCGCCTCCGGACAGGGGATGATCCTGCAGGATCACGTACCCGGTCATCAGCTTAGCGACGCTGGCGATGGGCACCTGCCGGGTCGCGCCCGGGCCGTCCGTCACGCCGATGCCGCTGATGTCAGCGGCCGAGACCCGTCGGCCGGCCACGAGACCGCGCCCAGCTGCTCCTGGCTTGGAGTGGCTGTCCCGGCCCGCGGCGTGACCGGCCGGGAGGGCGATGTTTTCAGCTCTGCCCTGGTGCAGCCGGCCAGGCAGGCGAGTGCGGCCAGCAGCGCCAGGATTCCCCCGTGCCGCCGGTAACCGGTTCGTGCCTGGGCCGGTGCGGTTGGACTCATGCGGCCAGTCAAGGCAGCGGGCTGTTGTCAGCCCGTATGCGTTTTCCGATATGCCGGCGATATGCGTCGGCTCGTAACCTTGATTGCATGCGTGTGCTGGTCGTCGAGGATGAGCCCTACATGGCGGAGGCCATCCGCGACGGGCTGCGCCTGGAAGCGATCGCGGCCGACATCGCCGGTGACGGCGACACGGCACTGGAGCTGCTGAGCGTCAACGCCTACGACATCGCCGTCCTCGACCGCGACATTCCCGGGCCCTCCGGTGACGAGATCGCCGAAAGCATCGTCGCCTCCGGCAGCGGTATGCCGATCTTGATGCTCACCGCCGCGGACCGGCTTGACGACAAGGCCTCCGGGTTCGGGCTCGGCGCCGACGACTACCTCACCAAGCCGTTCGAGCTGCGAGAGCTCGTGCTCAGGCTCAGAGCACTCGACCGCAGGCGTGCGCACCACAGGCCGCCGGTGCGGGAGATCGCCGGCCTGCGTGTGGATCCGTTCCGCCGCGAGGTCTACCGGGACGGCCGCTACGTCGCGCTGACCAGGAAGCAGTTCGCCGTGCTCGAAGTCCTCGCCGCCGCCGAAGGCGGCGTCATCAGCGCCGAAGAGCTCCTGGAACGGGCGTGGGATGAGAACGCCGACCCGTTCACCAACGCCGTGCGCATCACCGTCTCGGCCCTGCGCAAACGCCTCGGCGAACCCTGGGTCATCGCCACTGTGGCCGGCGTCGGCTACCGCATCGACACAGGACCACACACCGAGCGTGAGGCAGGAGACCGTGGATAGAGCCCCTGGTTTGAGCGTTCGCCTCAAACTCACCCTCAGCTACGCCGGCTTCCTCGTGCTCGCAGGTGCCTTGCTGCTCGCCCTGTGGGTGGTTCTCATACGATACTTCTCCGACGTTCCGGTCATCGGTCCGGCCATCAGAACCACTAGAGGTGGCATCGGCGGGGCGTTCTTTCCAGGCCGCTCCGGCACCCAGCGGGACTTCGGCCAAGCGGCAGCCGCAGTGCTGGCGTTCCTGCTGGTGTTCGGTCTCCTGGGTGGGTGGATTCTCGCCGGACGCATGCTCGCCCCCCTTGCTCGCGTCACAGACGCCACACGCATAGCCGCGAACGGATCGCTCTCCCACCGAATCCGGCTACCGGGCCGCAGCGATGAGTTCCGCGAGCTCGCCGACGCCTTCGACGCCATGCTCGCGCAGCTGGAGGCGCACGTCGCCGAACAGCAGAGGTTCGCGGCCAACGCCTCCCACGAACTGCGCACCCCGCTGGCGATCACGCAGACCCTTCTCGATGTCGCCCGCAGCGATCCGAACCGCGACAGCGGCGCGCTCGACGAACGCCTCCGCGCCGTCAACGCCCGGGCGATCGACCTCACCGAAGCGTTGCTGCTGCTCAGCCGCGCCGGCCAGCGATCCTTCACCCGAGAACATGTCGACTTGTCCCTCATCGCGGAAGAAGCCGCCGAAACGCTCCTCCCCCTCGCAGAAAAGCACGGCGTCACCATCGAGACCTCCGGGGACATCACCCCCACCGTCGGCTCACACGCCCTGTTGCTGCAGATGACCACGAACCTCCTGCACAACGCGATCGTCCACAACCTCCCCGAACCCGGCAGCGTGCAGGTCAGCACCGCCATCGGCCCCGGGTCCGTCATGCTCACGGTCGAGAACACCGGCGCGAAGCTCAGCCCGCAGCTGGTCTCGACACTCACCGAACCGTTCCGGCGCGGCGCCGGACGCATGCGCGGTGACCATGCCGGTGTCGGCCTCGGCCTGGCAATCGTCAAGAGCATCACCCAGGCACACGACGGAACCCTTACCCTCGCACCCCGGGCCGCTGGGGGGCTCTGCGTCACGGTGGAACTACCCGTCGCGCTACCGCACACTGGCAGGTGACGATCAGCGGTCGGCCGTGGTCCTCATGAGGCGAACCTGCGTCGCTCGGCGACCGCGGTGAGCACGTGCCGGGCCAGGACGACATCCGCGTTGGTTGCGCGGCCGCCGATGCGCGGGCCGACATCGCCGCGATCCGCCCGGGATCGGTGAGCACCGGGATCAGGGTGGTCTCGATCCAGGCCGGGTCGAGGCCGGCGTCGTCGACGAGCAGCGCCCCGCCGGCCGCGACGGCCGGCTCGGCGTTCAGCCGCTGCTCACCGCCGCGCAGCGGCAGCGGGA
>JBEKKH010000124.1:0-15310 GCA_050010815.1 Streptosporangiaceae bacterium | reverse complement strand
GTCGCCGAGCTCCTGTGGACCGGCGTGTTCCCGCCCACCCAGCCTGCCCCGCCCACCCAGCCTGCCCCGCCTGCCCCGCCCACCCAGCCTGCCCCGCCTCCCCGGGCGGCCTGGCAGGCTACCCCCGCCGCCCTCGCGGCGGGCCGGGCCGCGCAAGCCGCGTTGCCGGCCGGGACCCTGCCGCTCGAACGGCTCCAGGTCATCGTGCCCGCGATGGCCGCGACCGATGCCCTCCGCCTGCAGCTCGACCCGCCCGCGGTGCTCGCCGCTGCCCGCAATCTCATCGCCGGCATGGTCGATTGCCTCCCCGCCCCGCCCGCCGCTCGAACCCTCCCGGCCCCCATCCCATCCGACCCTTCCGACCCTGACGTGCCGATCGCCGAACGCCTGTGGTCCCGGCTGTGCGACCGGCGCCCCGCGCCCGAACTGCTGCGCGCGCTGTCTGCCGCGCTGATCTTGCTGGCTGACCACGAACTCGCCGCCTCCACGCTGGCCGCCCGGGTGGCCGCGTCGGTGCGGGCGGACCCGTACGCCGTGGTCGGAACCGGCCTCGGGGCGATGAGCGGTGCCCTGCACGGCGGCGCGTCGCTCGGCGCGGAAACGTTGCTGGCCGCCGCCCGCGGCCCGGACGATGTTCCCCGGGTGGTCGGCGAATTGCTGCGACGGGGGGAGAAGGTCCCCGGCTTCGGTCATTTCGTGTACCGCAACGGTGACCCGCGCGCCGTCGTGCTGCTGGGCCTGGTCCGCCGGGCCGCGCCGAAGTCCGGGTCGCTCGCGGTGGCCGAGGCCGTGCTCGCGGAGGTCAGGCGTAAGTCGCTGCCCGCGCCGAACGTGGACTTCGCCATCGCCACCCTGGCCCGCGTGGCCGGCATGGTCACCGGCGCGGGGGAGGCCATCTTCGCGGTCGCCCGCACCGCGGGCTGGATCGCTCACGCCCTCGAGGCCTACGCGGGCGACGGTCCGCTGCGCCCCCGGGCCGTCTACACCGGCCGGCCCGCCGTCATCGACCCCGTGATGCCGTGAATCTCGCTGCCCATTTGTGGCTCCTCGTCGCAGCGCCATGGGTGCCCACGGCGTCTCCCTAGCATGGAAGCCGACTCGGCGGACGTCATCCGCAGCCCGGGGTCATGGCCTGGCCGGGCCGGCCATGACCCGTCAGCAGAAATAGCGGCCGACCCAGCCCGGTATGTCACCGAGTTGTTCCAGGCGCATCACCTGGAACTGGTCCGGCTGGCCGTGCTGATCGTGGGTGATCCGGCCACCGCGGAAGACGTGGTGCAGGACGCCTTCGAGCAACTGCACCGCCGGTGGCGGACCCTGCGTAAGCAGTCGAGCGCGCTGGACTACGCGCGGTCCGCCGTGCTGAACGGCAGCCGGTCCGTGCTCCGCCGACGTTCGGTCGCCCGCAGGCACGAGGCCAGGGTCGTCACGTCCAAGGGGCCAGATGCAGACGCCGCCGTCCTGTTCGAGCAGCGCACCGAGCTCATCGAGGCGTTCCGCGCGCTGTCCGCCCGGCAGCGTGAGGTGCTCGCTCTGCGCTACTACGTGGACCTGAGCGTGGCCGAGGTAGCGG
The DNA here is from genome assembly GCA_050010815.1 of Streptosporangiaceae bacterium. GTDB lineage: Bacteria > Actinomycetota > Actinomycetes > Streptosporangiales > Streptosporangiaceae > Palsa-504. Next base: position 13,737 of record JBEKKH010000124.1, on the reverse strand, counting down.
CCACGCTGCACATCAGCGAAGGCACCGTCCGTTCGACCGCCTCCCGCGGCCTCGATGCGCTGGCCCGGATCCTCCCGTCCCGTTCCTCGAAGGAGGCGTGAGGCATGCCTGACGTCGAGAACCTGCTCCGCGAGGAGCTGAAGCGGGCGGCCGGGCAGGTCCAGCCCGAACTGCTCAGGCCGCTGCAAGTCCCCACCCGACGGCCCAGTTGGCGTCCGCGCCTGCTCCCGCTCGCCGCGGCGGCTGCGGTGATCGCCGTCATCACGGCGGGCGCCCTTGTCGCGGGCCTGACCACGGCCCCCAAGCCCGCCGCCCCCAAGCCCGCCGTCTCCGGATCAGTCCCGGCCAGCCTGCCGCGCTTCTACGTCACGACCAGCTCTACCCCCGACGGCCGCGGGATACAGGCGGTGGTCCGCGCGTCCGCCAGCGGGAAGGTCACCGGTACCGTCCCTGTGCCGTCGGCCATCCCTGTGGAGTGGGCCGACTCTGGCGGTACCTTCGTCACCGCCGCCGCCGATGACCGCAGCTTCATCATCGGAGTCCAAGGAGGCCAGGAACCAACCAAAATCGGCTTGGACCTCCGCCTGTTCCGGTTCGCTATTTCCGCTGCCGGTAAGCCCGGCCACCTGACCGAGCTGGCCGCCGCCCCGGTCCGCAACGAGACCACGGAGGGCATCGCGCTGTCTCCCGACGGCAAGCTGCTCGCGGTGTCGCTGCAGAACGACTCCTCGCCGGACGCCGTCGGCGCCATTCAGGTCCTCGACCTGGCCACCGGGGCCATCCGGACCTGGACCGCGCCAGCCCACAGCGTATATATTCCCGGGCCGCCCTCATGGGCGGACGGCAGCCGGGTGATCGCGTTCACCTGGCTGCGCTCCACCCAATCTGGCCTCATGGCCGCGCCGCGGGGAATCCGGCTGCTCGACACCGCCGCGCCAGGCGACAACCTGGTGGCGGGCACGGTGATCGTCCCGAGCGGCGTGGTCGGCGCCGGTTCCGTCGTGAGCGCGCTGATCACGCCCGACGGGCGCGATGTCATCGTGGTCACCTGGCGTGATCTGACTCCGCGGGCCAAGACGCACACTGTCGTCGTGCAGTTCGCTGAGCTCCAGGCCAGCACCGGCAGGCTGGTCCGGCTGCTCCGCACCCAGACGGAACAGTATGATTTTGTCCACGTCATCGCCGTGGAGGACAGCCTCGGTGTCCTGTCGCTGAGCCCGCAGGGACAGTACGCCCTAGTCCAGGGCACCCAGTTCGGCTGGCTTGACGTCGGCGGCTCCGACCCGGGCCTGTTCACGCCGCTGCCCGCGGTCCCGGCCGGCCAGTACGTCAACTTCGCCGCCTGGTAACCGGGAGGTCATTCGCCGGTGGCGCCGTCGATCTGCTCGCGGAGCAGGTCGGCGTGGCCCACGTGCCGGGCGTACTCCTCGATCAGGTGCAGGTAGATCAGGCGCAGCGACGTGGTCTCGCCGTCATGGTCGATCGTGTCGTCTAGCGAGGCATTGGCCACGGCCGCGTCGACGTGCTTGAACTCCTCGGTCAGCCGGGCGTAGTCAGCCGCCGCCCGGGCCGGGTCGGTGCGCTCGAAGTCGGCGGCGTTGTCCTCCCCGAAGGGAGAGTGGACGGGCTCGCCCGCGAACCGCTGGCGGAACCAGATGCGCTCGACCTTCGTCATGTGCCGCACCAGCCCGAGCAGCGACAGGCCCGAAGGCGGCACGGTGCGCTCGGCCAGTTGCTCGCCGGTCAGGCCGGCGCATTTGTACAGCAACGTCGCCCGGTGCCAGTCGAGGAACGCCTGCAGCATCGGGCGCTCGGGTCCGGCCGACGGCCCGTCCGGCCGCTCCACATCTGGGGCTTTCCACGTCATGGGGCCCATCTTGTCACGCCACGGGCGCGGAGCGCCTGACCCGCCGCCCCGACGGGAAGGCTCAGCTCACGTGCACTATATTGCGGACGATGCAGGTGAACATGGAGCGGTCCGCTAGTCCAGCCGCCACCAGCTGGCTCAACCTGGCGGTCATCGACGAACCGGTCACCGATCTGCGCCCCGATTACGCCGCTTTGATCATCGTCGCCGAGGGCCTGCAACCGGGACCTTCTGACCAGGCCACCGAGGCTCTGCTGACCGAGGCCGAATCCTCTGCTCGGGCCGCGTTGGCCGGCCGCACCGCCGCCGAGCTTGAGCCGGTGGCCGCCTGGCGAGATGCTTACCAAGCCTTCGGTGCCAAGCCGAAGCGGACCAGGCCCAGCGTGGAGGCCCTGCTGCGCCGGGTCGAGGCCGGACTGCCGCGGATTGACCGGCTCACCGACATCTACAACGCGATGTCGGTCAAGCACCTGCTGCCGATAGGCGGTGAAGACCTGGACCAGTACCTCGGTCCGGCCCGGCTGGTGCGCGCGGTCGGCGACGAGCCGTTCGACACCGCCCGCAACGGGCAGCCCGTCACCGAGCACCCCGAACCCGGCGAGGTGGTGTGGCGCGACGACGTCGGGGTGACCTGCCGGTGCTGGAACTGGCGGCAGTGCGTCCGCACCCGCATCACCGGCGCCACGGTCAGCGCCGTGTTTATCCTCGACGGCCTCGCCGTGCTGGGCCAGGACGGACTGCTGGCCGCCGGGCAGGATCTCGCCGGGCAGCTGACCACGCTCCATCCCGGTGCCCGGCTCGGCTGGCGGCTGGCCGGGCCAGGAGCGGCGGCTACCGGGGCAGGGCCGGACGCTCAGGCGGACGCGTCGTAATCTCGACGGTGCCCTTGTAGGCCAGGCCCCGCACGTGTATCACCGGGGCGTCCACGGGCAGCCGGTAGCCGGGGTCCTGGTCGTCCGTCAGGCCCTGGGTGACCCCGAAACCGGTCATCTCGACCCGCACTCCCGGCGGGACCAAGATCGTCACCGTGGACTTGTAGGCCACCGTGCGGAACGTGGTCACCGGACCGGTGAGCTCGGCCGCGCGCAGATCGAGCCAGCCGCCGCCCTTATAGACCACGGTCGTATAGCGTTCGGGGACCCGCCAGCGCCCGGCCCGCCGGACCGAGCTCTTCAGCGCGATCGCGACCCGGCCCGGCCCGCGACCCGGAATCGCCGGCGTCGCGCCGGGCCCGGCGCTGGCCGCGGGCAGGTCAGCCAGCAGCACGTCCAGGTCCGCGTGCGTCCGGGCAGTCAGGGCGGCCCGCATCCGCTCGTCGAACTCGGTGTCGTCCAGCCGCCCGTCGGCGAACGCCTCCTGCACCCGCTGCACGACCGCATCCCGCTCGCGGTCAGACGCGCGGACCGTCGGACTGCTGTCAGCCGGGTCAGGTGAAGCCCCGAAACCCTTGGATCCCTCGTCAGCCGCGATCATGACCTTCCCTCCGCACGATGAAACGAACGAGATGTATCGTAACCCGTCCGGGTGTCGTTTCACAGTACCCCTCCCGAGAGCCAGCAGAACGTCTCCCGCCCGGTGATGCCCCGAGATCCTTACCGGCTGGTCATCTACAGGGCTTGCCGCGATTTCGAGCCTTGAAATACCTAAAATTTACTCATATACGCTCAACTTTATTGAGCAGGAACTATTGCGGCCACTAGCCGTGGATGCCAGGATCCGGAGCCGTGAGGAGTGAATGGTGGCGCCGCCGGGCCGGAGTGCTGGCCGAGCGAAATTTCCGCCGCTTTTACGCCGGCTATGTGACCTCGCTGCTTGGTTCGTCGATGTCGACGGTGGCGATCGCCTGGGCGGTGCTGGACAGCGGGGGCAAGGCGACGGGCTTGGGGTACGTGTTCGCGGCCGGGGTGGTCCCGCAGGTGCTCCTGCTCGCGTTCGCCGGCGCGATCGCGGACCGGCTGGGACGGCGCCGGGTGATGCTTGCGGCCGATGTGCTCCGTGCTGCGGCGCAGGCCTGCCTGGCCGCGGCGCTATTCGCCGGGCGACCCGCGATCTGGCTGTTCGTCCTGCTGGCCTGGCTCGAGGGATCGGGAGAGGCCTTCTTCTCACCGGCGCTCAGCGCGCTGACGGTGGAGATGGCGCCGCGGGAGCAGCTGGGGAACGCGAACGCGCTGTACGGGCTGGCCGCCTCGGCGACCAGGATCGCCGGCCCGGCGCTGGGCGGCGTGCTGGTCGCCGTGGCCGGCCCGGCCGTGGTGGTCGCCGTCGATGCCGCTTCCTACCTGGCCAGCGTGCTCGCCCTCAGCCTGCTCCGGATGCCGGGCGACCGGGTGCCCAGGACCGGGCAGGCGGGCGACCGGGTGCGCCGGAGCCTGTTCTCGGACATGGCCGAGGGCTGGTCGGACTTCCGGTCCCGGAGCTGGCTGTGGGTCGTCACCGTCCAGTTCGCGTTCTTCAACCTGATCACCTGGGCGCCTTGGATGCTGCTCGGGCCGGTGGAGGGGCACTCCTACCTGGGCGGTGCCGCCGTCTGGGGCGCCATCATGGCGGCGCAGGGCGCGGGCGCGATCGCGGCCGGGCTGGCTTTGCTCGGCCGCCGCCCACGCCGGCCCATGGTGATCGCGACCATCGGCACCATCTGCTACGCGCTGCCGGATATCCCGATGGCCCTGCACGCGGCGGCGGGGTGGGTAGCTGCGGCCGCGTTCGCCTGCGGCGCCGGCGCCGCGGTGTCCAACGCCTTTTTCAGCACGGCCATGCAGCAGCAGGTGCCGGCCGACCGGCTCGCCCGGATCAATTCGCTGACCATGTTCCCCGCCTACGGCGTCGGGGTCATCGGCTACGCGATCGACGGGCCGCTGGCCTCGGTGGTCGGCGCCCCGGTGGTCTTCGGCGTCGGAGCGGCCTACGGGCTGCTGAGCAGCGCGGTGGTCCTGGCCGTGCCCTCGGTGCGGAACGTCCGCTGGCGCGAGCAGGCCCCCGCCAACGCGGCTCCGGGCCCCGCCAACGCGACCCTGGGCCCCGCAAACGCGACCCCGGGCCCGGGAAACGCGACTGGGCCAGGAGAGGGGTCGAGGCTAGGGCCTGCGGACGGCGCCGCGGAGGGCGGCGAACGCGGCCAGCCGCGCGACCACGGTGATGACGACCGCGACCGGGAGCACCTGGGCCAGGTCACCGGCCGGAGTGAGGGCGACGAGGCCGAACGCGACGGCGACCCCGCCCACGGCCAGGCTCAGCGCCCCCGCGACCCGCGGCGCGCGCAGCGTCCGGCGGACCAGTAGCCGTGCCTCCCGCGGCAGCCGCAGCACCATCCAGGCGAAGCAGGCGACGGCAACCAGAACCAGGGCGCCGAGGCCGATCACGAAGGGCAGCCGGTCCAGGTGAGTGACCGCCGGGACCCAGATGAGGACCAGCGCGATCAGCGTGAACACGTAGATCGTCCGTGACACCGTGCGCAGCACCACCACGTCAATGTTCCTGCTGTAAATGCGCTCGTCCGGGGCGGCGCGCGCCGCGCTGATGAAGTGCCTGATCGCGCCGGCCGTGTCATGCCGCCTGAGCCTGATCCGGCCGAGCTCGTTCATCGCGCCGCTGTGCGCGGGATCGAGCGCGAGCGCTCGTTCCTGGTGCTCGCGCGCCTGCGCCAGGTCACCGCGGGCGAGGCTCACCTTGCCGGAGAGGAAGTGCACGTCAGGCTCGTTGGGAGCCAGGCCGCGAGCCCGGGCCGCCGCGTCGGCGGCGACGTCGAACCGCTGGGCGGCCAGGGCGGCCTGGGAGACGCAGACGTGCGTCTGCCAGTAGCTGGGCGCGAGCCTGCACGCCTCGTAGGCCGCCTGCAGCGCGGCCGGGTACTTCGCCAGGTGGACCAGGGCGTTGCTGGCCAGGCGGTGCGGCCACTCGTCAGCGGGATCGAGGGCCACCGCCCGGTTGGCGGCGGTGACCGCGTCGGCGTAGCGATCCTCGCCCAGGTGCGCGCGGGCCATCAGGCACCAGGCCCGGCTGCTTTCCGGTTCCGCGGATACCACGCGGGCGAGCAGCGCGGAGGCCTCCTCGAAGCGCCTGACGTCAAGCATCGCCGAAGCGCGCGCCAGCTCCTGCCGCAGTTCAATCACTGGAACCGGCTCACATCAGGCGGCGCTTGCGCAGGTAGGCGGCCAGGTCATCGTAGGTTCCGCCCTCGTTGGCGAACAGCGCCACGTTGCGGGCGGTATCGAACCAGGAACCCAGCGACGGCTTGACCTCGGCGATCGCGGCCTCGAGATCACCAAGACCGATCATCCGGGGCTCGCCGCGGCGGACCGAGTCCATCAGGGCCCGCTCGGCCGCCGTCTCGCAGATGTGCGCGATGTCAGCGCCGGAGTACCCATCGGTCTGCTTGGCCAGCCTGGCCAGGTCGATGCCGGCCACCGGGCGGTCCTTGAGGTGGTAGCGGAATACCCCCTCGCGCGCGCTGGCGTCCGGCGGCAGGACCAGCAGTGTCCGGTCGAAGCGGCCGGGCCTGCGCAAGGCGCTGTCCACGTCCCACGGGTGGTTGGTCGCCGCCAGCAGGAAGACGCCCTCGTTGTTCCCTGAAATGTCGTCCAGCTCGAGCAGCAGCTGGTTGACGGCGCTGCGCATCGGGGTGTGCCGCAGCTGCGAGCGCTTCTGCCCGATCGCGTCCACCTCATCGAGGAACACCACGCACGGCGCGTTGCGCCTGGCGATCTCGAACAGCTCGTGGATATTCCGCTCGCTCTGCCCGACGAACATGTCGATGATGTCGGCGAAGGACACCGCGATGAACCGGGCGCCGAGCTCGCCCGCCACCGCCCGGGCGATGAACGTCTTGCCGCACCCGGGCGGCCCGTAGAGCAGCAGCCCGCCGCGCAGCGACTTGCCGTACAGCCGGCGCAGCTCCGGGTTCCGCATGGGAGCCAGGAACGCCGCCTCGAGGCGCGCCTTCACCTCGGTCATCCCGGCCACGTCCGTGAGGGTGAGCCCGGTGTGCTCGGCGTCGTAGGCGTCCGCCTCGTCGATGCCCGCCGAGGCCGAATCGGCCGCGCCGTCGGTTCCGACGAACATGGCGGGCAGCACGTCGCGCAGCTCGTCTTCGGCCTGGGACCAGTCGTACCTGGACGCCTTGCCCGTCTCCCCGGCGTCTGCTCCGGCGTCTTTCCCGGGAGTCGCCGGGGGACGTGGCGGAAGCACCACGGTCCGTTCGGGAGAAATAACGGGCGGAAGCGGCGCTACGGCATCGGCCGGGCCGGTCAGCAAGCTCATGGCCTGGGTGTTCCCGGGATCGCGCTGCAGGACGGCGCCCAGGTGGCGGACGGCCTCGTCGCGCTGGCCCGACGCCAGCAGCAGCGTCGCCAGGTGCAGGCGGAGCGGCACGTCGTCGGGCATGGCCTCGACCGCCTTGCGGATGCTGTCCAGCACGGTGGGTTCGGGTTCCATCCATCCATCCGGGTCGGTTCGCTCGTTACCTGTGGGCTCCCTACTACAGTAGTGCGCCTCCGCCGCCCCTACCCCATGGCCGGGCTCAGGCCCACAGCTCGGTCACGTTGACGCCGAGGTCGGCGAGGAGACGGCGGAGCAGCGGCAGGGAGATGCCGAGCACGGTGCCGTGGTCGCCGTCGATGCCCTCTACGAACCAGCCGCCGCGTCCGTCCAGCGTGAACGCCCCGGCCACGGCGAGCGGCTCCCCGGAGGCGACGTAGGCGGCGATCTGGAGCTCCGACGGCGTGCCGAACCTGACCCGGGTCGCGGCCACCGCGGCGGCTCGCTGGCCGGTGGCGGCGTTGATCACACAGTGCCCGGTGACCAGGGTGCCGGTACGGCCGGACATCTCGCGCCAGCGCTGCGCCGCCTCCGCGGCCGAGCCGGGCTTGCCCAGCGCGCGCCCGTCTAGGTCGAGCAGGGAATCACAGCCGATCACCAGGCCGTCGTCCAGGCCGGAAGCGACCGCGGCCGCCTTGGCCCGGGCCAGCTGGCCCGCCAGCCCGGCCGGGGTGTCCGCCGCGAAGGCGCTCTCGTCGACCCCGCTGACCATGACCTTCGGCTCCAGCCCGGCCGCGCGCAGCACCGCCAGCCTGGCCGGCGAGGCCGACGCGAGAATGATGGACGTCACGCCACCTGACCCTATCGCCGCCTCGCCTGCGGGTAGGGTGCAGTCGTGATGGAGACGACCACGCTCGGCCGCGACGGCCCGGTCGTGTCCCGGGCCGGGCTCGGCCTGATGGGCATGTCGGGAATCTACGGCCAGGCCGACGACCACGAGAGCATCGCCACGATCCGCGCCGCCATCGACGCCGGCATCACGCTGCTCGACACCGGTGACTTTTACGGCATGGGCCACAATGAGCTGCTGCTCCGCGACGCCCTGCGCGGGACCTCGCGGGAGAGCGTGGTCATCTGTGTCAAGTTCGGCGGCCAGCGGGACCCCTCCGGCGCGTTCATCGGTCACGACGCCAGCCCCGCCGCGGTCAAGAACTCGCTGGCCTACACGCTGACCCGGCTCGGCACCGACTACGTGGACCTGTACCAGCCCGCCCGGCTCGATCCGCGGGTGCCGATCGAGGACACGGTCGGGGCCGTCGCGGAGATGATCAAGGCAGGTTACGTCCGCTACCTCGGCCTGTCGGAGATGGGGGCGGACACCATCCGCCGGGCGCACGCGGTGCACCCCGTGTCCGCGCTGCAGATCGAGTACTCGCTGATGAGCCGGGGCATCGAGGCGCGGATCCTGCCCACCGTGCGGGAGCTCGGCATCGGCGTGACCGCCTACGGAATCCTGTCCCGCGGCCTGCTGAGCAGCGGCACCGCCCGGCTGGCGCCGGGTGACCCGCGCACCCGCTTCCCCCGTTTCTCCGGCGAGAACCACGTCAGGAACCTGGAACTGCTGGGCGCGCTCGAGTCGATCGCCGAGACCCGCCAGGTCAGCGCCGCCCAGCTGGCTATCGCCTGGGTGGCGTCGCGCGGCCGCGACATCATCCCGCTGATCGGGACCAAGCGCCAGGACCGCCTGGCCGAGGCGCTGCACGCGCTGGACCTGACGCTGAGCACGGACGACCTGGCCGCGATCGGGGCGGCCGTGCCGGCCGAGGCGGTGGCGGGAGACAGGTACGAGGCCGCCCAGGTGGCCATGCTGGACAGCGAACGGGCCTGACGCTAGCCGCGGGCCAGCTCCCGCCGCCGGACGCGAGCGCCGTCTACCGCATCGTCCGGGCCCCGGTGCCGCACCATCCGGATCAGGCGCTGCACCGTCAGGACCAGCGCCACCAGCAGTCCCGCGACGATCCCGTCGAGCCAGAAGTGATTGGCCGTCACCACCACCACCAGCATGGTGAGCGCCGGGTAGCCCGCGGCCAGCCAGCGCCACCGGCGGCGGGACGCCCTGATCACCGCGACGGCCACGATGAGCGCCCAGCCGACGTGCACCGACGGCATGGCCGAGAACTCGTCCGCGTTGAAGCCGCCGTGCCAGGAGTACACGGACTGGCCGTACCGCACGGCGGTGTCGACCAGCCCGGTGCCCGGCAGCAGCCGGGGCGGCGCCACCGGGATCAGCTGGAGGAGCAGGCTCGCCCCGGTGAACAGAGCCACGGTATTCCTGATCGCCGGGTAGGACTCCCGGTGCCGTACGTAGAGCCACACGAGGCAGGCGCCGAGGAGCGCGAAGTGCAGGGTGTCGTAGTACAGGTTGAACGCCTGGACCAGCAGCGGGTGGGGCAGGAAGAGCCCCTGCACGCTGGTTTCGCTGGGCAGGTGCAGCGTCCGCTCGGCGTGCCACAGCCAGCGGGCCCGCGACACGGCGCCGGCCGGACTCATGACCGTGAACGATCCGGCGAACTGCCACAGCCCGTACAACCCGAACAGCAGCGCGGCTTCGGCGAGCACACCGATCCGGCGTCGCCACAGCACCCGGGCGGTCAGCGCCACCACCGCCAGGCCGCCCGCGATGGCGATCGCGTCCTGCCAGGAAAGCATGACATGCGGCACGCCAGGCCCCCGAATCGTCAGCAGATCACCTTCAGACGATCATACGTAACGGGGGAGGCAACCTCCGTTTAGCCGCAAACGCCGAGCGCCTCGTCAGGCCATGCCGTTGCGGCTGAGGCCGGACGGGTCCGGCTCGGCCTGCGGCAGTGACACGTTACCTGTCACGTCGGCGGCCAGCCGTATCCGGTCCCCGTCGACCAGCCGAACCTCGGTACCTGGCAGCACCCGGTCCTCGTTGACAAAAGTGCCGTTGGTGGAGTTCTCGTCCCTGATCGAGGCGTGCCCGGAGTCGTCGACCTGGACGGTGGCGTGCCGCCGCGAGACGTTGTCGAAGCGGTCGAAGGCCGCGGCGACCAGGGACTCGGCCGGGTCCCTGCCGAGCAGGACCGAGGTCCCGGCCGGGATGTCCACGTTGCCGGTGGGAAAGGTGATCCGCATGACCACGGGCGAGATACGCCGACGCCGGCCGGTGGGCAGCGGGTTTCCGCAGGTTAGGCAGACCACGTCCGCGGCGTCGGAGACCGGGGTGCCGCAGTTCGGGCAGAAAGCCGCGGGATTGGCGGGGTCAGACCCGGCCGCGATGAACTTCTGGGAGATCGTCGGCGTCGGCAGGTCATCGTCAGGCTCAGCGGTATGCGGCAGGTTGGCGCCGCACCGGAAGCAGATCAGATCCTCCGGCTGGACCTTGACGCCGCAATCAGGGCAGCTCAGGCTGGCCATGTTCTCTCTCTCAGGTCTGGGGATGGGGCCCAGGTTAGACTACCGCCGCGGCTGTGAGTTCGCAGCGGGCTATGCGAAGGTGTTCTGATGGTTAGTTATCAGCTCACGACGGAGCAGCAGGACCTGCGGGCCACCGTCGCCGAGTTCGCCCGCAACGTGGTGGCGCCCGTCATCGGTGGCTATTACGAACGCGGTGAGTTCCCCTACGACATCGTGGCCAAGATGGGCAAGCTCGGCCTGTTCGGGCTGCCCTTCGGCGAAGAGTACGGCGGCATGGGCGGCGACTACTTCGCGCTCGGCCTGGCACTGGAGGAATTGGCCCGGGTCGACTCCTCGGTCGCCATCACGCTGGAGGCCGGGGTCTCACTCGGCGCGATGCCCCTGTACCGGTTCGGCACGCAGGAGCAGCGCCAGCGCTGGCTGCCTGATCTGTGCGCGGGGGAGCGACTGGCCGCCTTCGGCCTCACCGAGCCGGGCGGCGGGTCCGACATCGGAGGTGGCATGCGCACCACGGCCCGGCTCGAGGCCGGCGAGTGGGTGGTAGACGGGACCAAGGCGTTCATCACCAACTCAGGGACCTCGATCACCTCGCTGGTCACGGTCCTGGCGATTACCGGCCGGGACGACCGCGGCGGCAAGGAGATTTCTTCCATCATAATTCCGAACGGAACTCCCGGATTTGTCCCAGGTCCTGAGTATTCCAAGGTGGGGTGGTGCGCTTCGGATACCCGCGAGCTGTCCATCACCGGATGCCGGGTTCCCGCGGCGAACCTGCTGGGCGAGCGCGGCCGGGGTTACGCCCAGTTCCTGCGGATCCTGGACGAGGGCCGGGTGGCGATCGCCGCGCTGGCCACCGGCCTGGCGCAGGGCTGCGTCGATGAGTGCGTCCGCTACGCCGGGCAGCGGGAGGCGTTCGGCCGTCGGCTTGAGCAGCACCAGGCGATCCAGTTCACCATCGCCGACATGGAGGCGCGAGTGCACACGGCCAGACTGGCCTGGTACGACGCCGCGGCCCGGCTGGTGGCGGGCGAACCGATCAAGAAGGAGTCGGCGATCGCCAAGCTGACCGCCTCGAACGCGGCCATGGACAACGCGCGGGCCGCGACCCAGGTATTTGGCGGCTACGGCTTCATGAACGATTCTCCCGTCGGGCGCTTTTACCGTGATGCGAAGATCCTGGAGATTGGCGAGGGAACATCGGAAGTCCAGCGCATGCTTATCGCGCGTGAACTTGGTCTAGGTGAGTAGTCATATCGGGTGGTGAACGCGCTTGCGCGCCCACCCTGATACGTGAATTGGTCCCCGCTGGGCACTCTCATCCCCCGGGAGCGCGTAGCTCACATCGAATCTAATGAGCTATCGAATAAGCATCTGATGGACGTCATTTTGGGCTAATTGGATAGCCTCTGGGCGCCGACCGCACAAGCGGATGCCGCGACGGGGAGAGTGGGCGCACGGTATTCCAGGACGTCATGGAATGCAGGAGTTACTATGTCGTCACCGAAGAGTGCATAGGGGTGCTTGGTCACGGCACGGTAACCCACGCCGTGAAGAGTTCGTGAAGATCTCGCCGGTTTACTAGCGAATGCCCCGTGGCGTGCAGCCAGAAGATGTTTATACGTCCCTTACCCGTTTTGTAACGCGAGAGTGTGGCCTTGGCCGCTCTGTTTGACCCGAGCAGCGGAATCGTTGCGGAGGGAAAGAAGAGTACGTACGTTGTCAGGCTCGTGTGATGGCAGCCCGGCATACGTGCAGGTCAGGTTCGCCGATGCGAGGTGCGAACGCAGTGCGTAGACGATCGGCGGAGAATCTCGGTGAGTCAGCTGGCGACACCGGGTCCGTCAACGAAGGACAAGCCGATGGGGGACCGGCGGGTGAGAGCGTCCTGGCGGCATCGCCGACGGGATACGCGGGTGCCGGCGGTGAGGCGGGCTCGGGCTCCGCCATGCCCACGTCCCTGCCCGGCACCGGCCGTCCGTCCGCAGCTCCGCCGCGACGGCCCGCATCATCGGCCCAGTCACGGTTCACGCTGAGCAACTGGCGGGTGCGCTGGCGGCTGGTGGCCGTAATCGCGGTTCCGACCTTGACCGCAGCGATCCTCGGCTCGCTGCAGATCTACGGCGACGTCAGCCACTGGAGCGCCGCCGGGCGCGTCCAGCACCTGGCCCAGCTCAACAGCGCGGTGGTGCAGCTCACCCAGGCGCTGGAAGACGAGCGGGACCTGTCGGCCGGCTACGCGTCGGCTTTTCCGGACCGGACGGGCGGTGCCGGGGCCGGCAGCGCGCAGGCTAACTCCCTGGCGCGAGGGCAGAAGACCACGACGGCCGCCGTCAACGCCGTCGACGCGCTCGCGACCGGAGTGAACACCGCCGCCGGGTATCAGACGACGACCGTGCAGGACCTCACCACGCTGACCGACAGCCTCCGAGACCTCGGCGATCTCCGCCATGTGGTCACGACGTCGAAGGTGCCGGAATTCAAGGTCATCCAGGCTTACACCGAGAACATCATTTCCGCGAACACGTTCAGCGGCGCGACCGGTGCCGGCGCGAACGATGCCGAGCTGCAGGGCGACGTCACCACGCTCGGCGCGCTGCTGCGGATCGAGAACGAGACGTCGGTGCAGCGCGCGGTCCTGTACGCGGTGCTCAGCTCGCCGACGGGGACGGCGGGACCCGGCGACCTGACCTCCCTCAACCAGGCCTTCGAGCTGCAGGTGGCCGGACAGTCCGACTTCGACGCCGCCGCGGGTACCCCTGAGCAGCAGGTCCTCAGCAACACCGTCAGCGGTCTCAGGGTCGACCACGCTCGCTCCGAGGAAGACCTGGCCCAGTCGACGCTGGCCGCCAACCCGAACGCGTCGCTGACCGCGCATAACACCCTGAACGCCGCGACCTGGTACACGAATATGTCGGCCACCATCGGTGACACGCGCCAAGTCGCCAACCAGCTGGCCGGTACCGTTACCACCCGGGCCAACGCGTTGCGGTCGAAGGCCACCCAGACCCTGCTGGTGACCAGCTTGGTGACCTTGGTTTTGCTGCTCCTGGTGCTGCTGGTCTCTACGTTCGTGGCGCGGTCGTTGATCCGTCCGCTGCGTAAGCTTCGTAGTGATGCGCTGGATGTGGCTGGTCACCGGTTGCCGGAGATGGTGCGGCGGCTGAGCCAGAGTGAGG
>JBEKKH010000123.1:0-15333 GCA_050010815.1 Streptosporangiaceae bacterium | reverse complement strand
AATTCGGCTTGCCGCGCCATGAACGAAGGAGTAACGCATCGAGGACCATCCGCTAGACCGGTCAGTGTGCTACCAGGCTACAGTCATCTCAAGCTCGCGTGCGGAGTCGACATTGTTTGCGCCCTGCTTCCCAGTTTGCTCGTGCCGCAGGACGCGCAACCAGCCTGCTAACGAGGGTAGTTCCTGGGATCGGTGGACTAGCACCAGCAACGTCCGCTACGTCGGCGCTGAGTCGACCGTCATGGCATTGTCTGTCCGGCAGGGCAGTCTTGACCACACGCGTCACCACCGCTCCCCTGGCCCCACTCGCGTGAGGCCACAGCAGAGTAGGAGCGTGGGCCAGATGATTGTTCCTCAATCGGAGCAGGCGAATAAATGAGGATCAGACGGGTCCGATCTGCGCGAGGCCGCCCACTCTGGCGGCGTCAACGTTACGCGCGCCGAATCGGCGGTCTGGAGCGCTTCTCCGAGGGTTGACCCCGCTCCAGGTTCCGGTGGCCTGTGACATGGAGTGATCGCCAGGAAAAGCTTACGTTGGGTTTCCGCTCAATCGCTGGGACCCGCCGCTGGCCCAGCCTCCCGGGTCTCAGCCCGCCCCGGAGGTGCCCGATGACCACTGCTGTCCCATCCACTGCCCTCGCTACCATCCAGCCCGCCTTCACCGACCCAGAACGGCTCGCCCTCGCCGGATTCCTGGCCGGGTACCGCGGGCTGACCCGCGCCACCGTCACCCGGCGGCTGTCCACCATCGCCGGGTTCTACAAGTACGCCGTCGAAGAAGAACTCCTAGACCACTCCCCGGCCGCGCACGTACGGCGGCCCCGGCTGGATTACGAGTCCCATGCCACCGCCCTAGACCGGAACGAGATGGGAGCGCTGCTAGTGGCCGCCGGGCTCGGGCCACCGACCGAGCATGTGCTGATCTCGCTGCTCGCGCTGAACGGGCTCCGGGTCTCAGAGGCCACCGGCGCCGACATCGAGCACCTGGGCCTGGAGCGCGGGCACCGGACCCTGACGATCAGCCGCAAGGGCGGCAAGGTCGTCACCATCCCGCTCGCGCCCCGCACCGCCCGGGCGATCGACCTGGCCACCGGCGAACGCTGCGACGGCCCCGTCTTCCTCACTCATGACGGGCAGCGGCTGGACCGGTACGGCGCCGGGCGGATCGTCCGCAAGGTCGCCCGGCGGGCCGGGATCAGCAAGAACGTGGGCCCGCACACACTGCGGCACGCGTTCATCACCGCTGCCCTCGATGCCGGCGTGCCGCTGCGTGACGTTCAGGAGGCCGCCTCCCACGCTGACCCGCGGACCACCATGAGATACGACCGGGCCCGCGGCAGCCTGGACCGGCACGCGACTTACATCGTCGCCGCCTACCTCGCCGGCGCCGCCAGGTAACCCCATCGGCCAGCAGTTCCGTCTGGCGGCCCAACCGCCAGACGGACATGCCCGTGGCCGCCCGGTGACGATGGCCGCGAGGCGGTCACTGACCGCGACCTAAACGCGCACGCGAACCGCCGTTCGGCGCGATTCGATTGGCCCTGGCGAGCCGCTAGCCGGAGGCGCAGATCGGGTTGTACTGCGCGCCCGTGCGCGGCGTCTGATGTGCGGGAACTGGTTCTAGAGCCAGCGAGGTCGCCCCGCCGTGGCCGGCCACGCTGCCGTGACCCGGCTGTCACTCGTCGGCCGGGCGCCAGCGGGCGGCCCACTCGTCCAGCGGGGCCAGTCGGGACAGCAGGTCGCGGCCCTGGGTGGTGAGGGCGTAGCCGTCCCCGCTGTGACGCACGATGCCGGCCTCGCCGAGCTCGCGCAGGCGCTCGGCGAGCACGCTCGAGGAGACGGCGTCGCAGCGTGCCTGCAGCTCGCGGAACGTCGGGGCCGCCGGGCCGCGCAGTTCCCATAGCACCCGCAGCGCCCAGCGGCGGCCCAGCAGGTCCAGCAGCGCCATGACAGGCCGTCCCGTGGCGGAGCCCCGGACAGGACGGCCTGGCAGGGGCACGGGGTCCGGAGTGGCTGTCGGCATGTGGGGCTCTTTCAGCTGGTCGCGAAGGACAGGTGCTTTCATTTCCGAAGCTACAGATGCTAGCATCGCACCCATGCCTCTGAATCCGAAGCGGCCGCGGATCGCGCCGCTCGAACCGCCTCACAGCGCCGAGACCGCCGCCGCCCTGACACTGCTCGGCCCGCCGATCAGCCTGTTCCGCGTCTGGGCACGGCGGCCAGAACTGGCACGGGGGATCGCCGGGTGGGGCCAGTACTACCTATCCCGGAAGTCCGCGCTGTCGCTGCGCCACCGCGAGCTCGTCATCGACCGGACGACGGCACTGTGCGGGGCCGACTATGAATGGGGCGTCCATGTCTCAGTCTTCGCCGTCAAGGCCGGCCTGACCGAGCCGCAGGTCCGCTCCCTCGGCAGCGGCCAGCCGGAGGACCTGTGCTGGGATGACCCAGCCGACCGCGCTGTGCTGCGCGCCGTGGATGAGCTGCATGCCAGCAGTGACCTCACCGACGAGGGGTGGGACGGCCTGACCAGCGCGGTCGGCGAGGACGGTGCCCTAGACCTGCTGCTGCTGTGCGGCTGGTACCACGCGATCTCGTTCACCGTCCGGGCACTTCGGCTGCCCATGGAGCCGGGGACCGGCCCCGTCCCGGCTTAAACCAGGCCGGGAAAGAGCCTCACCCGGCATCTAATCGCGCGCCGGGAGGACTGGCCTCGCAATCCACCGACAAAGCAGATGCCAGAATGGATGATCTGCACGCGCAGCAGGCACGGGGAATCGCGGCATCCGGATAGCAAATATTCGGCGGTCTGGAGCGTCTCTCGCGGTACTGGCTTCGCTTGGGCTTCCGCCTGGCGTGACCGGCTCGCCCGGTTTACGGTGGGTTTCCGCTCAATCGCTGGGACCCGCAGCCGGCCCAGCCCCCCGGGTCTCAGCCCGTCCCGGAGGTGCCCGATGACCACTGCCGCCCCATCCACTGCCCTCGCCACGATCCAGCCCGCCTTCACCGACCCCGAACGACTCGCGCTCGCCGGGTTCCTGGCCGGGTACCGCGGACTGACAAGAGAGGCCTACACGCCGGACCTGCGCCAGTTCACCACCTGGTGCCGGGCCCGCGGCCACCGGACCCTGACCACCACCCTATTAGGGCGGCAAGATCGTCACCATCCCGCTCGCGCCGCGCACTGCCCGGGACGGTCACCGCGGTGAAGTCCGTGAGCGATACCCGGTCCACCCTCAGCCGTGACACGTCGGGGTGGGTCACCAGGTACATGTCGTCGCCGTGCAGCGCGTACGACACGACACCGTCAGATGGCCCGGCCACCAGCCGCCAGGGACAGGCCTCCGGGTCGGCGAGAGCGGCGCGGCGCCACGTAGAACGAGCAGTCCGCCAGGTCATCGCCGAGCGGGATGGTCAGGGTGCCGTGCGCGATGACAGCGACCATCCAGTCCGAACCCGGTGAAACGAACACGAGCGCCCGGTCGGCCGGAGACAGCGTCACCGCCGGATTGAGGCCGCGGGCCAGCACGGTCAGGTCGTCATCGGCCGGCGTGCCGAGCCGGTGCAGGCAGGCCCGGCTGTCCCGCCGCCACCGGTGCGCCGGCGCACCCGGCTCCGAGTCGAGATAGCGATGGTACAGCAGCGCGTCGCCGCTGGGCAGCCAGCTCACCGCGCCGAGGAACGCGCCTGTGACGGCGTCGGACAGCAGCTCACCAGTGCCCGCCTCGAGCACCCGTAGCGTGCTCTGCTCGGAGCCGCCCTGGGACAGTCCGCAGGCGATACGGCGCGCGTCCGGGGAGGGTACGAACCAGTCCAGGTTCCAGTGCCCGGCCCGGCGTTTCCAGACGACGCACTCCTCTGTCGCCGACCGGGCGTCTGTCACGCGGCGTTTCTGCTGAAAACGTGATTTCCCGCTGCGCGCTCCGTGACGGACTTGGACTGGCGGCCAGGCCGGGTCTACTTCCTGACAATTCTTGTACCCTCGCGGGACAACCGGTCTCTGGCCCTTACCGCCAGGTCGGCCAGCCCTGCCACCGTAGATCAGTCATGACCGGAGATCGACTGATTTACCGCTCATTCCGCGTGAGGTTTGCCGTGTGGCGGCATGACCGGGCGGTCCTGGGAGGGGTAGGTGTAGGTCATGGAGCGGATGAGGATCTTGGTTGCCGTTGCCCCCGGGCAGGCGGCTTGGGCGGTGGATGCGATCCGCCGGGGTGGCGGGGAGCCGGTCGGGCTGGGCGAGAACCCGTCTGGCTTGGTGTGGACCGATCCGGGGGCGGTGGAGGAACTCCGGGAGGTCCTGCGGGCTCATCCGGGGATCTCGTGGGTGCAGTTGCCGATGGCCGGTATCGAGCGGGTGGCCGAGGCTGGTGTTCTGGACCATCGGCGGCGGTGGACATCGGCTAAGGGTGCCTATGCCGAACCGGTGGCCGAGCATGCGCTCGCGCTGCTGCTGGCCGGCTTGCGCTGCCTGCCGGAGCGGGCCCGCGCACGTTGCTGGGGGCAGCCCGCCGGGCAGACCCTGTTCGGCCAGCCTGTCACTGTGGTGGGCGGCGGGGGTATCACGATCGAGCTGCTGCGCCTGCTGGAGCCGTTCCGCGCCCGGGTGACGGTCGTCCGCCGGCGCGCTGAACCGGTCGCGGGTGCCGTCCAGACGGTGACGGCCTCCCGTCTGGGTGAGGCGCTGGCCGGTGCGCGGGCGGTCGTGCTGGCGGCCGCGCTCACCCCGCAGACCCGCGGGATGATCGGGCAGGAGGAACTCGCGGTTATGGACCAGCAGGCGTGGCTGGTCAACGTGGCCCGGGGCGCGCTGGTCGATACTGCGGCGCTAGTCGGGGCGCTGCGCTGGAACCAGATCGGCGGCGCGGCCCTGGACGTGACTGATCCCGAACCGCTGCCCGCAGGCCATCCTTTGTGGGATCTCCCGAACTGCCTGATCACCCCGCACACCGCCGACACCGAGCAGATGACCGAACCGCTCCTGGCCGCCCGCATCACCGGGAACCTCCAGCGGCTCGCAGCAAACCGGGAGCTTGAGGGCCGGGTAGACCCGGATCTCGGCTACTGACATCCACCCGATGAGCGAGAAGGCTAAGCAAGGATCCGCTGCCAAGGATCGTCATGAGAACGCCGTGACCCTCGGAAACGGGGAATGGCTCCGGTCCCGCGGCCGCCGGACCGGAGTGCGGCACAGGCCAGCGAACTCGACAGGTACATGCCTGTAGGCGACCACTCGTGCCGATGACCCGAGTCTCTGGGGAAGAGGTCGTATGGTGGCCTGGTGGCCTCATGTGTGAGGACGGTGCGGACCGGTCGGGTGCCATGTCGGCCCGGGTCAATGTTATGAGCCCACAGTGTCAGGGAGCTTGCCCGTCGCCCCCAGCTTGTAGGCGATGATCATGTCCCGCTGCGTAGGGGGCAGCGCGGCGCCGGCGCCGGCGATGATGTAGTCGCCGTCGACGGCGACGGGCGCGTTGCTCCCGGCGGGCATCGGCGTCTTGAACAAGATGGCGCCGGTGGCCGCGTCCAGCGCGTCCAGGTCGCCGTGGAAGGTGGTGGTGAGCACGACGTCGTTGGTCACCGCTGCGGCGCCGTACGGCGAGGACGGAAGCGGGATGTCCCACGCGACGGTGCCCGTGTCCTGGTTGACCGCGACCAGTTCGCCGGCGGCCTTCTCGATGTCCTCGAATATGGCGGTCTCCGACACGGTGTAGCCGCCCGGGGTCGTCGGTAGCGCGAGGTCGTTGACGGCGGCGTAGGTGGTGGAACCGTTGCTGGCCAACTGGGTCACGATGCCGCCGTAAGTGCTTGGCTCGAGGCAGTAGCGCGCGAGGTGGGCGTGGCGTGCTCGGTGAGCAGCCCGTCGTTGCCGTGCCCGTCGTGCCCGCCCACCGGGAGCTGCCACAGCAGCTTGCCGGTCTGCGCGTCAGCTCGGACGAGACAGACCTGCACGCCATCGCCACAGCCTCCAGCCGGCACCTCGAAGTCGACCGGCCCTGACCGCCACCGGGACCGAGACCGAGACCGAGACCGAGACCGCAGCATGGCAGAAACGGCAGCCGGCGAATCGGATCTGAACGGCAGCATCCGTATTCATCTCTGGGATTGACCAGGCCGGCAGCAGGACGGCCACGCGGCATCCGAACGGGATCGAATACGGCCACGCGCCTG
This sequence comes from Streptosporangiaceae bacterium, assembly GCA_050010815.1. Lineage (GTDB taxonomy): Bacteria > Actinomycetota > Actinomycetes > Streptosporangiales > Streptosporangiaceae > Palsa-504. The sequence continues at coordinate 9,162 of JBEKKH010000123.1, read as the reverse complement.
GCCGGCACGACTGGCGACATCCGATTCTGCCGAATAGCGGGCATTAGGCATTCGAATGTTTATGCAGCGCTTGGCATGCTCATTCGTGGTTCAGGTCGCCTGCCTGGGCCCTGGTTCGCTCCGCCGCATGGTTGGCCGGAACCTTATCCACCTTCTCCCTGCCGGCTCTGTACGGGCGGGAATGCGCGTGATCGGCACCCATGCGGTCCGCGGAATGTTCAGTTCGGTAGGGACGGGTTGGTCAGCGCGGATCAGTGAGTAGCTGTGTCAGTGCACTGAGCGCGGGATGGTAGGCGTGGCCAGCCGGGGTGGCGTAACCGATGATGACGGCCTGGGGGGCGGGCTCGGGCGGGTTGTGCCAGTAGTGGCCGAGGGTGTGCAGCGCGATGGAACGCCGGGCCGCGCGGGAGCGGATCTGCTGTTCGGTCGGCCCGTGCTGGGGGAGGCGGGCCAGGGCGTGCAGCCCGGCGGAGATGCCGGCCAAGTCCGGGCCGGCGTGGTTGCGGGCTAGGGCCTGGGCCAGGTCGTCGCGGCGGCGGCGGTAGATGCTGCGCATGCGGCGGACGTGGCGGTCGAATGCGCCGCTGGCGATCAGCTGGGCGAGCGTGAGCTGATCTAGGACGCTGGTGCCGCGGTCGGTGTCTTCCTTGGCGGCGGTGATGGCGGCGGTGATGCTGGCGGGCGGACTGAGCCAGCCCAGCCGCAGGGCGGGGGCGAGGGTCTTGCTGGTGGTGCCGACGTAAATCACGTGACTGGGGTCGAGGTGCTGCAGCGCCCCAGCCGGCTGCCGGTCGTAGCGGAACTCGCCATCGTAGTCGTCTTCGATGATCAGGGCCTGGCGGCGGCAGGCCCATTCCACTAGGGCCGTGCGGCGGGCCGCAGACATGGTGATCCCGAGGGGGTACTGGTGCGCCGGGGTGACCAGCACGGCCCGGGCGCCGGAGCGGTCGAGGTGGCCGGTGTCCAGGCCGTCCTGGTCGCAGGGCACCGGCACCACGGTGAGGCCGGCGGCTTCGGCCTGCCGCCGGTAGCGGTGAGGACCGGGGTCTTCGACGGCCAGGGTGGTGCCCGCGGCCCGCAGGATCGGGCAGATGAGCGCTAGTGCCTGGGTGAAGCCGCTGCAGATCAGCAGCTGCTCCGGGCTGGTGTCGACGCCGCGGGCCCGGCCCAGGTACTCGGCCAGGACCCGGCGCAGCTGCGGGGTTCCGCGCGGGTCGCCATAGCCGAAGACCTCATCGGGTGCCGTGGCCAGTACCTGCCTGCAGGCCCGTGCCCAGGCCTGACGCGGGAAACTCGCGCTGTCGGGCTGCCCGGGCCGGAAGTCCCAGCGTGCCGCCGCCGGCTGCGCGGGGGGCGCGGGGGATGGCGGCCGGTGCCGCGGTGCCCAGCGCACCCGCACCCGCGCTCCCTGCCGCAGCTCCAGGTAGCCCTCGGCGGCCAGCTGAAGGTAGGCGGCGCTGACCGTGCCGCGGGCGACACCGAGGTCGCGGGCCAGCGACCGGGAGGACGGAAGCGTGATGCCCACGGCCAGCCGGCCATCCCGGATGGCGTCCCGCAGCGTGCGCTCGATGCCCTCGCGCAACCCACCCGCCCGGTCTAGGTCAATCAGCAGGTCCAGGCCACTGGACCAGTCAGAAGTCACGGAACTGGAGCATATGCCAATGCCAGTTCTGGCCTACCCTGATGGCCATGACCCACAGCCCTGCCCCGGCCGGCCCGGGCCACGGACCGGCCGCCCGGCTGGTGCGGGTGCGCCGCAAGCCCGGCCGGGCCCGCTACGACGAGGCGGCCGTGCACGCCGTGCTGGACGCGGCACCGTACTGTCACCTGGCCACCGTTCGCGACGGGCGGCCTGTCGTGCTGCCGATGGCACACGGCCGTCTCGGACGCCTGCTGGTGCTGCATGGATCTGCGGCCGCGGGCCTGTTCCGCGACGCGGCCCGGGAAAGCCCGGTATGCGTCACCGCGACCCTGTTCGACGGGCTGGTGCTGGCCCGGTCGGCCCGCAACCACTCGATGAACTACCGTTCGGTCACCGTCCATGGCCACGCCGCCCGGATCACCGAACCAGGCAAGCTGCTCGCCGGCCTGCAAGCGATCACCGATCATGTCACCCAGGGCCGCTGGGCCCAGGTCCGCAAGCCCACCCACGCCGAACTCCGCGAGACCGCCCTGTGGGAGGTGCCCATCGAAACAGCCTCGGTCAAATCGCGCAGCGGCTCGACCCTCGACCCCGACGCCGACCGCCAGCTGCCGGTATGGGCCGGCTACATCCCGGCACAATATGTCTTCGGCCCGCCCATCCCAGCCGACGAACTGCCATCCGGCATCGAACCGCCCGGCTACCTGAGCGTCCTGCCCACCACGGTGAACCCGGCTGGACATGTGCTACCGCCGCAGGCAGAAGATTGACGCGGAGACCCGCACAGTTCTGACCTTCAGGCGAACTCCTCGCGCTCGTGCGCCATACGGCGCCCGAGAGGTCGGCAGGACCGGCGCCTGCGGCCATCGCGCCTCCCCCAGGTCGTTCGTCACGCCGATCACGCTCGATGTCCGATGGCTCCTCCAAATACAGGCCCTCGGTGGCGATCTCCAGATGCACCATCGGCGGGTCTTTCGGGCTCTGGAACTTCAGGATGACGAACGAACCGTTCATCCCCGGGTGCGCACCGGTAGAAAGCGGAGGACCTGAACCGTCACAGTGGTGTTCGGACGCTCTGCAACCTCGATGAGGTGGCGCAACTGCCCGCGCATGACCCTCGGGGGCCGCCCACCGGCCGCTGGATCACCGTTTCGTCCAGGACAGCCCAGATTTCGGGCGGGTCAGCGGATCGTCGTTCAGGTGCTGCCATCCGATTGCAGGGCATCCTCGAGCGGCCCCGTGACCATCCTGCGGTTCGCCGAGGGTGCCGAGCCTGGGAGTCGTGTACCTGCCCGGGCTCTCCGGCGGCATCTGCCTGGCCGGGCAGCAGGACGTCGCCAGCTACACCATGGCGTTCGAGCGCCTGCGAACATGCGCGTTCACCCCAGCCGCGTCAGCATGCCGCATACGCGAGATAGCCAGAGAATGACCGGAACGGCGCCTGGCCCGGCCCCGGCCCGGAGGCCGGGGCCGGGCCAGGCGGGGAACGCCGGGCCGAGGTCGCCGTAGCAGGGGTCCGGGGACGGGAGCTTCAGGGCTCAGTAGCTGGAGTCACTCGACCGGTTGACGGGCCATGCCCGACGGCTGGCGGCCGGCGAGCAGCCAGCCGGCCGTAGTCGCGACAAGGGGCAGGCCGATAAGGATCACCAGGAGATTTGCCACGGGCACGTGTCCGAGTGCGGCGATGCCGCCGTTGACTGAGTGGCCTCGCAACCAGCCGATGACACCGATGTAGCCGGCCAATGTGCCGAGGACGGCTCCGAGGAAGCCGAGCGCTCCCGCGGTCGCGGCGGTCAGCGTCCGGCGGGTGTAGCTGCTCGCTCCGGTGGCGGCGAGGGTCCGCAGGTCATTGGCGGTCTCGCTGCGGATCAGGCCGACGCTCATGGCCAAGATGCAAAGCGCCATCGCGATGCCGAAGACCGTGGCCCAGTTGACTATGGTCGAAGACGTCGGTTCGTCGTTCCTGGTCTCGATACTCAGGCCCGCCGCCGCCGCGATTGCTTGCGCATTGTGGATCTGATCGGTGGTGAAGGGCCTGGCAGCGTTGGCGAACCAGCCGATCGGCGTCCCGATGACCGACGAGGACATTCTGAGCTCATGGACCGCGTGTTCCGTGAGCAACATGTCGGGTGCATGAATCCCTTTCGGCAGCGCCGCCAGGTACTGGATCACCGGGTGTGTCAGCCCACCGTTCTTGGTGCAGTCGAAGCTCTGTATCCCACCCCCATTGCTCGTCCCGTGCCCTGGGGCGAACTTCGCGCAATAGGTGTACTCCAGACCTGACACACCAGCGAAGCCCGGCAGCGAGGTCACAACGTCGGCATCTGGCGCGATCTGAGATTGGCGGATGCCGAGGACGCTCAGCAGCTGGGGAGTGGCAACGGTGAGCGACTGGTCAGTGGATTCTGATCCGGTGCTGTTCTGCACGTTGCCGACCAGATAGAGCGCTGCGACCTGTTGCGCGCCGAGCGCCTCACCGACGCGAGGAGCGGCAAGTGCCCATGACGCCACCTGCTGCGCGGAGGGGTTCGCCGGTCCTGTCTCGATGTTCGCCTGGTTCGAGGCGAGGTTCGGACCGGCCGGGTCCCAGATGTCGGAGTAGCGAGCCTGGGCAAAGATAGCGATGAGCACCGCGATCATCACGCCGAGGCCGATCGCGGCGAGGGCCGAGGCTGATCGAGCCCGGTAGCGGGCGAGGTCACGGAGAGCGATCCGGACGGCAACCGGGGCGTGCCGGGCGAGCCGTCCGAGCCCGACGAGGAAAACCGGCGCCAGCAGGATGATCGCGGGAATGAGGGCGACGATCCCGAGAACGAGCTCGGGGGTGCCTTTGCTGCCGCTGCCTGCGGCGGTGCTGCCGGAGTAGCCGAGGAGGAGGAACGCAATGACGAGGAACACGATCCCGGGCAGCGCTGATCGGTGAACCTGTTTCGGTGGGGCGGGACGACCGGACAGGGCGGCCATGACGGAGAGTCTCGTGATGGAGCGGGCAGGCCGCGTGGCCGCCAGGTAGGCCGCGGCGATGGCGAGCAGAATCGCAGCAGCGACGACGAGCCAAGGCAGGGCGAGGACGCCGATCAGGTGGTGGGCACTTTGCTCGAGGCTCGGTCGATAGGCGACCCAGGCGACAAAACCCAAGACCGTCCCGATCACCGCCCCTACGACGCCCACGATGAGTCCGTTCGCCCGCACGACAAGGGAGAGATTCCTCTTGGTGGCGCCGATCGATGCCAGCATGCCGAGCGAGCGCTGCCGACGCTGGGCGAGCACGGTGAAGCCGCCCACCGCCACGAGCGCGATCAAGAGCATGCCGATCGTGAGCATGACGAGGGAGAGAGTCTCGGGGTTGATGGCGTTGCTCTGTGCGACAGAGGCCGGGGTGCTCACGTTGGTACCGCGGCCACCGAAGGCGCCGCACGTGGCGCACGGCTCACCGATCGAACCCGGTGCCACTCCCGGTGCGTCGAAGAGCACCGTGACCTGGTTCGGGGACTGCACCCCTCCAGGAGGAACAAGGGCGAACTCGTCGAGGAGGCTTTGTGGGTTCTCGATGATGCCAACCACCCGCCGGGCTTCACCTCCGACGTTCAACGTTTTGCCCACGGTCAGGTTGAAGTCCGATGCGACACCCGCCGTGACGGCGACCTGGTCTGGTGCAGCTGGGTAGTGGCCCGAGACGAGAGACAGCATCGGTTGGCCGTAGGGGCCGTTGGGGTTCTGGGCTCGGAGCTCGTAGGTATCGACCGAGCCGGGAACCTTCAGCGTCTTGTTCTCGATGACGTCAACCGCCCCGAAGCGGTGCTCCAACGCGGCGATCTCCGTGGCAAGCCGATGGTCGGTCCCGGCGAAGGTGGCTGCGTCTTGAGCGGTTCCGAACCCTGAGTTCGCCGGCGCGGGCGTGTTGGTCGCCACCGCTGAGCCGAGGATCGTCGCGGTGACGGCCACGACGATCAAGGCCAGGACCAGAAGCTGCTGGCGCCACTCCCGGCGGAACAAGCGCCATGCCCAGCGAATCACCGCGCGCCGGGACGGCGTGATGCCCCGGGCCCGGTGATCCTTCCCGGGCGGCGCTGCGACCGAGACGGTCATGGCGTTGGCGCCGGAGCGAGAAGTGACTCCGCGCTCAGAGGTGGCAGCGTCTGGTCGATGATGCGACCGTCCTTGAGGAAGACGACGCGGTCAGCCCATGATGCGAGGTGGGCATCGTGGGTCACGATGATCGCGGCGATGCCCTGCTTGCAGGCGCGACGGATCATCTTCATCACCGCGTCCCCGTTGGCGGAGTCGAGCGCGCCCGAGGGCTCGTCGGCGAGCAGCAGCTGGCGCTCACCGACGACGGCGCGGGCGATGGCGACCCGTTGGCGTTCTCCTCCCGAGAGCTCGTCGGGGAAGTGCCCAGCCCGCTCGGCGATCCCGATGTTCTCCAGCGCAGCCATCGCGGCGATCCGCGCCTTTCTCGGCGAAAGGTCATCGAGCTCGAGCGGAAGGGCGACGTTCTCGAGCGCGGTGAGCCCGGCGAGCAGGTTGAAGTCCTGGAAGACGTAGCCGATCATGCGGCGGCGAAGCCGCGCCTTGTCGTTGTAGGACATCGACGCGAGCGACTTGCCGTCGATCAGCACCTCACCGCTCGTCGGCTCCTCGAGGCTGCCGGCGATCGCCAGGAGGCTGGACTTCCCCGACCCAGACGGTCCCATCACCGCGACGAGGATGCCGCGTTCGACCGAGAGCGAAGCGCCGATGAGGGCGTGCACGAGAGTCGAGCCCGCGACATAGGACTTCGAGACGTTCCGGAGTTCGAGAAAGCTCATCGCCGCGCCACCAGCCTTCGCCGCAAGCGCGGCACCGTCGAGGGAACTGCGGGTTCAAGTTCGGCTCGCATCAGCCGCCCTTCGGCCTGGTCGAGCCAGCGGATGACCGAGTCCAATCGGGACAGCTCGGCGTCGGCCACAAGAGCGAAGGCAAGATCGGCGTCAGCCTCTTCGTCCTTCAGGTGCGTCCACTGCTGCATGAGCTCGACGAGATGCCGGCGATGGAGCTGGATCAGCTCGTTGACGGCGACGCCGGGTACCCGAAGGGCCGACAGGATCTTGATCACGAGCTCGTCACGAGGCGGCGAGGTCATGTCCGTCGGTGTCGAGAGCCAGCGGTCGAGCTCTGCCTTACCCTCCCCGGTGAGGCGGAAGACCTTCTGCGGACCTTCGTCAGCTAGGTCGTCGGACTCGATGTGGCCTGAGTGCTCCAGCCGCTGGAGCGTCGAATACACCTGACCGATGTTGAGCGGCCAAACGTCTCCCGTGCCCTCCTCGAACTCCTGGCGGAGCTGGGACCCGTATTTCGGACCTTCGCTCAGAAGTGCCAGCAGTGCATGGCGGACGCTCATTGCTCGACCACTCGTTGGTGGCGTACCTCTACAAAGACCATACGGCGTATGGTACACCGTAATCCGTTGCCGGGGTACCCCTGGGAAAGCCGGTTGCATGGTGCTGCCCAGACTGCCCAGATCGGCCAGACAGAGGGGCAGGCCGTCAGCAGCGGTGTTGCGTGCCGCCTTCTGCGGGCACGCGTTCAACCCGGCCCGGGCTTTATCCCGGACCGCCACTGCCACTTTCTACGCTAGCCCAACGACATCTGTCCTACCGCTGTGCTACCGTTACTCTCATGGCTGTACGGAAGAAGCGCTCGATCTCGATACCCCCCGACCTCGACACCCAGATAGCCGCCGCTGCCGCGCAAGCGGGGATGAGCTACAGCGCATGGCTGGCCGACACAGCCCGCAAGGAATTCACCATCCGGGCCGGCCTGGCTGCCGTCAGCCAGTTCGAGGCCGACCACGGGGCATTCACCCCCGCCGAGCTCTCCGAAGCTGAGCAATGGGCAGCCACCGCGGTCCAGCGGGCCAGCCGGACAGGTCTCAGCACCCAGCGCCGGACCGCGTGATGGGCGTCACCTACGACACCGGCGCGCTCATCGCCGCCGACCGGGCAGAACGCCGCGTGTGGGCCCGTCACCGCGCCCTGCTGGCCTTGCGCGAAGTGCCAACCGTCCCCGCGCCGGTCGTAGCCCAGTCCTGGCGCGGCGGAAGCCGCCAGGCCCTGCTGGCCCGCTTGCTCGCCGGATGCGACGTCGAAGCCCTCGACGACGGCCAGGCCCGCGCAGTCGGCTCGCTCGCCGCCACCGCAGCAACCAACGACATCGTGGACGCGTGCGTCGTCGAAGGAGCCCTCCGCCGCCACGACCTCGTGGTCAGCTCAGACGAGACAGACCTCCACGCCATTGCCGCGGCCGTCAGCCGGCATCTGGAGATCGACCGGCCCTTACCGCCACCTAGTCCGAAGCCCGGCACAGACGGCAGCCAGCGGACCCGATCTCACGAGCAGTCTCGCCGACTGGACCGGGTTGGCGGGGGATGCGGCCGCGGCCCGGGACCAGTACGCCGAGCTGGTGCCCATTCGTGCCCGGGTGCTCGGCCCGGAGCACCCGGAAACCCTGGCCACCCGGCAGGCGCTCGCCAGGTGGACCGGGGAGGCCGAGAGCGGCCCCGGCTCGGTGTGAAGTAGCTCCAGTACGGTCGACCGGGTGCCGGGACAGCATCGCGCCACGATGACCTGATCTGCGGTGACCACGGCCTGGCCGTTGCACCTGGCCACGTAGCCTTTCTGGTTGCGGATCACCCGCACGTCCGGCTCGATGATGTTCGCCCGCAGCTCGGTGCCGGTCATTGGGGTTCGCCCAGCGGACACGATTCCAGCGATACCGTAAGCGACTAGTCCGGCCATCCCCGTCGGTCAGTTCCATCTGCTCCGCAGTCCATCCGATCATGAGGGAGTCGCCATGCCTCGCACCCGGGTCCACAACCTGAACATCTCCCTCGACGGCTACGCGGCCGGCGAGCACGTGACGTTCGATGCCCCGATCGGCGGTGCCGAGCGGCTCTTCACCTGGTTCGATGGTCGCGCCATCCATGGGGTCGACAAGGTGGATGCCCCCTTCACGCTAGACCGCGCCCTGACCAGCATGTGGGGCCAGGGTATCGGCGCCGAGATCATGGGACGCCGCAAGTTCGGTCCGCAGGTTGGCGATTGGCCCGACGATGGGTGGCGGGGCTGGTGGGGCGACGAACCACCATTCCAAACACCGGTGTTCGTCCTGAGTCACCACCCGCACCCGACGATTGCCTTTCCCAATGGGACGAGCTTCCGGTTCGTGGACGGACCCCCACACGAGGTGCTTCGCCTAGCACAGGAAGCCGCAGATGGTTGCGACGTCCGCATCGGCGGAGGGCCCTCGACAGTGCGTCAGTTTCTCCAGGCCGACCTGATCGACTTCATGCACCTGGTGATCGTGCCGATCACCCTCGGGCGCGGCGTATCCCTTTGGGAGGGATCAAGCGGCGCCGAAGATCGCTTCACGGTCGAGTCGGTCACCTCGCCTAGTGGCCTCACCCATCAGCTCTGGAACAAGAACGATCACGTCTGAGTCCGGAAACCCGGTGTCCACTTGGGGATCGCCTACGGACAGCC
>JBEKKH010000122.1:0-15339 GCA_050010815.1 Streptosporangiaceae bacterium | reverse complement strand
GTGGCCGACCGATCAGCTCATCCGCGCGGGCGTGTCGTCGATGGGGTTCGGCGGGATCAACGCGCACGTCGTCCTGGCCGCGCACAGCGACGCGCAGGCCGCGCGCCGCACCGGTCTTGACTCGCGCACCGTCCGGCTCGTCGGCTCCCGGCAGGACCGCGAGCTGCTGCTGCTGGACGCCGCGAGTCCCGCCGACCTGCGCGACCGCGTGGCTGACCTGGCCGGCTTGTGCCGCCGTCTCGCGTTCGCCGAGCTGGGTGACCTGGCCGCGACCCTCGCGCGGGATCTCTGCGGCGGGCCCGTGCGGGCCGCCGTCGTGGCCGCGTCCCCGTATCAGGCCGCGGACCGGCTGGCCCGGCTGCTTGAGCTGCTGGATAACGGCGCTGGCGACACGATTGACCCGGTCCGGGCGATTGACGCGGCCAACGGCGTGTTCCTCGGCCAGGGGGCTGACCTTCCCCGCATCGGATACCTCTTCCCGGGGCAGGGATCCGGGCACGGCACCGAGGGCGCGCTCGGCCGGCGCTTCGCGGCCGCGCGCGGCGGTGGCCGCACGTTCGTCCCGCCCGCGGACGGTGACCTGGTCGCCACCGCCGTGGCGCAGCCCCGGATCGTGAGCTCCTCCCTCGAGGGCCTGCGGGTCCTGGCTCTGCTCGGCATCGAAGCCGAGGCGGCAGCCGGGCACAGCCTCGGCGAGCTCACCGCCCTGCACTGGGCAGGCGCGATGGACGAGGAGGACCTGCTGGCCCTGGCCGCCGAACGAGGCCGGGTCATGGCGCAAGCCAGCGCAGGCGGGGGCGCCATGGCCAGCATCGCGGCGAGCGCGCAGCAGGTCGAGCCGCTGCTGGCCGGCGCCGAAGGCGTGGCCAGCGACGAGGTGGTCATCGCCGGTTACAACAGTCCCGTCCAGACCGTCATCTCCGGTCCGGCCGCGGCGGTCGAGCGGGTGTGCCGCGCGGCCGAGGCGGCCGGCCTGGGCACGGCCGGGATCGCTGTCTCGCACGCCTTCCACTCCCCGATGGTGGCGCCGGCCGCGGCGGGGCTCGAACGCTACCTGGCCGGCGTCGAGCTCAGCGCGCCGACCCGGCGGGTGCTGTCCACCGTTACGGGTAACACGCTGGAAACCGACGCGGACCTGCGGGCCCTGCTGGTGCGGCAGGTGCGCCAGCCGGTCCGCTTCACCGAGGCGGTCGGCAACCTGGTCAAGGACGCGGACCTGCTCATCGAGGTGGGCCCCGGGCGGGTGCTGTCCGGTCTCGCCGCCGGGATCGCCCCGGAGGTTCCGGTGATCGCGCTGGACACCGACGGCGCCTCGCTGGCCGGCGTGCTGTCGGCCGCGGCCGCGGCCTACGTGCTCGGCGCGCCGGTCAGGACCGATGCGCTCTTCGCCGACCGCTTCACCAGGCCGCTTCCGCTGGACAGGGAGTTCCGCTTCTTTGCCAGCCCGTGCGAGTCCGCGCCCGCGGACGCGGCCGCCGCCGACCCGCTGGCCGCAAGCACGGCGTCCGCGGGCCCGGACTTCGAGGGTTCGGTGGCCGCCACCTCGGTGGCCGCGGGCGTGGTCGCCCTCGACTCCGCGGCCCCCGGACGGCCAGCGGCTTCCCTGGCCACCAGCCACGGTCCGTTCGGAGAAAATGACGGCGAGACACCGCGTGACAGCCTGCAGATCCTGCGGCGGCTGGCCGCCGAGCGGGCCGAGCTCCCGCTGGAGACGGTGCGCGCCGACAGCCATCCGCTGGACGAACTGCACATGTCCTCGATCACCGTCGGGCAGATCATGAACCAGGCTGCGCGGGAGCTTGGCGTGTCCGCGCCGATCGTGACGTCCGCCTTCGCCACCTCCAGACTGGCCGACCTGGCGCAAGTACTCGACGAGCTCGCGAACACCGCGCTGCCTTCAGACGCCGACGCGGACCTGCCGCCGGAGGGCATCGAGCCCTGGGTGCGGGCGTTCTCGGTGGAACTCACCGCGCAGCACCGGCCCGCGCCCGCGGTCGCCCCGGCCGACGGGACATGGGAGGTGTTCTCGCCGCCTGGGCATCCGCTGCGGGCGGCCCTGAGCCGCGCGCTGCGCGCGGCCCGGCTCGGCGACGGCGTCGTGCTCCTGCTGCCGCGGGAGTGCGGTCCCGGCCACGTCGGCCTCATGCTCCAGGCCGCCCGGGCCGCGCTGTCCCACACCGGGCCGTGCCACTTCGTGGCCGTTCAGGACCGGCGCGGTGCCGCCGGGCTGGCCAAGACGCTGCACCTGGAAGCGCCCGCGGTGCCGGTCACCATCGTCACCCTGCCGCTGCCCGACTCGGTACCCGCGGCGCGGGCCACCGAACTCGCGGCCGCGATCGTGGCCGATGTCGCCGCGACCGCCGAGTTCAGCGAGGTGCACTACGACACGGCGGGCACCCGCCGGGTGCCCCTGCTCAGGCCCGTGGCGGACCTGGCCGGCCACGGCGCGGAACTGCCCCTCGGGCCCGGTGACGTGCTGCTGGTCAGCGGTGGCGGCAAGGGCATTACCGCCGAATGCGCGCTGACCCTGGCGCAGGATACGGGCGCGGCCATCGCCCTGCTCGGGCGGTCCGATCCCGCGCAGGACACCGAGCTCGCGGCCAACCTGCGCCGGATAGACGCCGCCGGAGTCAGGCATGCCTACGTCAGGGCCGACGTAACCTCGGCCCGCGAGGTGGCGGCGGCCGTCGCGCGGGTCGACGCCGACCTGGGGCCCGTCACGGCCGTCTTGCACGGGGCCGGGCGGAACGCGCCGGTCCCGCTGGCCAGCCTGGACGAGGCCGCCTTCCTGGCCACGCTAGCCCCCAAGATCGGCGGCCTGGAGGCGCTGCTCGCCGCGGTGGATCCGGCCGCGCTCAAGCTGGTCATCACGTTCGGCAGCATCATCGGGCGAGCCGGGCTGCGCGGCCAGGGGGACTACGCCACCGCCAACGACTGGCTCACCGACATGACCAAGCGGCTGGCCGAAACTCACCCGCAGTGCCGGTACGTGGCCCTGGAGTGGTCCGTCTGGTCCGGTGCCGGGATGGGCGAGAAACTCGGCGTCCTTGAGTCCCTGATCAGGGACGGCATCAGCCCCATCTCCCTCGATGCCGGCCTGGAGATGATGCGCCGGGTGGTCGCCAACCCGGCGGTACCGTCTCACCTGGTGGTGATGAGCCGGGCCGGCAACCTGCCGACCATCTCGCTGGAGCCGCGCGAACTGCCGCTGACCCGGTTCATCGACTCACCGCGCGTCCACTACCCCGGCATCGAGCTGGTCGCCGACGCCGAGCTGTCCGCGGACCGCGACCCCTACCTGATCGATCACCTGCTCGACGGCGACCTGCTCTTCCCCGCGGTGCTCGGCATGGAGGCCATGGCCCAGGCCGCGGTGCTGGCGGCCCCCGGTCACCCGGTCGTGCTGGAGAACGTGGAGTTCCTCCGCCCGATCGTGGTGCCGCCGGACGGCACGGTGACGATCCGGATCGCCGCGCTCAACCGGGGCGGCAGCGTCGATGTCGCCATCCGCAGCAGCGATACCGGCTTCCAGGCCGATCATTTCCGCGCGACGCTGCGGCACACGGGCGACCGTCCCTTTCCCGCGAGCCGGCCGGTCTCGGCGCTCGGTAAGTCACGGGTCCCGCTCGATGCCGCGACCGACCTGTACGGCGGCATCTTCTTCCAGGGCAAGCGCTTCCAGCGCGTGCTTGGCTACCGCAGGCTCGCCGCCACGTCGTGTGCGGTGGAGATCTCGGCCGTCGCTACCAACTCGGCCGGCTCCGCCGGCTCCGGCGACGAGTGGTTCGGCTCGTACTTCTCCCGGACCCTGATCCTCGGGGACCCCGGCGCTCGCGACGCGTTCATGCACGGCATCCAGTGCAGCGTCCCGAACGCGACGCTGTTGCCGGCCGGGGTCGAGCGGATCTATCCGGCGCACCCGGATGAGCTCACCGGGCAGGTCATCCTGCACGCGGTCGAGCGGAGCCGGGACGGCGACACGTACACCTACGACCTGGAGGTCTGCGCCGAAGGCGGGAAGATCCTGGAGCGCTGGGAGGGGCTGCGGCTGCAGGCCGTGCGCAAGACCGATGGCCGCGGGCCGTGGATTTCCCCGCTGCTCGGGCCCTTCCTGGAACGCCAGGCCACCGAGCTCACCGGGAGCGGAGTGCGGGTGGCGGTGGAACCGGATCCCCCGTCGGGCGCGAACGGCCGTGACGCCAGGCGCAGGCAGACGAAGGTCGCGGTGGGGCGGATGCTGGACCGGCCGGTGGTGGTCACCTACCGCGGTGACGGGAAACCGGGGATCGCCGACGCGGACATCGCCATCTCAGCCTCGCATGGGGCCGGAGTGACGCTGGCCGTGGCAGGCAGCGGGTGCGTGGCCTGTGACGTCGAAAACGTCGCCGAACGGCTGACGGAGGACTGGCAGCTGCTGCTGACGACCGAGCAGTTCGCGCTGGCCGGACTGATCGAGCGTGAGCGGGACGAGGGGCCATCCATCGCCGCCACCAGGGTCTGGAGCGCCGTGGAATGCCTCCGCAAGGCAGGGCGAACTCTCTCCGGACCCATCACGCTGGCCCCTGGCGGCCCGCCCGGCTGGGTCCTGCTCGAGTCCGGGGCGGCGAAGATCGTCACCTTCGTCACATCTGTGCTGGACCAACCGGACCTTGTGATCTTCACGATCCTGACAGAAGAGGACGGAAATGGAACAGTATTACGAATACCGGCATGTGGTTGGTTTTGAGGAGACAAACCTCGTCGGGAATGTCTATTACGTCAACTACGTGCGCTGGCAGGGACGCTGTCGGGAAATGTTCCTGCTCGAGCACGCACCCAGCGTGCTCGACGAGCTGCGCGAGGGGCTGAAGCTCTTCACCATCAAGGCGGAGTGCGAGTACCTGTCCGAGGCCACGGCCTTCGATGAGCTGGCGATCAGGATGCGGCTGGAAGAAATGACCCAGTCTCAGATCAGTTTCACCTTCGATTACGTGCGCATCACCGACGGCCGGGAGGAACTCGTCGCCCGAGGCCGGCAGCGGATCGCGTGCATGCGGGGTGCCAACGGAGCCACCGCCCCGGCGCGGGTGCCTGAGCAGCTGCGGCGGGCCCTGGAGGGCTATGCGATCAAGGCGCCGCAGCGGGCGCCCGCTGTCGGTACCGGGGGCAGAGCGTGAACGTGCCGCTCCCGCGCAGCACGGTCTCGGGCAGAACCGCGCTGCGGTCGGTCCTCGGGCGATTCGCGACCGGTGTCATGGTCGTGGCCGCCGGCCGGGAGGCACCCTGCGGCATGACGGCGAACGCGTTCACCTCGGTGTCGCTCGAGCCGCCCCTGATCCTGGTCTGCGTGGACAGGAATGCCGCGATCTACAAGACGGTCCTCGCCGCCGGCAGCTTCGCCGTCTCTATGCTCTCCGCCCGCCAGGAGCATGTGGCCAGGTACTTCGCCGATCACTCCAGGCCGCGGGGTACCGATGAGTTCTCCTCGGTCGAGTGGTCACCGGGGCCGAGCACCGGAGCGCCCATCCTGGACGGCGCCCTGGCCTGGCTCGACTGTACTCTCATCAACTCCTACGAAGGCGGGGACCACGAGATCTTCATCGGCTCGGTCCTGGCCAGCGGTTCCGGGCCGGCCGACGACGCACTGGTCTTCTACTGCGGTGACTTCCATCAGCCGCGGCTCACCAAGTCCAGGACCATCGAGGAGTCCGCATGACCGTCACCGTGCCTGCGTCGGCATCGCCGGCGTCGTCGGGCCGCGGCCGTCCTTATCCCGGGCCCTCGCCGTTCGCGGTGCCCGGCCTGCTGCGTAAGCTCTGGTTCGACCGGCTGGCCATGCTCACCGACGCGGCCAGCGAGTTCGGCGATGTGGTCAAGTTCGCCATGGGCCCCAAGACCCTTTACTTCTTCAACCACCCCGATCACGCCAAGCACGTCCTGGCGGACAACCCGCTTAATTACCACAAGGGTCTTGGCCTAGCAGAAGCCAGGCGGCGGATACTCGGTGACGGCCTGCTCACCAGCGAGGATGAGCTGTGGAAGCGCCAGCGCCGCATCATCGGGCCCGCGTTCCGCCGCGATCGGCTGGCCGGATTCACCAGCGTGGTCACCGACGCGGGCGCAGCCCTGGTCGGCAGGCTCGGCGCGCAGGTGGGCGGCACCGTCGACCTCTCCGAGGAGATGACCCGGCTGACGATGAGCGTCCTGGGCAAGGCCCTGCTCGCTGCCGATCTCTCACCGCTGCGCATGCTCGGGCCGGCCTTCGAGGTCGCGCAGGATCAGGCCATGTTCGAGATGGTCTCGCTCGGCGCCGTTCCGCTGTGGCTGCCGCTGCCGCGCAACCACCGGTTCCGGCGGGCCAGGGGCCAGCTCGAGGATGCGGTCGAGGTGCTGGTCGCCGGCCGGGCCCAGGCCGGCGGAGGAGACGGGACCGACCTGCTCTCGATGCTGGCGGCCGCCTACGCCGACGACCCGGATGCGCGGAAGCGGTGGCGCGTCATGCGGGATGAGCTCGTGACGATCCTGCTGGCGGGGCACGAGACGACGGCGAGCACGCTGTCCTGGACCTGGTACCTGCTCAGCCGCGATCCGGAGGCGGCGGCGGCCATGCACGCCGAGGCGGTCGAGGTACTCGGCGACCGCACGCCCGGCCATGAGGACCTGGCCCGCCTGCCGTATACGACGACGGTGATCCAGGAGGCCATGCGCTTGTACCCGCCGGTCTGGGGGCTGACCCGCAAGTCGGTCGCCGCCGACGAGATCGACGGCTACCGGGTCCCCGCGGGCGCCGACGTGATGATCTCTCCGTACACGCTGCACCGGCATCCGGGCTTCTGGCCGGAGCCCAACGAGTTCCGGCCGGAGCGGTTCGCGACCTCGGCCGCGGTCACCACGCACAGGTATGCCTATATCCCGTTCGGGGCTGGTCCGCGGGTGTGCGTCGGAAGCCACCTCGGCATGATGGAGGCGACCCTGATCGCGGCCATGGTCGCGCGGGAGTTCAGGTTCGAGATCGCCGCGGGTGTCCACCCGGAACCCGAAGCCATGCTGTCCCTCCGGGTGCGCGGCGGCCTCCCGGTCAGGGTGCTCCGCGCGTGACCGCGGAGGCGGCTCCGCCCCCCGCCGAGGCGGCTCCGTCACCGGCCGGGGATGTCGCGCGCGACCTTGCGCGCCGGATCCAGGTGGAGCGCGAGACGGCGATCCGCGGCGACGAGCTCGCGACCGCGCGGCAGCACGCCAAGGGAAAGCTGACCGCGCGGGAACGGCTGGAGTGCCTGCTCGACGAGGGCTCCTTCACCGAGATTGATCTCTTCAGGCGGCGCGACGGCGGGGCCGGCTCAGCCGGCGGTGCCGGCGGGGCGCGAACGGACGGCGTCGTGACCGGGGCCGGCACCGTGTACGGCCGTAGCGTCTTCGTCTACGCGCAGGACTTCCGGATCCTGGGCGGCTCCCTGGGAGAAGCCCACGCTGCGAAGATCCACAAGGTCATGGACCTCGCGCTCGCCGCCGGCGCACCGCTGATCGCGCTCAATGACAGCGGGGGCGCGCGGATCCAGGAAGGGGTCACGGCGCTCGCCGGGTATGGCGGCATCTTCCGCCGGAACGTGCGTGCGTCCGGAGTGATACCCCAGATCAGCGTCATCCTGGGCCCGTGCGCCGGCGGTGCGGCCTACTCGCCGGCCTTGACCGACTTCGTCTTCATGGTTCGCGGCAGCTCGTACATGTTCATCACGGGGCCGGATGTCGTCAAGTCCGTGACGGGGGAGTCGATCACGCACGAGGATCTGGGCGGAGCCCAGGTGCACTCCAGACAGTCGGGTGTGGCCACGTTCGCCTATGACGACGAGGAGTCCTGCCTGGCGGACGTTCGGTATCTCGTCTCGCTGCTGCCCGCCAACAGTCACGATCTCCCGCCCGCGGGCCTGGCCGACGACCCCCCCGATCGCAAGTGCCCGCGCCTGCTTGACATCGTGCCCGCGTCACCGCGACAGCCCTACGACATGCGTGCCGTGATCACCGAGATCACCGATCACGGTGAGGTCCTGGAACTGCACGCCGACTGGGCGCGGACCATCGTGTGCGCGCTCGGCCGCTTCGGCGGCCGGACCGTGGGGATCGTGGCGAACCAGCCGCTGGTCCGTGCCGGCGTTCTCGACATTGACGCGTCGCAGAAGGCGGCCAGGTTCGTCCAGCTCTGTGACGCGTTCAACATCCCGCTGGTCACGCTCGTCGACGTGCCGGGATTCCTCCCGGGGGTGGGGCAGGAGCACCACGGCATCATCCGCCACGGCGCCCGGCTGCTTTACTCGTACTGCGACGCGACGGTGCCGCGGGTCCAGGTCATTCTCCGCAAGGCTTACGGCGGCGCCTACATCGTGATGGATTCCCGGTCCGTCGGCGCGGACCTGTCCTTCGCCTGGCCCACGAACGAGATCGCCGTCATGGGGGCGGAAGCAGCGGTCGGCGTCCTGCACCGCAAGGAACTCTCCGCCGCCGACCACCCGGATCAGCTCAGGGAGCAGCTCGCGGCGGAGTACAAGCAGGAGCTGATGCACTCCCTGTACGCGGCCGAGCGAGGTCTCGTCGACGACGTGATCGATCCGGCGGATACTCGCGCCGTGATCTCACGGGCACTGGACCTGCTCAGCCAGAAGCGTCCGGAGCTGGCGCCGCGCAAGCACGGAAATCCGCCGGCGTAACCCGTACCCGTAGCCCGTACCCGTAGCCGTAGCCCGTAGTTCGCGCGGCCAGGACGGCAAGAGGGCTTAAGCCGCAACCTCGAGACACCCAGCCAAGATCACAAAATTTCGAAGTCAGCGGAAGTTTAAAGACGATGCCTACCAGATGGCGGCCTGGACGCATATCTCAAGAATTGCTCTGGTGAGCTCCTAAAGACACAGTCAAGGCAAACTCTAGCGAAGTGCGAGATGGACTCGACCGGCATGCGAGGGCCACGCGAGGGGCGTGATGCATTGTAATCCTGAGAGCGGGATCAGGAACTCTGATTGATGAAACTCGCTCCGCCGCACCGCGTTCTAGCCCGTACGTGACCTACGTTACCCGAGGGAGAGAAGGTTAAGTGAGCAGCAGTCCCGAGGAACGCGCGATCAGATTCCTATATGAGAGATATAGCGAGCCGCTGTCTCTCGCTGATATCGCTAACAGCGCGATATTGAGTCGGTTTCACTTTTGCCGTACCTTCAGGGATGCCACGGGTGTCACCCCTGGGAGATTTCTTTCCGCCATCCGTATCTACCAGGCGAAGCGCCTGCTGCTGAATACACGGATGAACGTAACCGAGATCGCGTTCGCCGTCGGGTACAACAGCCTCGGCTCGTTCAGCAACCACTTTACCGACAGCGTCGGTATCGCGCCTGGTCGTTTCCGCCGCATATCGAAGATCGGAGGTTTCAAGTTGCCGCGCCCGCAGCGAGCGTCGTCCTCGTCGCATGCGACGGTAACCGGCACCATCGTGTTCCCGCGAGGTTTCGCCTCCGGGCGGGTGTACCTGGGGGCTTTCGACACGCCGATCGTGCAGCGGCAGCCTGCCGCTGCCGTCATCGTCGAGGCGCCGGCCACGGACGTACCCTGCTCATTTCAGCTGGCGGACGTGCCTCAGGGCACGTGGTTCATCCGCGCGGTAGCCGTAGCGGACAACACGGATCCCGAGCCGTGGACCCGCAGGTCGCTGCTCGTCGGCGGGGTCGGCCCGGTGACGGTCGACGCCGACGCCGTCATCTCCGCCAGGATCGAGCTGCGCCCAAGACGACCGACTGACTTGCCGATCCTGCTCGCCCTGCCCGACTTTGAGCCTCCGTCAGCCGATGGCACCCCGGCTCAGGCCGAATTTGCCGTCGCGCAGACGATGAGATCCGCCTAGGTCAGCATAGCTGTGGTCCGCGGCCGGCCCGGTTCATCGGGCCGGCCGCGGCATCGGCGCGTCCTGCGCGGGCACCTTGGCCAGCAGGCTGAACTGGTCATCGCGGCTGACCCCGGTGGTCAGCTCGCCGCCGATGGTTTCCAGCCGCCAGGCCAGGTTCTGCAGGCCGTGGCCGCCCGTGCCGGACATCACCGGCCGCGGTACCCCGTCGTTGATCACGCTCAGCGTGATCATCTTGTCTTCCTGGTTCGCCTCGATAGCGCAGTTCCTGGCCGCGCTATGCCGCAAGACATTGGTGACCGCCTCCCGGAGCACCGTCGCCAGCACGGCGTCGACCTTATCGTCAAGCGCCCCGCAGTCGATCTCGACCCGGGGTGTGATGCACGCCGCAGAAAGCAGGGAGGCGACCGACGCCGCCTCCTGCACCAGCGAGATGTTGCGGTAGCCGCGAGCTATCAGCCGTACGTCCGTCGCGGCCTGCCGGGCGAGCTCGACGACCTCGGCCAGTTCGTCCTGGGCCAGTGCGGGTTCGCTGTCGACGAGCTTCCTGGTGAGCTCGGCCTTCAGCGTGATGGCGGACAGGCTGTACCCGAGGATGTCGTGCAGATCCCTGGAGAAACGCTCGCGTTCCCGCACCGACATGAGCTGCGCGAGCTGCGCGCTTGCTCCATTCGACCGCTTGGAAGCCAGCCGTAGCTCGTAGACGGCGAAGACCGCCAGCCCGCTGCTCAGGCTGGCGATCATCAGGTAGGTGGCGTCGCGGGCGCCCATCCCTAGCTCAAGCGGTGTCACCAGCATGCTCGCCATGACCAGAGCGAACAGGACCCAGGAAGTCCTGGGCCGCCTGAGGATCAGGATCGAGCCGGCCAAGAACCCGGCCATACCCGGCCATTCCACGCGCAGCGCCACCAGCGGCAGGTAGGTGAGGACTCCCATCGCCAGCAGCGTCCTCAGCCGTCGCCACCGTGACCAGCCCGCGGCTCCCCGCCAGGCAATTCCGAGCTGCAGGACGAACAGCAATCCCGTGGTGATCAGGGCCAGCCCGAGGGCAAGGTCATGCCGCGGGATGGATGTGAGGAAGATGCCTGCGAGCTCGGCCGTGAAGAGGCCGGAGACGAGCAGTTGCGAGCTCGCGCGCGGGGTCCACACCCGGTCCGGCGGTTTGCCGGCCGACGATGCGGGTGTATCTGGTCCTGCGCCGGCCGCGCCTTGACCGCCGATTTGACCTTGCGACCCTGACGTGGGCTCTCTCCAAAGCCAACCAGGCCTGTGCTGGCGGCGAGGCATACTGTGCTGCTACCCCTCAGTACTCTTGGCGGCCCCGGCTTCAGGCACCCAGGCACCTGGGAGCTGATGGCCGCTTTATTTGAGCATATTAATATGTCCCGATAAAGTTAGGTGTGGCCTTTTCGCGAATTTCGCTGTTATGCTACGAGGTTCTTGGCCAGGGTGAACCCGTCTGAGGGTGCGTAGCCGGACGTCGAGGCAGACCCGCGGACATAGGCGTAGCTCCTGGAGAGGCCTCCCTGACGACCATCTCCGGAGAGTTTCCGGGTGGCGCTGAAAAGAGAACGTAACATTGGTAATCAGGTTTCGCCTGCTCGGGAGCCTAGCCGTGAGGCAAGGTGGCCCCCGGCGGCCGGTATCTGCGGTGCCGTGGCGCTGGATCTTCTCTCGGCCGCCGGCGTGTCGCGTTGATCGCGGCGGCCCATCTATGGTCAAGTGCGGCGTGTATCCGATATATGACCTATGTCTGCTAATGCACCTGCCTCGCCTCGAAATCTCTGGCGCGCTAGCGTCGCCTGACCTCATGTGCGGCATTCTCATGGCAGCCCGCGCGACCCGTGCAGCGTGAAAGAGGGCATGGGCTGAGAGGAGACGGACAGTGCATGATGGCATTGCCAGCAGGCTGACCTGGTTGCGGGGGCGGGCGTGCTCTCGCTGAGGATACTGCTCGCCGAAGATGTCGCCATGGTTCGCGGTGCATTGGTCGCACTTATCGAACTACAACCCGATATGAAGGTGGTCGCCGCCATCGACCGCGGAGACTATATCGTTTCGCAGGCGCTGGCCTTCCATCCGGACGTCGCGATCATCGATATCGATCTGCCTGGCCTCGATGGGCTGACCGCAGCCGCTCAGCTACACGCTGAGCTTCCGTCCTGCCCGACCCTCATCCTGACCAATCTCGGCCGGGCGGGTAACCTTCGACGCGCGCTGGCCGCTCACGTGTCCGGGTTCCTGCTCAAGGATGCCCCGCCCGAGCATCTCGCCTGGGCGATCCGCAATGTCGTCGCGGGGCGCCGGGTCATCGACCCCCATCTGGCCGTGTCGACCTGGGAGGGAGGCGAGAATCCCCTGTCCGCGCGGGAGCACGAGGTGCTCCGGATCGCCGCCGACGGTGCCGAGCCCGCGGAGATCGCGACCGTCCTGCACCTGTCGGTGGGGACGGTGCGGAATTACCTCACCAACATCGTGACCAAGATGAACGCGCGGAACCGGGTGGACGCCATCAGGGCCGCGCGCGAGGCGGGCTGGCTGCCCTAGCGAGCCACGCTGGGGCGTCGAACACCGCAACCGTGAGGGTGCGGACGGCTTTCCTGTCGCCACACAATGTTCATGCGGCGGTCCGTGGCGTCGTCATCGTGGGCTCAACGACAGGAGAAGCTATGCCGACCAACCTCGGATCGGTACGCAGGCGGCTGCTCACGCCCCAGCTCAAGGAAGTCACGTTTGCCAAGCGGGGCTTCCCGGCCGCCCCGTCGGCCGCTACCCGGCGGCTCGAGGCGATCCCTGAGGCTGTCATCTGCGGTTTCGAATGGGGAATCGACGCAAGGGACCAATGGGAGGTGGAGCGGCGGCTGGACCTGGTGGACGCCGAACAGCGCGGCTTCGCCTACGAAGGCGTGACGATGGCGTTCACCGTCATCGACGCGATGGGACCACGCGGGCACCACACTCGTGACCTGCTGAAAGGTCCCGGAAGCCGGCATATCTTTCTGGCGTACATCGGGATCGGTTTTGCGATGGCCAGGCTGCCCAGGCCGTTGTGGAAGAAAATTGTCCCGGACCTGACCCCCGATCCCTATTACCCGACGATGAGCTGGCTCGCGGTCGACGGCTATGGCTTCGACCGTGCCTACTTTGAGACCAAGCGCTGGGTCGACGCGCAGAAGATTCCCTCGCCTTATCCCTGGGAAGGCTCGCCTGGCTACTTTCTCCGCGCGGTAGACCAGGGCATCGGGCGTGCTCTGTGGTTCATCTGCGGCGCTCACGCACCGGACGTCGCCGCCGCGGCCGGACGTTTCGCGAGCCACCGGCAGCCGGATCTGTGGAGCGGTATCGGGCTGGCCGCGACGTTCGCGGGCGGCTGCGACGCCGACGGCCTGGCCGCGCTGCGCCGTGCGGCGGGTGATGACTGGACGCAGCTCGCTCTCGGGTCTGTGTTCGCCACCAAGGCGCGCGCCTACTCCGGGCTGGTGCCCGACCATACGCTGACCGCCTGCTCGGCCCTGACAGATATGTCGGTGGACAAGGTCGTCTCGCTCGCCGACGGCACCGCGGTGACGACGTCAGGTACCGGATCTGAGCCCGCTTATGAGCTGTGGCGGCAGCGGATCCGGGCGCATTTCACCGCGGGATAACAGGAGCACTTGCCGCGGCGTGTACGCCCGGGCCGCCACACCAGTGCGGACCGCTCGCACAGCGTGCCGAGCGTGACATCCGCCTGCCCGCCGTCCTCCGCACTGCTCGCCTGCCGCAAATAAGGCAGAACAGGAGAAGTTATCTAGCGCTTCGCGTTACACAATGCATAAGGATGGATGGCACCGGACTGGGCGGGAGGAACATTGGATACCTCGGCCGAAACAGCCTATAGGACCCTTACCCTGGAGGCATTCGCTGACACATTTGTGCCTGGGGAGAAACGCTCACTTGACGATGTCGCGATCGCGGGTGCCGCATCCGGCCCCGGAGCGGTCGCGGCGGGCGCCCTTGAACTGCTCGAGACGCCCGCGGCCGGCATTGCTGAGGGCCTGGACGACATCGTCAGCACCCTGAATGACCACGCAAGCAGCTATGCCGCCGAGCATGGGCTATCGCAAGATGCCGCCGTACCGCCGTTCGTCGCCCTTGATTACGAGCACCGCTCGGCGCTGATGGCGGTCCTGACGGCGCCTGATCATCCAGAGAAAGAATTCTGGATCCTCACCGCGCTGTTCTGCTTCATGGCTTTCGACACGGGTGCCCATATGGACACGGTGAGCGCCATGAAGGACGGCCATCCGGGCTTGCGGATGATGGGTTTCGCGGAACCCGATGCCGACGGCCTGTGGCGGTTTCCCGACTATAGCTATGGCCGTCAGCTCGCCCGGCCGCACCCGGATACGACACCGAACGGAGATCCGGCATGACAACCGCCAGGGAAACCGGCACAAGCGTGGAGCGCACCGACATCCTGGTGATCGGCAGCGGCTTCGGGGGCGCTATCACGGCCTATCACCTCGCGGCGGGCGGGGCCAAGGTGGTAATTCTCGAGCGCGGGCCATGGGTGCCGAGCGATGAGTTTGACCACAGCTTCGAGCTCGGCACGTCCAGCACGCGAGTCTTCGACTTCGTCGCGGGCGACGGCATGAGCGTGCTCGGCGGCAACTGCGTCGGCGGTGGCAGCGTGGTGTACTTCGCCACGATGCCGCGGGCGCCGGGCTTCGTCTTCGAGCGCCAGGGCAGCATAGGCAGGCGGATGTGGCCGTCGGTCATCACCCGTGACGCCCTGGAGCCCTGGTACGACCGGGTCGCCGAATCCCTGCCGCTCAGCAGGCAGTCCTGGGAGCAGGTCCCTTACCCGGGTGGCCTGTGGGCCGCCGCCTGCAACCATGCCGGGCGGACCGCCAACCTGCCCAACGTCGCGATCGACACCTCCTTGTGCACCAACTGCAACTGGATGATGGCTGGCTGCCGCTTCGACGCGAAACGGTCCCTGCTGCTGAACTACCTGCCTGCGGCGGTCTCGCACGGTGCGGAGATCAGGCCGCTGCACGAGGTGCAGAAGATTTCCAAAGCGGATGACTTTTACCGGGTGCACTACAACGTGATCGATGACGAGGATTACCGGGAAACCACAGGAAGCGGCGAGATCGACGCCAAGATCGTGATCGTGGCGGCGGGCGCGGGGGCCACGCCGGTCATCCTGCAGCGCTCGGAGGCTGAGCTCGGCACGATGCCGCACGGCGTCGGCCGGTACTTTTCCGGCAACGGCGAGCGGCTCAACACGGCGGTTATCGACGAGGACAAGGCCCGTGAGGTACTGGGCCTGTCCCGCCCCGACGGCAGGGCATACGCGGCGCACCAGCTCGGGCGCGGCCCGACCGTGGTGCGCTGGGATCACCTCGACGGTTCGCGGCCCGAGCATTCCCGGTTCGCTCTCGAGCAACTGGATTTTCCGCCGGGCCTGGGCACCATCCTGGCGCAGGCGCCGGGCG
>JBEKKH010000121.1:0-15398 GCA_050010815.1 Streptosporangiaceae bacterium | reverse complement strand
GGTCACCTCGCTGGTCACATTCCCGCTGATCACAGTCGAGTTACGCCAGGCCGGGTCCGTGATCGTGGTCGAGACCACGTACTTGGGGAGCCGGTTAAGTGCCCGTGCGACCGGGTTGTCGTCGGGGACGTGCGGCCAGTGGGCCGCGAACAGCTCGTAGGTACGCCGCCCTAGGAGAAACGCGTCCGCTGCTGCGAACCGGGCGCCGATGATCTCGCCCATGTCATCGTCGGCGTATGGAACCCGCCCGCGTTGCCCGACAAGCATACGGCTGGCCGCCCACCAGCAGCCCCGCCGTGAGTGTTAGCGAGAAACCTCGGCGGTGAGCCGAACCGCGTCGTCGCTTGTTGCTACTTACTCTCCAAGGGAGCTTTCGGGGAGGTTACAGGTGAACGATCCGCACCGGGACGTCAGCGCGGCAACCTTCCCTGCCAGTCACGATCCTGCCTGCGACGATGCCGGGTTGCTTGGCAGGATCGGCCAGGGCGACGAGGAGGCGATGGCCGCGTTTTACCGGGAGCACGGCCGGGTCGTGCTCGCGCAAGTTCTGCTGGTAGCCGGTGAGCGGGTGCTGGCTGAGGAGATCGTGCAGGACACGATGCTCGCCGTATGGCGCGGCGCGGGCTCCTTCCGGGGCGAGTCGTCGGTGCGGTCCTGGGTGATCGCCATCGCCCGGCGGCAGACCCGGGACCGGCTGCGCGGCCGATCCGGGAGCTCGCACCAGCCCGCCGGGAGGTACTGGGCCTTGCCTTCGGCTCCGGGCTCAGCCTCCCCGAGAACCGATGAACGCAGACCCTGCTGACACCCGCTACCCCCATCTGGACCTCGGCGACCTGATCGCCTGGGCCGCCGGCCAGCCGGTAGGCGACCGGGCCCGGAAGCACCTCGCCGCCTGCGAGCACTGCCAGCTCGAGGCGAACCGGTGGAACCTGGTTGCCGAGGGGGTCCGCGGCCTGGCGGCCGCCGCGACCGAGACAGCCCAGCCTGACCGGCGGCGGCGCGCCCGGCAGCGTGTACTGGCGGGTCCCTGGCGGCGCGCCATGCTGGTGGCCGGCAGCGCGGCAGCCGCGCTCGTCCTGCTCGTCGGGGTAGGTGCGGTGACCGGATACGTGCACGTGCACCTATCCGGTCCCGGCACCGAGCCGGTCCTCACCGCGGTCACCGGGTGCTCCCAGCTCGAGCAGGCCGACGGGACGCTCGAGCAGGTGCATGGCAGCAGCCTGGTCATCAAGACGGCCAGCGGCCAGCCGGTGAGCCGTTCAGCGCGGTGAACCCGCCGGGTGTCGTCCCTGTCCAGGGGACGGTAGCGGACGCGAGCGCCGCTGGTCACGAGCACCGCGCTGGTTGCGCTCCCGGTGTCCTCCCTGACGGCAACCGCTGCCGTTTCTATTGCAGATAGTGACCCGGTGCTGGCCGGCGCGCTGCCGGGGCTAAGTGCTGGCACCTCGCTCGGGACCGTGCGCGGCGAAGTGCAGGCAAGAAGCCTGGCGCCCTATGTCCTGTCGGTAAGCGCCCGAGCAGGCACCGCCGCCCAGGCCGTGGCCACCGCGAACGCGGTCGCTGAGAGCTACATCGGCTACGCCGGGTCTGCGGGGAGCCCGGCCGGGCACATGCCAGCGGTCATGCTCCAGCCGGCCACGAGTGCGAGCGGGGTGACGCGGGTCATGCGGCTGCTGGCCGGCGTGCTGCTCGGCGTGGCATCCGGGGCGCTGATCGGAGTCATCGCGGCGTTCGCGAGCCGACGGCTGGCCTGACCCGCGGTCTGGTCCCCGACTCAGCTACTATCCCGGCCGTGGAGTCCCTGGATGTTCTGGCCGGTCGCCTGCCCGAGGGGGCGGTGACGACCGAGCCGCAGATCCTGCGCGAGCGGGCC
Organism: Streptosporangiaceae bacterium; assembly: GCA_050010815.1. GTDB lineage: Bacteria > Actinomycetota > Actinomycetes > Streptosporangiales > Streptosporangiaceae > Palsa-504. The sequence goes on along the minus strand of JBEKKH010000121.1, from coordinate 13,525 downwards.
ATCGATTCGTGGGCGCTAGCCCTTCTCCGCCAGGTCCGGGGTGACGAGCTTCCCGAGCCGGCCGCGGTGATCTTCCCGGCCTGCACGCAGGATGTGGCCACCGTGCTGAGCTGGGCGGGCGAGACCGGCACGGCGGTGATGGCCCGGGGCGCCGGCTCGGGCGTGTGCGGCGGGGCGCAGGCGCGGGCCGGGGCGGTGGTCCTTGACCTATCCCGGATGAACCAGGTCACCGGTCTTGACCTGGTGTCGCGGGCCGTGCACGTCCAGGCCGGCGTGCGCGGCGACCAGCTGGAAGATGCCCTGGCCGCGCATGACCTGACCGTCGGCCATTATCCGCAGTCGGCCGCTATCTCCACCGTGGGCGGCTGGATCGCCGCGTCTTCGGCCGGGCAGGCCTCCGCGGGGTTCGGGGCGATCGAGGATGTGCTGCTCGGGCTGACCGCGGTCCTGCCGCGGGGCGAGATCCTGCGCTGCCGGCCCGTGCCGCGGTCGGCCGCAGGGCCGGACCTGCGACGGCTGCTGGTGGGGTCCGAGGGGACGCTCGCGGTGGTGACAGAAGCGACGCTGGCGTGCCAGGCCCGGCCGGCCGCCTGGCAGTGGCTGGCGTTCGGCTTCAGCTCGTTCAACGCGCTGGCGGATGGCTTGCGGGAGGTCGTGCGGGCCCAGACCGGAGCCTTCGTCATCCGGGGTTACGACGAGACGGACGCGGCCCTGAGCTTCGGGGCACTCGGCCATCCGGGCGGCTGCGTGGCCCTGCTCGGCTTCCCGGTTGACCTGGCTGGCCTGCGGGCGCGCACGGAACTGGCCCACGCCGTCCTGCACCGGGCCGGGGCGGCCGATCTCGATGCCTCCTACGGGGAGCACTGGCAGCAGCACAGAAACGATGCCGTCGGCCTCTACCAGCAGATCATGGGGCCCGATCGAGCGTTCGGGCCCGGGGTGATCGTGGACACGGTGGAGGTCGCCGGGCTGTGGTCCGCGGTGCCGCGGCTGTACGCGGGCGTCCGGGACGCCCTGGCCGCGCACGGCGAGGCGGTGGGCTGTCACCTGTCGCACCTATATCCGTCGGGCTCCTCGCTGTACTTCACGTTCTTGGTCCGCGGGGCCGATGATCACGACGTCGAGATGCGCTACCTGGCGGCGTGGGAGCAGGCCCTGGGCAGCTGCGCGGCGGCGGGCGGGACCATCACCCACCATCATGGCGTCGGACGGCTGAAGTCGGCCTTCCTGGCCGCGGATCTCGGCCCGGCCGGGGCCGATGTGCTGCGGCGGATCAAGGCCGCGCTTGATCCGGACGGCATCTTGAACCCCGGAGCGCTGCTGCCGTGACCAGCGGCGGGAACCGTAGTCCGTTCGGGGAAATGGTCGTTATCGCCAACCCGCGCCGGGGCCGGGGCCGGGCGGACGCGGGCCTGGCCGGGATCGAGCGGGCGCTGCGGGCCGCGGGGCTTGGCTACCGGATCGCGCGGACCGGCGGCCGCGGCCATGCCACCGAGCTGGCCCGCGATGCGCTGCGGGAGGGCGGGCGGTACCTGGTCGCGGCGGGTGGCGACGGGACCGTCCACGAGGTCGTCAACGGGATGCTCGACGACGACGGCCGGCCGGTCGCCGCGGATGCCGTCCTCGGGGTGCTGGCGTGCGGTTCCGGGTGCGACTTCGTGCGGTCGTTCGGCCTGCCGGGCGGTGTCACGGCGGCCGTGCGGCACCTGGCCGGAGATGCCGTCCGCCGCATCGACGTGGGCAGGCTGACCTGCACGCCCGGCGTTACCAGGTATTTTGCCAACATCGCCGAGGCCGGCCTGGGCGGGACGGTGGTGGCCAGGACGGCCGGGCTGCCGGGGTTCCTCGGGGGAGCCAGGTACCTGTGCGGGTTCTGGCTGACACTGCCGGGTTTCCGCCCGGCCACCGTGCGGCTCGAGGCCGACGGGCAGGCGTACCAGTGGCGGGCCCACAACGTGGTCGTGGCGAACGGCCGGTTCTACGGCGGGGGCATGCAGATCTCGCCGGCCTCAGAACCGGATGACGGCGCCCTCGACGTGCTGGTCATGGCCGGCCCGAAGTCCGAAGCCTTTACCATCGTGCCCCGCCTCTACCGGGGCACGCATCTGCCGCACCGCAACATCGCGGCCCTGCGGGCAGGCCGGCTGCGGGTCGACGCGGACCCGCCGTTCGACATCGAGGCGGACGGGGAGGTGCTGGGCACCACGCCGGCCACGTTCGAGGTCATCCCCGGCGCGATCCAGCTCAAGATCTGATCGCATCAGCGGTCCGGCCTGATCGCATCCGGCCAGACCGACGTGTCGCGGGTGGTCAGCCGGGTTCTGCGCACGAAGACGTCCTCGTCGGTGATGGCCATCTCGCGACTGCGGGCCAGCTCCAGCTCGACGTTCAGGACGGGCAGGCCGTCGGCCGCGGGCTCGCCCAGGGACGGGTCCGCTTCGATCATCGCGAGCGCCTCGCGCCAGTCGTCCCCGTAGCGCCGCACCAGCCGGGCTCCCGCCCGCGGCGGCAGCCCCAGCCGGCCCGCTTGCGCCCGGGCCAGCCGCACCGCCTCATCCGCGCGCCCGTGCAGCCCGAGCGGGATCCGCCGCGTCTGGCACCGGCCGCCCGGCCCGAGCTCGCCGGCGATCCGGTCGGTCATCTCCTGCGCCATGGCCCGGTAGGTGGTCAGCTTCCCGCCGGTGATGGTGAAAAGACCAGGCAGCTCCCGAACGATCCGGTGTTCCCGCGACAGGTCATACGTCTTCGCGGCGTGCCCTTGACTCAGCAATGGCCGCAGCCCGGCCCAGGACGCCACCACGTCACGCCCGGTCACGCCCGGGAAATACCGGGCCACGGCCGACAGGATGTAATCGCGGTCGGAGTCGTCGACGGCCGGGGTGTCCAGGTCGCCGGCGTAAGGAGTATCGGTCGTCCCGGCGTATACGCGGTCCTCCCACGGGATGAGGAACAGGTAGCGCCCGTCACCCGCAGCCGACGGGACCACCAGCGCCGCCTTGGTCCTGATCACCCCGGGCGCGAACACCAGGTGGACCCCCTTACTCGGCACCAGCCGCTGCCTGCCGCCGCCGTCCGGCGGTCGCCGGTCCCCGCCGCCCGCCAGGTCGCTGATGCCGTCCGCCCACACCCCGCCGGCGTTGACGGTGACCCGGGCCCGGATCTCGAATCGCTGTCCGGTCACCTCGTCGACCACGGCCGCGCCCGTCACCCGGGTCCCGCCGAGCAGGCCGTCCACCCGGGCATGGTTGGCCAGTACCGCGCCGAACGTGTGGGCGGCTCGCGCCACCTCGATGGTCAGCCTGGCGTCGTCGGCCTGCCCCTCCCAGTACCGGAATCCGCGCGACCGCCCGCCGAATCCCGGAATCGCCTCCCGGACGTCCGCCGCGCTCACCGCCCGGTAGCCGCCGATGTTCCGCCCCGTCGCCAGCGCCCCGTACGCCGCCAGCCCGGCCCGGTAACGCGCCCGGCTGCGCGGGTCGCCGGCCAGCATGTACATCGGGACCGGCCGCACCAGGTGCGGAGCGATCAGGCGCAGGATCCCGCGTTCCCGCAGCGACTCCCGGACCAGGCCGAACTCCCCGTGCTCGAGATAGCGCAGCCCGCCGTGGATCAGCCGCGAGGACCGGCCTGAGGTCCCGGCCGCAAAGTCGTCCTTCTCCACCAGCGCCACAGAGAAACCCCGCGTAACGGCGTCCAGGGCGATGCCCACCCCGGTGATCCCGCCGCCGATCACCAGCACGTCCAGCCGCTCCTCGGCCATCCGGCCCAGGTTGCCCGAGCGAGTCGCGGCAGAAAACGGCAGCATCGCTTGATGCTAACGCCACCGCGAGCTCGCAGCGCTTGGCCGGGGTTCTCACCGGGGGCTGGGCTGGACCGGCGTGTTGAAGAAGTCCGCCATTTGCAACAGGGCGGCGCGTGAGCTGGCCGGCAGATCGCCGAGCACGGCGGTGGCCGGCAGGCGGCCGGCGAGCGCGTCGGTGACCTCGGCTGCGGACGGCCCCGCCGTGGGTGCCCGGGTCACGGTGAGCGTTACACCGTCTCGGTTGTCCAGCTCGAAGATGCCGCCGCCTTCGCCACCCAGGGTGAGTGTCTCCTGCACCGGCCCGCCGAACATCGCGGCCACGGCGGCGGCGATGAACAGCCCGTACGCGGCCGCGTAGCTGGTTGCCTCGCCGTCGGTGGGGTGTTCGCGGCCCCGGGCGAGCAGCACGTCGCGCTCGTGCAGCCAGGAGTCCCAAAAGACGTGGAGAACCAGGATCGTCCAGTCCATCGGCCCGTACGGCAGGACGACGTCGAACCTGGGGCCCTGGGCCAGCCGGTCGCGCAGGAGCGCGAGCAGCTCGTGCGTGGTGACCAGGAAACGGCTGAAGCTGGCGCCGGGTGACTGGCTGGCCGATACTGCCGGCCAGCCGCGAGGGGTAATTCTCGGGTCGAAACCAGCGGTGAGGCCGAGCGTGCGGTCATCGGTGCCAGCTGCGATCGTGTCGAGGTCGCACAGGTGGCGGACCACGTCGTGCGCCGACCAATCGGCGCATCGGGTCGGGCCAGCCCAGTCATCGGGGCCGAACCCGCGCAGGACCGCGGCGAACCGCTGCCGTTGCGTGCCGAACACGTGGAGCAGCTGCTCTGGAGCGATGCCGCATGGCCCCCCGGTCCGCAGGAGCAGCCGGCCGGGCGGGACCTTTTCTGGTACCGGGCTGTGGCGAGTCATCGATTCCCCCTCGGTCTCCTCCATGACTAGCACGGACCAGGCGGCCATCGGGTTCAATTACCTCGGCGAAAATTCCGGCAGCGTCAGCCGCCGGGGCCTGGCCAGCCAGCGGCCAGGTCTGCGAGCAAGGTGTCGAGGAAGAGTTCCTCCTCGATGCGAACATCGTGGCGCGCCATGGCGGCCGCCAGGCCCGGATCCCAGGGGGTCGGAACCGGGTCGCCGATCAGCCGGGGGAGTCGCCCGGCATGCACAGCCGATACTGTCGTAGCCGCGGCCTCGTAAGCATCTTTGCCATACCGCCATGGCTGCCAGCGCGACTGGCCCTGGCCCACTCGCCGACGAACCGCGCTGGCGATCCGGATACCGCCCCAGTCGAAATCGCCGTGGTACCGGAACTCCGCGCCGCCCGCCGCCAGCAGGTCGAGCAGCCGCCATCCGGCGGCGGATGGCTGGCCGCCGACGCAGACCAGCGGTGGGCAGCGGCTGCCGAGCTCGTCCGCGGCGGCCGCGATTACCACGGGATTTTCGCAGATCCGCACAGGTCCCGCTGATAGCGCCCCATCGTGGCAGCGCAGTTGCCTGAGGGTGAGCACCGCCGGCTGCCCGGTTTCCCGGTGCAGCGCCAGCACCTGGCCAAGGGCGGTGCGGCTGTCACCGGGCAGGCCGAGGCAGAGCACCAGCGAGGAGAGGTCGTCAAGGTAAACGCCCGCGGAGGCCCACACCATACGGCGGGAGTCCGCGCTCACCTCGGCCGCGAACGGCAGGCCGGCCAGCGCGCGGACCGCGGACACGGCGAGCGTCCCGGCCGGGCAACCGTCGTCGAGGGCGTGCGCGTCGCCGCAGCATTCGGCGGCGAGCCGCCCGATCGGGATTCCTCGCGACGGCAGTCGTCGCAGCACCGCCGCCACCTGGGCAAGCAGCGCCAGGGCCACATCAGGCGACGGGGCCAGGCGGCGCACGACGCCGGTCGCGTCGAGCCACCCCCGCCAGGCGGCTAGTCCGTCGCGGCTCGCTATGGCGTCGTCCAGCGGCGCGAACGCGGCCGCCCAGGCGGATGCCGTATCCGCCCGGTCGCGGTTGCGGTCCCGGAGCGGACCGGTCAGCAGCGCCACGGCCTCGGCCAGCCCGCCCGGCGCGGCCCCGCTCTCGCGCAGCACCCGGTCCACCTGGGGCAGCGACACTGACAGCGACGTACCAGAACGGGGCGGCCTGCCGGTCAGCCGTTCGGCCGCCCGCCGCTGCTCCACCGTCGCGCCGGCCAGGGTCACGGTCCCGGTCAGCGGACGGCCGGCCTCCAGCCGGTCTCGCGCCCGCAGGACCAGCCACGCGGTGAGCTCGCCGCCGAGCAGGCGGTGCAGCCTGGTGCCGTCCTCCGCCGTGCCGGTCACCCGTCGGTCACACCCCCGCCCGTTCTGCTCTGCGGCGCTCCCGGCCGTCCCACCGCCACGGCGTGACGAGGACCGCGTCGACGCCGTCCTGGCGTGCGAGATGGCAGATGCCAAGTCCTGGCACCTGCGGGTAACAGCCCCACTCGCGCTCGCTGGTCATGACCACGTCCATGTCGAAGGTAGCGAGCAGGCCGAGGCACTTGGCGCGGGAGTCGTCGTCCACCCCGGCAAATGCCTCGTCGAGAGCGATCAGCCTCGGCGCGTGCGGGTTGCCGGCCGACTTGTAGTGCGACGAAGCCGCCGCGAACAGCGGAACCGACACCACCAGCGCGCGCTCGCCGCCGGAGGCGGGGCCGGTAGCGGGCCGCCACTGCCCGTCGGCGTACCGCTGGATCGCGAACTCATGCCAGCCCCGGTAGTCAAGCGCCGAAGCCAGCGCCTCGGCCCAGCCGGCCGCTGGATTGTCGGCGTGCTCGGCGGCAATCCGCTGCTGCAGGAAGGCGCCCACGAGCGCTCGGTCAGCAGCGGACCAAGCGTCGATCGTCTGCCGGAGCTTGAGCCTGACCCGGTCGAGGCCCTCGGGCGCGTTCCTGGCCTGCTGCCAGATCAGCCGCAGTTTCATGCCGGTCGACGTCGGCCGGGACTCGAGTTCGTCGTTCATCTGCCTGACCTCGGCCTCGGCCTCGGCGATCAGCTCGTGCAGCGTTCCCGCCACCTCGTTGAGCAGGTGATTCTCCAGGATCTCCCGCTCTCGCGCGGACAGCAGCGTGGTTCGCTGCTCCACCTCCGCCGCCAGCGCCTCGGCCAGCCCGGGCAGATCGTGGCTACGGCCCTGGAAGAGCACGTCGATGACGATGACGCCCTCGCTCAGCGTCAGCCCCGCCGAATGCCCGTGGCTGGCCATCGCGTCCGCCAGCAGCTTGTGCTCCTCGGTTACCCGCTTCTGGATCCGGTCCCACGGCCCGTCTCCGTCGTCCACGGAGTCGAGTTCGGCGTTGACGGCCCGGGCCAGCACCACCGTCGGGGTCGCCGCCCACGGCTGACCGGTTCCAGGGATCTCCAGCGAGGTCACTGCGACCCGCAGCAGCCCGGTGGCGGCAAACGCCTGGAACTCACGCACCGCGTCGTCCCGCAGCCGCGAGGCCTCCTCGACCTGTGTCCGCAGTTCGCCCTGTTTCCCGTCCGCCTTGCCGCGCGCCTCGAGCGCGGCCTGTTCCCGCTGACGGGCGTCTCGTTCCGATGTCCTCAGCTGGCCGAGGGCACCGGTTACGTCGGCCAGCCGCCGCTGCAGTTCCCCGACCGCCGTGCCGACGGTGGCCAGCAGCTCCTGGTACGTCGTCGCCGCCGCATCAGCCGTCTGCCGCGCCTCAGCGGCCCGCTCGCTCGCCTCGAACAGCAGCTGGCGGCTGTCGGCGAGGTCGGTCTCCGCGTCAGCCGCAGCGCGGATCGCGGCATGCGCCGCCTCGGCGGCCGGCCAGAGAGCAGCGAGCGCCACCCGGTAGGCGCCCAGCCCGTCCCGCACCGCGGCAAGCTCTTCGGTGTCCGCAGGCAGGCCGACATCGGCCGCGAATTCCGCCGCCCGCACCTGCGCGGCCGCCAGTTCCCCGTGGCGCTGCCGGAGTTTCGCGACGGCCTCGGCATGGTCGGTGCGCACCTGGGCAAGCTGGTCTCGCCGCTCGGCGGCTTTGGTGTGCGCTTCGCGTACCCCGTCATCCGGCGGCACAAGGCGGTGCTCGTCCGCGAGGCGGTTCTGCCGTGCCGCTATATCCGCCAGGTCCGCGTCGAGCCGCTCGATCTCCGCCCGCTCAGCGTCGAGCTCCCGCTCGAGCTGCTCGATCCGCGTCCGCCGCGCGGCCTCCCGCGCCCCCTCGCCGATGTAGCCGGCCTGGTCCTTGTGCCAGGCGCCGCTTAGCACCCCGTTAGACCACCGCCCGTCCGTGGTCACCCAGGCCGCGTCACGGCCGGCGGTCCCAGGCTCACGTCCGATAGCACTCAGAACGGAAGTGACTGACACCTCATCCAACGCCGCAGCCTGCGGATCGGCCCTGTCGATCGCGGGCACAAGCAGGTCGGCGCACGATGCCCCGGCCACGGGGGTAAGCCCGGAAACCACGGTCACGTCCCCGTCGACGAGGTTCCCGTCGGGCGTCACCCACGCGTCGAGTATCCCCGCCGCTTCGAGCGCGGCCTCCAGCCCGGAGCGTTCGTCGTCGGCCAGGCCCGTCGCGAAGTCGGTCACCTTCCACAGCGGCGCGCCAGGGCGGCCGTCGCGAACGTTGGCGGCCCGCGTGTGCGGGGCCGACGGGGCATCGTGGCCGCCCGCGCGCAGCCGGCCGATCTGCTCGGCCAGTTCGCCCGCCCGGCTCACGTGCCTGGTCCGCTGACTGCCGAGTTCCCCGGCCAGCTGGCCAAGCTCGGCGCCGGTCACGCGGACGGCGTCGTCGATGACCGCGACCGCGGGGTTCGCGCCCTCGCCGGTGAGGCCCCAGGATTCCAGGGCGGCGATCAGCTCGTCGGGATCGGCTACCCGCAACTCGACCAGGCCGCTCAGGTACGAGCGGTAGCCGGCCAAGATCAGCCGCATCCGTTCCTCTACCGTCAGGTCTGCGGCTGCGACCCGGTCTGCCGCGGCGTGGACGTCAGCCGACAGCCTGCCCTCCGTTTCCTGCGCAGCCTGTAGTTGCCCGCGCGTGCGGGTGACGTCGGCGAGCAGCCGGTCCAGCTGCGCGACGGCCCGCGCCTGCTGGTCGGCGATGGCCTGGGCGTCCCGCCTGACCTGGGCGAGAATGCCCGCCGCGGGTGACTCGGGGGCAGCCAGGTAGGCAGCGACCATGCGGTGCTCGCCGCCGGGCCGTTCGGCTGGCGGGGCTGACGGGGAGGCATCCGGGCTGCCGCTTTCGCGGTTCGCGCCGTCGAGTGCCGTCACTGCGGTCTGGTGCCGCTGGGTGCAGCCCGCGTCGGCGGCCGTAGCCTCGGCCTCGTGTAGCGCCTGGGCGAGCTTGTCTCGTCCGGTGCCGGCCCGGTGCGCCGTTTGGGTGGCCCTGTCTGCGTACCGCCTGACCTGGCCGGCGTGCCGGTCCCGGTCGGCCTCTTGGACTCCTGCCGCTCTCTCCTTGCGGTCGGCGTCCTGGCCGAGCTGTTCGAGTCGCTCGGCGTCGCGCATCGCGGGATCGGCCTGTAGCGCGTCTCGGCGCGCTTCCAGCTCGGTGCGTCGCTCGTCCAGTTCTGTGAGCTCGCGCCGCGCTTCGTCCAGCTGCTGCTGGGCGGCAGCGAAGGCTTCCTCGGCGGCGGTGAAGTCCTTGCTGAGGTTCTCGTACTTCGCCGTCGTCTGCCTCGGCCCGGCGGCCTTGCGCTTGGCCGCCACCCTGGCATAGCGGCGGTAGTGGCCGAGGAAGGCGGTTGCCGCCTCCTGTGCCTCGGACAGCGAGCGCAACGCTTCGCGCTCCTCGTCGAGACCACGGAACGCCTCGGCCACGGTCGTCACGAGCCCGGGGCTGAGCGGGGGCAGCGCCTCGGTGAGCGCCCGGGACAGCAGCTTCTCATCAGGCTTCTTCGACAGCTGCGGCTGGCGCAGCTGGACAAGCAGGTTGACCAGGGCGTCATAGCGGTGTGGTCCGAGGCCGAACAGGTGCTCGTCCACCGCCCGGCGGTAGTCGGCCGCCCGGTCATAGACGAACCCGTGCTGGCCGATCTCCTCCCGCAGCTTCTCCCTGGTGAGCGGGACACGGCTGTCCGGTAGCAGCTGCAGCTCAGCACCAGGGCGCTGGCTGGTGACGAAGAACCAGTGCCGGGCGATGCCACGCCCGGCGACCGCCTTCAGCCCGCAACCGATCGTCCAGAATTCCTCGGTGCCGTCGGCACCCCTGCGGCCGAACTCCAGCCAGGTGTAGCCGAGGCGCTCCGGGCTAGGGTGCTTTCCGCCGAGCAGCAGGTTCCACTCCATCCGCTTCTGCCGGTCACCATCCGGCTCCACCCGATGCGCCGCGAGGTCGCCGTCGAGCAGGAACGGCAGAGTGAGAGCGAGCACCTTGGACTTGCCGGTTCCGTTGTTGCCCCGCAGCAGCAGGCGGCCGTCGTGAAACCAGAACTCTTCCTGGTCGTAGTAGAACATGTCGACCAGTCCGGCCCGCAGGGGCTTCCACCGCTCACAAGATGGTGCTGGCAGCATCGGCTGACGCCTTTCTAGTCTGGCTCGCCCCGCCCTTGCCCTTGGCAGGACTGCCGGGCTCGCGGATGGTGGGCTCGGCGAGGGCGAAGCGTGCGATGGCCGGGCGGCTGCGGATCATGGTGCCGGTGCCGTCGAGCGCGGCCCCGGTGTCCACCTCGATGAGGCGCAGGGCGGCGAGTTTCTCCAGCGCCACCTTGAGCAGCTCGATCTCCGCGCCGGGATCGGTGACGCCTTTGCGCCAGTAGCTCGCGTGCGCCTGCGCCACCTGCCGGACGAACGCGAGCAGCCCGGCCCGCGGTGTCCGTGCCCGGCCCGCCAGGTACTCCGCGACTAGCAGCGTGACGTGCCCGTCGGTGCGCTGCTCGGGCATCCGCACGTCGGTGAGCTCGTCGTCCGGGTCCACCATGGCGATGCCTTCGGCGCGCAGTTCCGGCAGCAGCCCGGTGGCCTCGCTGATCCGCCCGGTGATGTTGTGCCGCTGGGCGACCAGGTAAGCACGCTCGTCTTCAGTCAGCTCGTCGTAGTAAACGACCGGATCGTCAAGCAGCCGTCGGGTAAGCACTCGGCGCAGCGCCTGGTTGCGCAGCTCGTCGGTCTCGGCGACCGGCTCGGCGGTCAGCTCCGCGAGCCTTGCCTCGAACCCTCCGGCGGTGATGGTCGACGGGCCCCTGCTGCCGGCCAGCAGTACGCCGAGTACCGGCCGGCGCACGTCGTACAGCACGTCAGCGCCTGCCGACAGGTACGCGTCCTCGTCTCCGGCGACCCGGCTGAGCACGCCCCAGGCGAGCAGCAGCCGGACCACGGCCACGAGGTCGGCGCGGTCGCTCCTGCTCTTTAGGGTCAGTGTGAACCCGGTAGCCGCCAGGCCAGGTTCGGCGGCGGCAGTGAGCACGTCGTCGGCGAGACTGCCGAGCGTGGTCTGCGCGTCGGCGCGGGCGAGCGCGGACAAAGCCAGGCAGAGGGCGACGTAACGTCGGCGGCTGAACGGCTCCCGGTTGTGTCCGCGGGCGGGATGGGTAGCGTCGCCAGCCAGCGGGGCGGTCTTGAACAGCCGTGCCGTTTCCGCGTCCGCGACCAGCCGCCAGCCCGTCTCCCGGCGCAGCCAGCCGCTGAGCGCCGGCAGGTGCCGCCGGACCAGCATGAGCGACTCGGCGTCGTCGGCGGCGACAAGCAGCGGCTTGGCGAGCAGGGCGCGGAGGGCGGCTTGGCGCTGCGCCTGCTCCTCGGCCGGGATCATGGCACCAGGTCCGTGATCTCGATGACGTGCTCGGGACCGATGAGCACTCCGTCCTCGGTCTTGATGGTGGCCTCGCCGCCGTCTGGGACCAGACGCAGCACCACCTCGAGGCTGCCGTCGTTAGTGACAGTCTTCACCTCGGTGTCGCCGGGCGTGCGGGCCGCAAGCGCGTCGCCGAGCAGGCTGAGAAAGAGGCGGAACGCCCTCGGGTCGAGCAGGTCCAGGTCGGATAGCAGCGTCGGCCCGCTGGTACGCAGCCGCCGTCGTGCCTCGGCGGTCTGGGTGGCCTCCTGCTCCGCCTGGCGGCGCAGAATCTCCCTGGCCGCGGAGCGGTCCTTCACCTGGCTGGGCTGGCCGCGCCGCTCGTAGCTCCCGGTCTTCCTGAGCTGTGGCGAAATCCGGATCGGCGGTGCCTCGCCCCACGACGTCCCGGCCGGCACGTTTTCCCACTCATCCGCGGTGTCACCGGTGACGGACAGATGCCGGGCGGGGGACAGGCCGAACGCTGCCCGCCACAGCCGGTGAGCCGCCGCGTCGTCCGGTGCCTCAGCGAACCACCGGGCCAGCGCCGCGAAGTCCGCTGACCTGTCCGACCGGCCGGAACGCCGCTCGTTAAGCAGGCCGACCGTGTCGACGAGCTGCTTGATCGCGGTCACGGCCGCCTGCCGCAGCAGCCTGGCCTGCGATGGGTGCCCCGCGTCACGCGAGGTGAACCAGTCGTCCAGGCCGCGCCACCGGTTTCGCCACGCGTCGAGTGCCTGCTCTTCCGCGCGGGCCAGCGCCGCTGCCGCGTCCGCCCCCTCGGGGGCCGCGTCGGCGGCCTCACGCCTGGCGGCGGCCGCCAGCAGTCGCTCGTGACCGGCGGCTTCCAGGTCGGTGAGCAGGACCGCGATCTGGGCACCGGAGTTGGCGAGGTCGGCGATGAACCGGTTGATGTAGTCGATTAGCCGTTCCTTGTACGCGATGAAGCCGTCGACGTCGCCGTCGGAGAAGTCGATCGCGCGTCGCAACGCGGACATGAACGCTTGTGCGTTATCGGCCAGTGAGGAGAACCGCTCCGCTACCGATAGCAGCAGCAGGTGAATCTTGCCCGGATCGGGATCGCTCTGGATGGCCAGCGCGAGCAGCGCCTGGAGCTGGCCGGCGATGTCGGCCAGGGCGACCGACTGGAGCTGGCCGCGTCGGCCGATCGCCTCCTCATAGAACGCGATCGCCTGCTCGGCCGCATGTCCTTCGGCTGTGAGCTGGTACAGCGACCGCTTGCGGTGAAAGTCCTCCACCGTGGTGACGCGACTGGTGTCGCCGTCGGCCCGCAGGTTGCCCCACCTCACCAGCTGGTCCAGCGCCTCGGTCAGCTGGTCATCGGCATCGGCCCGTAGCTCCGCGGCGATGTCCTCCGGGCGCAGGTGCACGATGAAGCGCTCCTTCGCCCGCGCGAAGGCCCGGAGCAGGCGCCGGTACTGCTCGGCGTTGGGAACGCCGAGATGGATGAAGGGCTGCGCGACGGGAGTTTCGCCCTCTGGCTTCCCCCGGCCGCGCGCCGGCGAGATCACTTCGTCAGCCACGCGTACATCGTGCCGCACGCCACCGACAAAATCGCACCAGATCGGGGGCAGCTCGCCGATTAGGCGGTCCGAATGATCACGACTACACCGCACACGGCAGCTTCGACGGCAACGCCAAGTCGCGGAGCGTCCAGCTGTGGGCGTCCCAGCACCACGGCGGTGCCCTGGCCGCGCGCCGGGCCACCGCTAGCGGGAACAGCGTGGCCCGGTGCTAGCGGCGCTCGGCATATCGTATTATCATGCACTTAGGCAGCGCACGCCTGCCCGCTTCCGAGCTGTTCGGCCCGCGCCAGAGCAGCCACGAGGACAAGGGGCCAGGCCTCGCGTCTACTGGACTCAGCTCATGGTCTGACGGGCGGGCTGGCGCGGGCGGCACTGCCGGAAGAAGCGATCATGACGCAGGACAAGGCTGCTAAGAAGGCAGCCCGCGACCGAGCGGCTGAAACGGGCGAGCGA
>JBEKKH010000120.1:0-22995 GCA_050010815.1 Streptosporangiaceae bacterium | reverse complement strand
ACCGGATCCACCGCCGAGCCCGGATCCACCGCGGAAAATGGCGGGCGGGCGGAGCGCGGGTGGGCAGGCGGGACGGGTGTGGCGAGCGGGACGCCGGGGAATCGCGGCTGGGCTGAGCGGGACGCCGGGGAGGGCGCTCACGCGTCGGTCAGGTCGGCCGCGGCGCGGCGGGCGGTGACGTGAGCGGTCCTGGCCACGCCGAACCGCAGCAGCAGCTGCGGCGCTCCGGGCAGGGTCAGGCGGCTGCGGATGAGGGTGCGGGCCGCCGCCGCCTGTAGCGCCTGCGTCTGCAGGCGGGCGAAGCACCACTGGCTCGCGGCGCGCAGCAGCAGCCGGTTCAGGGCCTGGCCGGCTCGCAGCCAGTCCTCTTCGCTATCACCGGCGGTGACAAGCATCGCGGTCACCGCGGCGACCCCGCCGTCGGGCGGCAGCAACCCCAGGCCCCGCCCGAGATCGAAGTCGCGCTCAGGCAGCCTGCCGGGCTTACGGCCGGGCCGGGCCGGGAAGGCATGGGCCGGCACACCGTCCCGGGACAGGCTGTCGGCGTCGTGGGTCCACCGGGTGATCTCGGCCCGGGTCACCGGGTCGAGCTCCTGACCACGGATCTCCGCGGCGAGGATCGCGACCAGCATGGGCTGGGTCTGCTCCAGATCGACGACGGCGAGCGTGGCGCCCTCGGCGGTGGCGTCGTCCTGCATGGTCGCCAGCAGGCCCGCGGGCAGCGGAACGGGCTCGAACGGCCCACGGTGGGTATGCCGGTGCGGTACCGCAGTGAGCATCTTCCGTTCGGCCGGAGTTCGGGAGGACGCCGAGCCGAGGCTGACCCGGGCCAGCAACCGCAGCCCGGCAGGCGGGAGCGGCGACCGGGCCGGGCCGGGGTCGGGGAACAACTCGACCAGCGGCCGGCGGTCCAGCGAGCGCACCGCGAGCCGGAGCCCGTACAGGGCCGCGCCGCAACTGATCAGCATCTCCCGGCCGACCGGATCGGTCCGGAGCTGGCGGCAGCGGTCGGCGTACAGCTCGATCGCGTCCTCGCCGACCTTGAACCGCCACGGCTGGGTGTTGTGCACCGACGGAGCACGGGCCGCGACCCGGATGAGATAGCCGGCTTGTTCTGGCGTCATCGGGCCACGATAGAACGGGGCGCCGTGGGCGGCAGCGGCCGAAGGCCTTACCAGTAGGGGCCATTGGGCCCCGATGTCCGGGACCAATAGCAGATGCCCGCGATCGAAATGTGACCTAACGTGACGAACCTACTCACCGAGGAGCCCGCTATGTCCACGCCAGCCCCCCCGACCGAAGACCGCCTGGAAGTTCTGCTCACCACACCTTACTTCCCGCCGCCGGCCGCGTTCGCGGCGCAGGCCAAGGTCGCGGACGCGGCCGTCTACCAGCAAGCCGCGGTCGACCCGGAGGCCTGGTGGGCCGAGCAGGCGCGGGAGCGGCTGGACTGGGACACGCCGTTCACCGAGGTGCTCGACGAGAGCCACCCGCCGTTCTACCGCTGGTTCGCCGACGGCACCCTCAACGCGAGTTACAACTGCCTCGACCGGCACGTCGAGGCCGGCCTGGGCGACCGGGTGGCCTTCCACTGGCACGGCGAGGAAGGCGAGCAGCGCGACCTGACCTACGCAGAGCTGCTCGCCGACGTCCAGCGGCTCGCGAACGGGCTGAAGGCCCGTGGCGTCGGTAAGGGCGATGTGGTCGGGATCTACCTCCCGATGATCCCCGAGGTCGTGGTGGCCATGCTGGCCTGCGCCCGGATCGGCGCCCCGCACAACGTGATCTTCGGCGGTTTCTCGCCCGCGTCGGTACGGGAGCGGCTCGAGACCTCCACCGCCAAGGCCCTGATCACCGCGGACGGCAGCCGCCGCAAGGGCAAGACCGTGCCGGTCAAGCAGGCCATCGACGAGGCCACCGGCGACCTGGCCACGCTGCAGACCATCGTGGTGGTCCGGTCCTGCGGCGGGCCGGCCCCGATGCGGGCCGGCCGTGACGTCTGGTACCACGACCTGCTGGCCGGCGCTGACCCGCACTGCCCGGCGGAGCCGATGGAGGCCGAGCACCCGCTGTTCCTGCTGTACTCGTCCGGCTCCACGGCCAAGCCGAAGGGCATCGTGCACACCACCGGCGGCTACCTGACCGGAGTCGCCACCACCATGGCCACCGTGTTCGACCTGGATCCGGAGCGGGACGTCTTCTGGTGCACGGCCGACGTCGGCTGGATCACCGGTCACTCCTACGTCGTGTACGGCCCGATGGCCAACGGCTGCACCTCGGTGATGTTCGAGGGCGCGCCCGATTACCCCGACAAGGACATCTGGTGGGACATCATCGAGCGGTACCGGGTGTCCATCTTCTACACCGCCCCGACCGCCATCCGCGCCTGCATGAAGTGGGGCACGGAGTACCCGGGCAAGCATGACCTGTCCTCGCTGCGGCTGCTCGGCTCCGTCGGCGAGCCGATCAACCCGAAGGCGTGGCTGTGGTACCACACGGTCATCGGGGGCGAGCGCTGCCCCATCGTCGACACCTGGTGGCAGACCGAAACCGGCGCGATCATGATCGCGCCGATGCCCGGGCTGACCGGCACCAAGCCGGGCTCGGCCACCCGTCCGCTGCCCGGCGTGTCCGCCGCGCTGTTCGACGACGCGGGCGAGCCGGTGGCCGAGGGCAGCGGCGTGCTGGTGCTGACCCGGCCGTGGCCCAGCATGCTGCGCACCCTGTACAAGGATCCCGAGCGGTTCGTCCAGACCTACTTCAGCCAGTTCGGCCCCGGCGTCTACTTCGTCGGCGACGGCGCCCGGCGAGACGAGGACGGTTACTTCTGGATCACCGGCCGGATCGACGACGTCATCAACGTCTCCGGCCACCGGCTGTCCACCGCCGAGGTCGAGTCGGCGCTGGTGGCTCACCCGTTGGTCGCGGAGGCTGCGGTCATCGCGGCCAGCGACGACCTCACCGGCCAGTCGATCGTGGCCTACGTCACGCTGCGGGCCGGCACGGCCGCCGATCCGGCCCTGAAAGAGACGCTGCGTCAGCACGTGGCCGACCGGATCGGCAAGCTGGCCCGGCCGAAGCGGATCATCTGGGCGCAGGACGTGCCCAAGACCAGATCCGGCAAGATCATGCGCAGGCTGCTGCGCGATATCGCCGAGGGCCGCAATCCCGGCGACGCCACCACCCTTCGCGATCCGTCCGTGCTGGCCGAGCTCCAGCAGGCCACGGCGCAGGACGAGCAACCATCCGGGGGCGCACCGCAGACAGGAACAACCTGATGTCCACCTCAGGGGAGGCGCGCGAACCAACGGCGGACTGGACATGTGAGGGAGACAGTGAGATGACGACACCACAGACTGCTGGGCAGGCCGGAGAGCCGGCCGCGACGACGCTCGGTCCGGAGGCCGCGGGGCAAGCCGGAGAGCAGGCCGCGGCGGCGCTCGGTCCCGAGGTCGAGGCGTTTGCCTCGGCGGACGCGGCCGGGCTGCGGGCCGCGACGCTTGCGGTGCTGAGCCGCGCGGCCGCGCGGCCCGCTGCCACCGCGGCGGCGGGCGCGCGGTACTGGGCCAGCCTGGCGCTGGCCGGACCGGTGGCCACCGCCCGGTGGCTGGGCGTGGACGCGACCCCGCCGGTCCCCGTGCCCGAGAACGACAAGCGGTTCACCGACCCGGCCTGGAACGACAACCCGACGTTCTTCGCCATCCGCCAGACATACCTGGCCGCCTCCCAGCTGGTCGCCGACCTGCTGGCGGCCGGGGCCGGGGACCCGGTCGACGACGCGAAGGCGGAGCTGGCGCTTGGGTTCGCACTCGATGCGGCCGCGCCGACGAACTCGCTGGCCACGAACCCGGCCGCGCTCAAGCGGGCGCTGAAGACGAGCGGCGCCAGCGTGGCGGCCGGGGCGATCAACTTCGCCGATGACCTGCTCAACAACGGGGGCAGGCCGCGGCAGGTGGACACCCGGCCGTTCACTCTCGGGAAGAACCTGGCCGCGACCCCGGGCAAGGTGGTGTTCCGGAACGACCTGATGGAGCTGATCCAGTACGCCCCGCAGACGCCGCAGGTGCACGCGATCCCGGTGCTGGCCAGCCCGCCGTGGATCAACAAGTACTACGTCATGGACCTGGCCCCAGGCCGCAGCTTCATCGAATGGGCCGTCCAGCACCAGCGGACCGTGTTCGCCATCTCCTACCGCAACCCCGACGCCGCCATGAGCGGCGTCACCCTGGACGACTACCTCATCCACGGCCCCCGGGACGCGCTTGACGTCATCGCCGAGATCACCGGATCTCCGACGATCGACATTGTCGGGCTGTGCCTGGGCGGCGCGCTGACCGCCATGCTCGCCGCCTACCTGGCGGAGAAGGGCGACGACCGGATCGGGTCGATCACGCTGCTGAACACGTTGCTGGACTACAGCGAACCCGGGATCCTCGGCGTCTTCACCGACGAGAAGACCGTCGCCCAGATGGAACGGCAGATGGCCAAGACCGGGGTCCTTGAGGGCAGCCAGATGGCCGGGACGTTCGACATGCTCCGGGCCAACGACCTGATCTTCAACTACGTGGTGTCGAACTGGCTGATGGGCCAGGACCCACCCCCCTTCGACATCCTGGCCTGGAACGGGGACAGCACCCGGATGCCGGCCGCGATGCACTCGTTCTACCTGCGCTCGCTCTACATGCGCAACGAACTGGCCCGCGGTGAGATGGAGCTGGCCGGGCAGCGGCTGTCGCTTTCGGTGGTGAAGAACGACACTTACGTGGTGGGAGCGATCAACGACCACATCGTGCCCTGGCACTCCTCCTACAAGACCGGGGGGCTGCTCGGCGGGGACGTCCGCTACGTACTGTCCAGCGGCGGCCACATCGCCGGGATCGTCAACCCGCCCGGCCCGAAGGCCTGGTACGAGGCGGCGGAGTACGCCGGGGCTGACCCGGAGGACCCGGAGTCTCCGGCGGACCCCGAGGCCTGGCGAGCGGCGAACGGCAAGCACCGGGGCTCATGGTGGGAGGACTGGACCATCTGGTCCGACGCCCGGGCCGGGGAGCTGGTCGCACCGCCTGGCCTGGGCAGCACCCGGTACCCGGCCCTCGGCGACGCCCCCGGGGAGTACATCCACGGCTGAATGGGCAACGACGGCTAGCCGACCGTGATCGCGTCCAGGCGCTGCTTGATGAACTGGGCGCAGACGACCGGGGCAAAGTCGTTCGGCTGGCCGATCGGGGGTTGCAGTGACTCGATCACCGCGTCGTGATCGGCCTCGTAGAAGTAGACCAGTGAGACCAGGTCCTCATCCGGCGCCTCGGCCTGCGGCGGCAGGACGCGGTGCCGGTTGGACTTCCACCGGCCGCCGCTCCAGCGGGCGAGCAGATCCCCGGTGTTGATGGTGAACGCGCCGGGCTGGTACGGCGCGTCCTCCCAGCCGTCTTGCTCGGTCCACACCTGCAGGCCGCCACGGCCCGGCTCACGGTCCAAGATCGTCACCGTGCCGAAGTCGGTATGCGGGCCAATGCGGAACTGACCAGGTTCCGGCGTCCCGGCCACCGCCATCGGCGGGTACCAGTTGATATTCATCGTGTGCGTGGCGTGCCCGGTGTGCCGGGTAAAGAAGTCGCGTTCCAGGCCAAGCGCGGCGGCGCACAGCACCAGCAACTCGTCCGCGAGCGCGCGCATGCGGGCCAGGTAGGCCACCACCGCGGACTCCAGAGCCGGCACCTCGGCCGGGTAGACATTGGGCGGGAACCAGTACCCGTCGACCTCGGCGTCGCCGGTCGGCGAGTCGGCGCCGACCGCGAACGACTCCTTCAGGTCCGGCGGAGTCGCCGTGCCCTCGGCGTAGCCGTTCGCCTCGGCGCCCGGCGGCAGCCAGCCCCGGCCGCCGACGGTGACCGCGTACCGCTGCTTGACCTGGGGCGGCAGCGCGAAGAACGCCCGGCCCTGGGCCCGTACCCGGGCACGCAGCCCGTCAGGCACGCCGTGGCCGCTGATCAAGAAGAAACCCACGCTCCGCAGCGCGGCGTCCACCTCGGCGGCGACCGTGGCACGGGCCCGGTCGTCTCCGCTGAGCCAGGGGGCGAGGTCAATGACGGGAACTGATGAGGGCACGATCTGAGCTCCGAGGGGCGGCCGGCTTAAGCTGCCACGATACCAGCGGGGCTGGCGGGGCTTGGCGGGCTTGCGGATAAACCACGGCGCGCCCGGCCATAAGGTAAAAGAGGCGAACGCCCGGTGAATGATGGGCGCCTTGATGTTCCCTGTCCAGGGTGCGATATAGTGAGCCTTGTCCATCAGTAAATTCCGGCCCCGACCTGGGCACTCAAAGGCCCGTGAGCTTATTCTTCGCAGGCGTTCTTATCGGACAATAAGGCCTGAGCGGCGTGGCGTTTTTACTGGAATGCCCCGAGGTGCTGAGTGGCGCTGGCGTGGGCACGGAAAGGAATCAATGACATGAGCGCTCAACCGAATATCGTTCTGGTCCACGGGGCCTGGGCCGACGGCTCGTGCTGGAGCGGCGTCATCGAGCGCCTCCAGGCTGGCGGGTACAGCGTCACCGCACCTCAGTTTCCTGAGTCCTCGCTGGCCGCCGACGTCGCGCGGCTGCGTCAGGTGCTGGCCCGCCAGGATGGCCCGACGATTGTCGCCGGGCACTCGTACGGCGGCCAGATCATCACCGCCCTCGGTACCGATGCCCCGAACGCGGTCGGCCTGGTCTATATCGCCGCGTTCGGCCTTGATGAGGGCGAATCAATCGGCGGCCTGCTGTCGCAAGGGCCCCCGACCCCGGCGCTCGCCCACCTGGACGTCGACAAGCAAGGCTTTGCCTGGCTGCCCCAAGACGACTTCCTGCATCATTTCGCGGCCGACGTTGATCCGGTCCAGGCGCAGGTCATGTACGCCGTCCAACAACCGCTGGCGATGACGGCCCTGCAGGACGTGATGGGAGTCCCGGCCTGGAAATCGCTGCCGTCCTGGTTCCTGGTGGCCACGAACGATGAGGCGATCCCGCCCGATGCCGAGCGCCAGTTCGCCGGCCGGATGGGTGCCACCACCATCGAAGTGGCGTCGAGCCACGTAGCGATGGTCTCCCACCCCGACGAGGTGACCCAGCTCATCGAGACCGCCGCCCAGGCGCTCCAGACCGGTTGATACGGTCGCAGACCCGGTGGCAGGCGGGCAGCTGTCGGGATCCGCCGCGATCCGCGGATCTGGCATGCGAGGAGGCCAGCATGACCCGCAGCGCAGCCCTTGAGCACGCCACCGAGCCCGAAGACCTGGCCCGGTTTTCCTGGAGCGAGCCAACGCCGGTGATGTCGAGGGACTGGTGGCCCGCACGGGCTATATTTTCGCCAGTCTTTTTCGACAGAGATGCGATATTTGATGGCTCTTCTGAGGAAGACTTTAGTAGGCGCCTCAAGAATGAAATAGACCGACAAGCTAAGATGTTGAGCGCCCGGGCGGCCGAAATTAGCTCACGGATCATGGACGAGCAGCGTCGCATCGAGCAAGTTTGGGACTCGCATAAGCTCGACCTTGTACCCGGTGATGAGCTTCTCGATCTCGCTTGTCAGGCATTTGGAGTGCGGTTTAAGAAGAGGCGTGACGGCAGTCGCCTAGCTGGCTACCTCGTTAATAGCGAAGTGCCATCGGAACTAGTAACGCTTCTCCGCCAGCTGGTTGAGTAGGGCACAAAGGCGGCGCCTATATCTATAGCAGACTTGACCGCGCTATCCTTCATGCCTTCCATGCGCGAGCCTGATTCGAGAACCTCACATTCCAGTAGCACGCCTTGCGCAGTGACCGTACAGCGCCTCGCCTGCGCGTATGGACGCTGTGTGCCGCGACTTCGTCACGGCATCCCCTCCTAATGAGAGCTAGTCCCCCGAAAAGACAAAACCAGCACCGGCCCACACCAATGTCCGAGGAAACAGCAAAGACCACGGTGCCCGCCGCGCCAATGGCCACGGAAAGCGCTAGTACCCCGCACCCGCCGCATCAGGAGCCAAGGAAACAGCCACCACATAGCAAAGGGAGGGCGCTCCCCAAAACGCGAGAGCGCCCCTCTGTGAGCATTACGCCGGGCGACCCTAGAAAGAGGATCAGACGCTAACGAGCGCTTCACCTGGTCAGCGAACTGCTGCCACGCGCCGGGAGTGAACCGCAGCATAGGGCCGGTGCGGTCCTTCGTGTCGCGTACCAGCACGCGGTGGCCTTGGTCGGCCATCTCAACGCATTCGGCACCGCCATTGGAACTGTAAGACGTCTTCCGCCACGTCAGATCTGTGTCTTCCATCGTTCCTCCATCGCTCGTATAAAGTCTGCGGACTCGGCACGTGGCATCGCGGAACCGAGTATCCGCTCGAAAGCCCACGCAGCCTTGCCTACCAGGTCACCCGCCGTGCTGGTCACATCTTCCAGGGCAGGCAGGCACACCGTCACCGTGTTATCGCGTCGCCAGGTAGAGCGCACCCCACAACCCCACATTCGTACCTTCCGGGATCACATGCAGCGCGATACGGGGACGCTCGGCCAGGTCCGCCAGGTGAGCGGTCTGCTCTGCCATGACCGCTGGTGATCCGATCAGCCGTTGCAGCACATGCTGATCGATGATGGCCGTAAGAAACGCGCGCCCGATGACCGATTGCCTTTCCAGCCGTGCCGAAACCAGATCATCTAGCTCCTCGGCAGAGTAATCCTCCACTGAGAGCACGACGCGCATGTAGCTCTCTGTCTGGAGCAGGCCAGGGACGAGCAGGGGTGACCAGCACCGCAGGATGCTCGCCTGGGCCTCGGCCTGCCGGTAGCTCATAAACCAATCAGGGGTGCCTGACTTCGCGCGCCGCGCCAGGTCCGTCAGGGTATCCAGGGCTACGCCCGTGACACCGGCCCATGCCGCCAGCACCGCATCGGAGGGCACCGGGTGAGCAGCATTTTCCGCTCTGGTGATCACTGGACGTGACACATTCAGCTTCTTCGCCAGCGTCCCGTGTGAGTCGTAGCCAGCATCCAAACGGGACTGACGGAGGACGTTGGCTAGCTGTTCTCTCGGCGTCGTCACGGTGCGCACCTCTCGTTACCGCAGTTCAATGCCGGTCAGTAAGCGAGTAACTACTGCCGATTCTTTCACCGGCCTGCCACGTTGGGTAGCAAGATCTCCCCTGCCATGAAATGCCGTTAGGAACAGTTCCCGATGCCGACCACGACCACACAGCACGTCCCGCCAGTAGACGAGCCGAAGCACCCCCTCCACGCGCTGACTACCTACGAGTTGCGCGATTACCGTCGCCAGTTGGAGAACGCGATCGCGTTCGCCGGCCAGCAAACCCCCGTACCTGCGATACGGGATGACCTGCAAGCTAAGCTCGATGCCGTCACTGCCGAACGGGAATCCCGCGAAAGGCTCACCCGTGAGTGACGCCGGCCGCGACCTCGACGGGGCGCCGGGCGCACCATTCTCAGCGGATCACCGGCACGCTGCCATGATGACCGCCCTTGACGATCGCCATCGCCGGATCGTCCAGCTCGCTGCCCGTGAGCTGGACCTGTACGGCAACCAGCTCGCACGGTGCCTGCAAGCTCTGGGGACCGCAGCGCCGATCCGCGCTGACATCCAGCGCGAACTCGCTGCGGTACGCGCCGAGCAGGCAGCACGCGTCAGCGCCAGCGAACCCGGCCGCGCGCCCGATGTCAGCGGGCTGACGCCTTGCCAGCTTGAGCGGACCCGGCGGGAGCTGCGCGCCAGCCTGGCCCTGGCCAGGCCCGGCTCGCCCACCCGCCGGCCGATCCTGGCGCACCTCGGCGCCATCGACGCCGAGCTTGCCCGGCGGACCGCCGGCTAGCCCAGACCGCTACCAAGCTCCCCGCGTGCCTGATCCCCTCAAGGGAAAGCAGGCATCCGGGTTGGGATGACGCCCCGGCACCGCAAGTGCCGGGCGTTGCCATGTCCCGGCGCGTCCCGCGTAAATTCTGACGTTCTGCTTACGCCTCCGGACAGCCCGTACCGCTCGTGTCACGTCGCGGCCAGAATCGGTCACATCCTGCGTGCTTCCGGGGCACACTGGGACATTAGTTGCGTTCGGGACTTGTGGGAATGCAGGGAGCCATGACGGGACAGCTCCGCGACATCGTCCCCGCCACGGGGGACGCCGCGCCGCGCCGACTACGGCGCCGTGCGGCTCAGCCACCGCGACATCGACGGCCTGATCTTGTGCGCCGAGCATTTCGGCGCCCCCCTATGACCTGCTCGCCGCCGCGCTCGGAGCGCAGCCCGCGCGGCTGCGGGGAATCGTGGCGCGGTGGCGCCGGGCCGGGTACGCCGCCACCGGGCGGCTGGGACCCGGCCTCGCGTGGTGCTGGCTGACCCGGCGGGCATGAACGCCGGCGGGCTCGGCTATCCCGGCACGCGCCCGGCGCTGGCGCGCCTGGCGCACATCCGCGCCGTCCTCGCCGTCCGGCTGTGGGTCCAGGGGAGCCCGAGATCAACGACACCACCCTCACCGCCCTCCCCGGAATCCCCGACCCCAGCCAAGACGGATACGACGACACCCGCCCAGCCCCCGCAGGGGATCTGGACAACACCCCTAGAAGGGATGCAATGGGACTTCGACTTCCTCTGAGGCAGGTCGCGCAGCCGCAGGTCAGGCGGGCTGTTAACCGCGAGCAGAACATGGCCCACACGACCTTGCCTGTGTCGCTGGCCGCGTAACCCCACTGGTCGCTCAGGGCGCAGATGATGTGTAGTCCGCGGCCGGTCTCGGCGAGGGAACCACGCGTCTGCAGCACGGGAGCCGCTCGGCTGGGGTCGGCGACGGCGCACAGGACGCAGGACCCGGGCTGCAGCAGGCCAAACCGGATCGGCCGCTGGGCCCGGCTGGAGCTCGATCCCGGCTGCGCGGATTCAGGCAGGGCATGTCGCAACGCGTTGGTCAGCAGCTCGGACACCACGATGGCGATGTCCTGACTGCGTTCGGTGGTGCCCCATCGGCGCAAGGTAGCGATGGCGAAGTCCCGGGCGGCACGAACCGACCCCACGTCCGCTCCGATCGTGCGCATGGCGACCCGGGGCAGGCGGACCGGCCCGGTCGAGGCGAGATCGGGTGCTGGCCGCCAGTTGCCACTGGCCAGGCCGGCCATCTCCGCGGCGAGCCTCAGCCAGCGGGTGCCGGTCAGGCCCTCCAGCGGTGGCGGGTACGCCACCCGTGCGGTCTGGTCCAGCTCGTCGCGATAGGGGGACAAGATGCGGCCGGCGGCCTGCCACCGGCCTGGGCCGGCATCCCCGGCGTATTCCTGGATCATCAGTACCCCCATCTGTACTCACCGGCTCCCCGGATGCCATCCGGCGGCCGCTGTAAAGCTTGCCGACTCGGGCCTAAGCCCCACGCCGGGCCCTCAGAGGTGTAAGCGGAGCCTCAAAGCTTCCGCCAGGCGGCCGGATTGATGCTGACCGCCGGGTATTCACACGGCACGGGGGACGCGGATGGCGCCGGGTATTCGGGGCGCGCCGGGTATTCGGGGCGCGCCGGGTATTCGGGCCGCGGCGGGTATTCGGGCGGCGCTGGGTCGCTGCGTCCGGCTACGATCCGGGCGGCTCTGGCCAGGGCCGTATAGCGGTCCCACGGGACAGGCTGGTGGGTAGCCCGGAAGTTCGGGTCGGACCGCTGGCACCGCGGGCAGGACAGCCGGCCGAAGGCATCGATGCGCCAGCCGGCGTCGATGGCACGAGCCCGCATGTCGCCCTCGCCGAGCGCGGCCGGATCAGCGAGCGAGGAGATGCAGGAACCCAGCTCGCACCACATGATCGGCATCCGGAGCTGATCACCGATTACGGCGCGGACCGTAACGGCGGTGTGAGCAGCCTGGGCGTGAGGAGCAGCCTCGGCCGAGATGACGGGCGCCTCGGGGACGGCGGATGCTGGGGGGACCGCAGGGAACGCAGGTTCTGCAGGGACGGCGGGTCGCGTGGGGAACGCTGGGGCGGCACGCATAGCCGGCTCGGTGCGGGCGGGCTCGGTGCGGGCGGCGGCGGCGGGCGGCTCGGTGCGGGCGGGCTCGGTGCGGGCGGCGGCGGCGGGCGGCTCGGCGGGGGCGGGCTCGGCGCGGGCGGCGGCGGGCGGCTCGGCCCAGCCGACTTCCCGCAGCTCCGCGAGCCAGTCGTCTAGCTGGAGCATGCTGAGGTCCTCTGGCCGGATCTTCATCTTCATGTCAGGCCTCCCGTTGAGCCAGCGGTGAGCGCCGTCCAGCTGAGCGACCTGCTCGGAGCAGGTAACTGCAGCGGGAAGACGGACCGGCGGCGGCTACGTGTCCTTGACCTACAGGCCCTAGGTGCGGCTAACGCGCTATCCATCGTGATGCGGGGCGGCATCCCTTCGGCGCGGGTACGGGGGTGCAGTCAGCCAGTGCCCGAGTACCTGGTGCGCGTAGACCGCCGTTGTGCTTGCCCTCCCTGGCAGGCGCCCGGTCTCACCGTTTCTGGTTTTAAGCTTTCACGGTCCCGACTCTGAATTACAGCTAGATATACTTGCGATAAATATTTGACTTTCTTACCAGCCATTACGGCGTGGCGTGTGGACAAATAACTCTTTTATTCACGCACAGGGTGTTGATAGCATTCTTGCAGGTCAAGGCGCTGTTTGAATGGGGTCTGGGGTCGGGATCCCCAGCGTATGCAGAGGCTATGGGCCGTTTTGCACAGACCATCCACAGGCTTATGCACAGGAAAGCTGATGCCAGGTCCAGCCGAATAGCGAGCGGATCAGTCCGCTGCCGCTTCCGGCTGAGGTCTCTCGGGCGGGGACGCCACACGGCCGGACGAGGCCGTCGCGAGGTTGACATACGGGCACCTCCGCATCAAGATCAGTCATAAGCGGTCATAAACAGTCATGCGAAGATGGGGGCGCCTATGCTGCCGGAGCAGCGCCGGGAGGCGATCCTCGCGCAGGTTCGCGCGCAGGGCGGCGCCTCGGCCGAAGAACTCTCGCGACGCCTTGGGGTCTCTGTCGAGACCGTCCGGCGGGACCTGCGGAGCCTGCGGGACCAGGGACTGCTCAACCGGGTCCACGGCGGCGCCACCGCACCTTCCCGCCCGGCCAGCGAGGGTAGTTTCGCCGCCAGGAGCACCCTGAATCTCCCCCGCAAGCAGGCCATCGCGGCGCTGGCCGCCTCTCTCGCGGGCACCGAGGAGACCATCGTCATCGATACCGGCACCACCCCGCTGCAGCTAGCGCGGGCCCTGCCGGCCAGCTTCCGAGGCCGGGTCCTGACCAACTCCGTGCCGGTGGCGGCGGCCCTGTCCGACCGCAGCGACATCGAGCTGTTGCTGTGCGGCGGGCAGATCCGCCCCGGTGACGGCGCCTGCTCCGGCGCCCACGCGGAGGCTTTCTTCGCTGATTTCTACGCCGCGAAGGCGTTCCTCGGGGCAGGCGGCGTGCACCCCGAGGCCGGGCTCACCGACTACTACCCCGCCGAGGCCGCCATCCGGCGGGCGATCATCGATCACAGCGCCGCGACCTACGTGCTGGCCGACTCCAGCAAGCTTGGCGTCATCGCCGTGCACCGGGTATGCGCGCTCGACCAGGTCACCGCGCTCGTCACCGATGACGAGGAAAACGCAGCGGCCTCCGCCGAGCTGGCCGCCGCGGGCGTCGTCCTCTTGCGTGCGGCCGTGGACGTACGGCCGCGGCTGACCGCAGCCCGATGACGGGCCCCGGATGACGGGCCCCGGATGACGGGCCCCGGATGACGGGCCCCGGATGACGGGCGCCGGATGACGGGCGCCGGATGACGGGCGCCGGATGACGGGCGCCGGGGCCGTCCTGCTGCTGGCGGCTGGAGCGGCGGCCGGGATCGTGGGCTCCGCCGGAGGCACCGCCTCGCTGATCTCCTACCCGGCGCTGCTGGCCGCCGGCATCCCGCCGCTGACCGCCAACGTGACCAATGCCGTCGCCTTCGTGGCGGCCTGGCCGGGCTCGGCGCTTGGCTCCCGGCCTGAACTACGCGGGCAGGGACGATGGCTACGACGGTGGGCCCCGATCGCCGTGGCGGCCAGTGCCGCCGGAGCGACGCTGTTGCTCGTCACCCCCGCCACCACCTTCGACCGGGTCGTGCCGTTCCTGATCGCCTTCGCCGCGCTGGCCCTGCTCTTCCAGCCCAAGATCACGGCCTGGCGGGAAGGCCACCGGGCCAGCGGCAGGTTCCTATGGCCGAACGGACTGGCGGCAGCATCGGCGTACGACGGCTACTGGGGCGCGGGGGCGGGCGTCATGACCCTCGCCCTGATCATGATCACCACCGGCCAGCAGCTGCCGCAGTCCAACGCGCTCAAGAACATGCTCCTCGGCGTCGCCGACGTGACCTGCTGCCTCGTGTTCATCCTGGCCGGGCCGATTGACTGGGCCGCCGTCTGGCCGATGGCCGCCGGTTTCCTGGCCGGAAGCATGCTCGGGCCCTCGCTGGCCAGGCACCTGCCCGAAGCCGCCCTGCGCATCGTGGTCGGACTGGCCGGGCTCGGGCTCGCCGCCCACCTCTGGATCGGAAGCTAGCGAAGGCCTACTGGCTTTCCTGCACCTCGAACGCCGGGTGTTTGGGGGCGATGGCACGGAGCTGGTCGTCGGTGGAGTCCGGTCCCGTGCCCTCGAAGAAGATCCCGACCTCAGCCTTCCACCGCTTGAGGTAGGCCCGCAGGACCGGGATCTTCTCGTCATCGGTCAGCTCGCGGCCGCGGAAGCCCTCGGCGCGCCGGCCCAGCCGCAGCTCGCCGGTGCCTGCGGCGCGCAGGTTGCGCACCCACTGGGTTTCACCGCGGGGGGCGACGAGGTAACGGTGGCCATCGTGGGTGAGCAGGTTCACCGGCGTGGTCCGCCACTCGCCACTGGTCCGGCCCTTCACGGCCAGCACCCGCGAACCGAGAACGCTGATACCCCGCTTAGTCAGGAGCGCCACCAGCTGGTTGAAAACGTTACGCGTGAACCAGCCGGGCGCGCGGTAGTGGTCGGGCACGCGGTCCAGCGTAGCGGAGGGTCACGCGATTGATAAGGCCCGCGCGGCCAGGGATGCGCGGGCGCCGGCTCGCGGTCGGGGCAGGCCGCCAACCGGGAAAGTCATAATGACTAAGAAAACAACTAAGTATGAGCTAGGTATTCTTATTCCCGAATAGGACGGGATGCTCAGGGATAGCGTTTCTTGCGCACCGGCCGATTCGGCTCAGGTCCACAAGAAAGGCCGAACCGCATATGCCAACCGCCGAACGCACCATTACCGTCAATCGCCCGGCCAGCGACGTCTTACTACCGCATCACCGTCTTCGAGCCGCCCCGGCGGCTGGCCTTCACCATGACCGCGGGGCCCACCCGCCCGGACGGCGTGTTCGAGCTGACCGAGAACCCCGACCAGAGCACCAAGGTGCGCTTCGTGCTGGAAGTAAAGATCAGCGGGCTCATGAAGCTGGCCAAGCCGATCGTCACCCAGGAACTGCAACGCCAGGTCGTTCAGCTCGACCAGGTGAAGGCCGTCCTGGAGGCCGCATCCTGACCCGGGTCGCCGGTTAGAGTTCTGTCATGCGTGACGACGTGCGCCAGGCGCTGGCCATCAATCGCTCCTCGACCATCGAGGAGCGCACCATCGACATCACCACGACAGGCCGGCGCTCCGGAGAGCCGCGCCGGATCGAAATCTGCTTCTACCGGTTCGAAGATTCCGTCTACCTGAGCGGCATTCCAGCACCGCGCACCCGGGACTGGCTGGCCAACCTGGCCGCCGAGCCGCATTTCACCTTCCACCTCAAGCACGGCGTGGTCGCCGATCTGCCCGCGGTGGCCACGGTCATCACCGATCCGGCCGAACGACGCCGGGTCATGACCGAGTTCGTCGAGGACTTCAACCATCGCCAGGGCCCCGACAGCCCCTGGCCGACCGCTGTCCTGGCGGAATGGGTCGAGCGCAGCCCGCTGGCGAAGGTCAGCTTCGCTGACTCATGAGCTCCTCGAGCGCGCCGGTGACGACCGGCCACGCGGGGACGGATCCGAGCCGGAGAAGTGGCGCTGCGGGCTGGTTTGGCTCATGGTCAGGAAACGCCGGATCCGGTGGCATGGTTCGCCGCGGCCAGGACGGCGGCGACGCTACGGTCCACGTCAGCCTGGCTGGTCGCCCAGTTGCTTATGCTGATCCGCACGGCCGGGCGCCCCCGCCAGGTGGTCGGGCCGCACCAGCAGGTGCCCTCGCGCTGCAGCGCGCCTATCATCTCCTGGGTCGCGCGGGCGTCGTCGCACGCCGCCACGACCTGGTTGAGCCGCACCTCGTTCAGCACGTCCAGCCCTCCGGCGGCCAGACCCGCCGCGAACCGCCTGGCCAGGGCGACGTGGCCGGCTACCAGACGGGAGACGCCGTCGCGGCCCAGGGCGGCCAGCACGGCCCACACCTCGGCCCCCCGGGCGCGCTGCGAGGAGCCGGGCGTGAACTGCATCGGGTCACGCCCGGCTCCTACCGGCAGGTACGAGGCATCGGCCCGCATCGCGGCCCGCAACGCCGCACCGTCGCGGACCAGGGCGATGCCGCAGTCGTAGGTGGTGTTCAGCCATTTATGCGCATCGGTCGCCCAGGAATCGGCCGCGGCCGCGCCTGCCACCTCCCCCGCCAGCTCCGGGCACGCGGCGGCCCACAGCCCGAAGGCGCCATCGACATGCACCCAGGCGCCCTGCGCGTGCGCCCACTCGATGAGCGGACCGAATGGGTCGCTGGCTCCGCTGTTGACGTTGCCGGCTTGCAAGCAGACGATCGCCGGGGTGTCCAGCTCCGGCAGCTCGCGGGGGACGATGCGTCCTTGATCATCGGTGCGCAGCCGAACGGCCCGGCCGCGTCCCAGCCCGATCAGACCCAGGGCCTTGAGCACCGCAGCGTGCACCTCGTCGCCGACCACGACCTGGATCGGGGGCGCGCCGACCAGCCCGGCGCCGGCCGCGTCCCAGCCGGCTCGCGCCAGGACCGCGTCCCGGCCCGCCGCCAGGCAGGTCGCGTTGGCCATCGTCGCCCCGGTCACGAAACCCCCCGACGTGCCGGCGGGCAGGCCGAGGAGCTGGCCGACCCACCCGAGCGCCACCGCGTCCAGGCGGGTTGCTACCGGGGACATGACCGACAGCGCGGCGTTCTGGTCCCACGCCGCCAGCAACCAGGACGCCGCGACCGCCACCGGCAGCGCCCCGCCGGTGACGAAGCCGAAATAGCGCGGGCCCGCGCTCGCCATCGTGGCCGGCGAGCCCAGCTCGTCCAGGGCCGCCAGCACCCGCGACGGCTCAAGACCCGCCTCCGGCAACGGGAAATCCAGCCGGTCCAGCGCGAGCACCGCCTCGGCCGCCGGCGCTACCGCGCGATCAGCTAGTCCCTGCAGGTACCGGCAGGCCCGTTCGGCCGCCTCCGCGAGCAAGGCGGCGCGAGACCGGTCGAAATCGGCGAACCCGCCGGTCATGCCATCGTCCTCACAACCTGGACGGTATCGCGACATCACCGCGGGCAGCCGGGCAGGTCACGGCGAACGGCCCAAGCGAGAACCTCGGATCGGCTAGCTGGCAGGGATCCAGTTGCCGTGGAAGCCCTGCGGTACTCGTGCGGGCAGGTGGATCGTGGCGACGTCCTCCAGGGTGCCGGCGTCGAGCAGGACGAGGTCGCTCCGGTCGGTGTCCCGGTCGTAGACGTAGCCGATGAGCGTCCCTTCGTCCTCCGCGGCGTCCGGCCGGTCCGGGATGAAGCTGAACTCGCTGGTCTGCCGCCTGGATCCCAGGGACCGGGCCGTGCTGTCCCCGTGAGCGAAGTCGTGCTTGATCACGTAGTTCTCGCCGGAGCCGGAGTTGACGGTGTAGCCGTACCGGTGCGGACGCCCGGTCAGCCGTTCGTCTATGCGGGGGAACTCCTGGTCGCGGTCGTCCAGGCATGACTCCAGGACCTTGCCGGCCGCCAGGTCCACCGTCCACCGGTCAAGCGTGGGGGTGCCCTCCCCGGGACCGCGCATTTCGGTACTGAACACCCGCTCATGGCGGATCACGTCGAGCACGAGCGTGTCGTCGGCCTCGTAGGCGTTGAGCGGGTGGAAGACGTAGCAGGGGTTGACGTCGAACCAGCGGACATCCGCCGGGCCGCCGTCCCGGGGCAGGACGCCGACCCGCGCCTGGTGGCGGGGGTTCCACACGTAGGGGAAGTTCCTGGCGTCATACCGCGCGCCGCCGGCTCGCACCATGGCGTTGACCATCCGCTCGGCCAGCGCGGGCCGGTTCAGCGCTCTGGCCAGCATAAAGCGGGCCAGCGGGCGGCGCAGCCTGGGCAGCTGGGATACCGCCCGGGCGGTATTGAAGGTGACCGGCAGGTCGTACAGCACGACGTAATGCTCGGTCAGCGAGAAGTCGTGCATCATCGGCACGCCGCTGACGTCGATGTCGACCGTACGCCGGATCCTGCCGTCCGTGCCGAGGACCGTGTACCGCACCCGCTTGCCCCACGCCCAGAGGTAGGACACCGCGTGCAACTCGCCGGTGTCCGGATCCAGGTGCGGGTGGGCGGTGTAACCGCCGGGAAGCGTGCCGTCGAAGTCACACGCCCCGACCGTATCCAGCTCGTCGGTCAGCTCATACGGCGGCGGGCCGCCTTCGACCAGCGCGAACGTGCGCCCGGCCTGCCCGATCACGTTGGTGTTCGGCGACGTTCCCCGCCGGGTCTGGCCGTCAGGCAGCGGTTCGCCGAGCCGGCGCATCGCGTCCGCCGAGCGGACGTAACGGTTGCGGTACCACTGCGCCTGTCCGTCGCGCAGCCGCACGCCGTGCACCATGCCGTCGCCGAGAAACCAGTGGTAGGTGGCCGGATCGACGTCGGCGATCGGATTCGGGCCGATCCGCAGGTAACGGCCGTCGAGGTGACCGGGAACGGAGCCGGTGACGGTCAGCGGCCCGGTGGCGATCTCCTCGTGGACCGGCCGGAAGTTGTCCGTCAGGAAGGGGCTGTCCATATCGGCCTCCGGTCGTCGCGGTTTTATCCGCTGTCTAACAGGGCGAGGGCCGGCTGGGCAAGAGATCCGGGCGATCTCAAGGATCACCTTAGATTTAGTCGAATCCCCAAGGTCAGTGCACCCGGCACTGGGCCAACATCGCCCTGGATGACCTGCTCCGCCAGATCGGCACCGGCACGACCGGGAACCCAGCGTAAGCCCCGTGCTCCGGCTATGGCCCAGCTGTGCCTGCGCGGTGCGTGCCGGTGGCGCCGTCACCGCGGTCTGCTTCGGCCGCGCCGAGAGGAATCCAGGTGCCGGCTCGCCGCGCCGCCGCGAAGCTGGCCCACGCGGTTAGTTCGACCAGCGCGGTGTCGCCCGGCGCGGTGTCGCCCGGCCGGCTGGCCCGGAACCTCCGGACGACGGAACGGTCGACCTGACCGGAGGCGAGCGCGGTGAGCAGCGCGAGACGGCCCGCGGCCTGGTCGGCGGTCGGCAGGACGGACACGGCGCTCTCGACCCACTCACGGCTCGGGCCGCGCCGCTCGCCGTGCCAGTTTTCCAGCTCCGTCAGGACCAGGTCGCGGACCGATGACGGTACGGACCGCGCACCGGCCGCGTCAATGGCGGCACAGCCGCGGGCGAAGGCATCCTCGGTCAGCTGATCGCCGCGCGCCCAGGATAGGTCGGGGGGCAGCGACCCGGCCGGCAGCAGTTCGAGTGACGCGCCCGGCTGGTGCGAGCGCGCGGCGGCCGGCCGCATCCTGCGGTCGAGGATCCACATGACCGGGCCCAGGGCCATCTTCGGGGCTCCCGGCGGCAGCGGGACCTCGGTGAGAAACACGTTCACCATGCGGTTGTAGTAGTGGAACAGGACCGCGGTCCCGATCAGTTCCGGCGCGTCGGCGGCCGGGCAGGCCGGTTCATGCCGCCGGGCGCCGTCCTCGGTCCGGCCGTCCTGCGCCCACGTCGTGACCGCCCGCAGCCGGGGATCGGCGATCGAGGTGGCAGGGTGGTCCGCGAGGACCAGGCCATCCGCTAGCCCGGAGAGCATGGTGCTGTGCACGGCGACGCACCAGGGACAGGTATTGCCGAGCGAGACCGCCGTGGCGACGGCCTCCTTAGCCGTCCGGGAAACCCTGCGGGTCGCGAGCAGGGTCTCACGCAGCATCAGCCAGCTCGCGGCGAGCACCTCCGGTGCCGGGGAGAACAGGACCAGCGACGGGGCTAGCACGCCGAACTCCCGCTCGACCTGTTCGTAGACCCGGCCGACCAGGCCCTGCGCCGCGCCGGGGCGAACCGGTGACACGTACCGGACCTGAGTGAGCCCCAGCTGCCCAAGCACCGTCGTGAGCCGCTTGCTGGTCATCAGCCACTTCCTCGATCGCCGGGAACGAGCAGGCCTGGATACGCATAGATCGTATATTTTCCCGGCGGGGTCCTAGTTCTCCGCAAATGCCGACTTTGCCGGCCCCGGGCGTAGGCGGTCCAGGACGAGTGAGCCGATCGGCCGGGAATCTCGTAAACATGGGTAGGGATCGGCTCGGCCTTTCCACGTGCTCCCCGACCAGGGGCAGCTGAAGAGATGGTGCAACGATGCTCTCTGAGCGTGATATCGAGCTGTCCCATCCCGAGGCCCTCGACTTCGTGTTCGGTAACCTGCCCGAGGACAAGCGGGCCGAGTTCAACCGCCATCTCGGTGCCTGCCGCTACTGCGAAGGCGTCGTCGACGAATACAGCGGCATCGGCCGGATCATCAAGAGCCTGCCTCCGCACGTCGAACCGCCACCCGGCCTCGATGACCGGACGGTCGCCGCGGTGGTCGCTGCCCTGGTCGAGGACAGAGCCACCAAGGCTGACCGCCGCTCGAACGTCCCCGACCAGCCCGCCGCCCGGGTCTATCCGATGCCCGAGCGCAAGCCTGCGGCCGAAGCTGGGGGCCAGCGCCGGCCGCGTGTGTAGCGGCGGTGCTGGCCCCCAGCCGTGATCATGACTCGGGGTGGGGAGGAAGGGGACCGTTCGGCACCTGGATGCCGAGGGCGGCGGCGAGCTGGGCATCGGTGCTGCGCCCGTCCACCCAGGTCCCCCAGCGGTCCCTGAGAACCTGGCTGACCCTCTCCTCTGGCAGACCGGTCATGGCCTTGGCCAGCAGGTACACGGCGGCGGGGAGCGGCTGCGGCGACGGCCAGGACGCCGTTACCCGACGGTCAGGTAGATCGCCGAGGTAGCGGTGACATTGCCCGGCGCGGACCGCGTCTGCGCCGTCCACCGGGACACCTGCTGCGGTGGATGACCGCGGGACAGGGCCGGGTCGGTGAAGTCCACCGACAGGACCTGCCGGATCGTCAGCGGCAGGCGGGGACGGGCGGGCAGGAGCGCGAGCACCTCGTTGACGGGCGCCTCGATCGATGGCAGGTCGCGGCCGAAGCCTGGGTAAAGGCAGTACCGGACACCGCTGGCGGTGGTGCAGTGCTGCACCGAGCCCGGGTCGGCCATCTCGGCGGCCAGGTGGTTCAGCTGGGCGGCCGGGACGGGCGCCAGCTGCGCGGCCCCCGCGAAGAAGATGGCGGCGACGGCCAGGACGGGCCCGCCCGGCCGCCAGTTGCGCGGCCACCAGGACGGTCATGGCCAGGATCAGCTGGGCCACGCCGATCCGCCAGTCGGCCCACCACCACAACGGCTGCACCGGGTTGAGCCAGAACCAGCCCCAGACCGCCAGGCCGCCGGCCAGCAGCCCGGCCAGCCCCAGCAAGCTGCGGACCATGAGCAGTGCTTCTATCCTGGCCAGGCCCAGCACCATCCGCAGCCGTGGCGACCGGTGCAACCCGGCGCCGTATGGCCCGGCGCCGTATGGCCCGGCGCCGGCCGGGGCGGCGGCGTCCGTGCCATCGAGCGCGGGTCCGGTCACCGCGCACCTGCCGCGTGGCACAGCAGCAGGTAGCCGTCCTCGACCGTCGGCGTGACGAGCTCGGCGCCGGCGGGCGGCTGCTCCCCGATGTGCCGCCACCGGCCGTCGCCGCCGCGCCAGGACAGGTGGGCGCGGCCGTCGCGCTCGGCCGCCGCCCACACCCGCCCGGCGGCGGTGCCGCCCAGCCCGGCCGGGGTACCGGCGAACTGCACCCGTCCCTGCAGCAGCACCACCACCTGCGGGCAGATCGCGGCGATGTCGTCGGCCTGATGGGTGGACAGCACGATCGCCGGGTCACCCGGCAGGCCGGACAGCAGCTCTCGGAACCGCAGCCGCTGCTCGGGGTCGAGCCCGGCCGTCGGCTCGTCCAGGATCAGCAGCTTAGGGCCGCCCAGCAGGGCCTGGGCGATGCCCAGGCGCTGCCGCATCCCGCCGGACAGGGCCCGGATCCGCGTCCGGGCGCGGTCTTGGAGCCCGGTGATGGCCAGGACCTTGGCGACCTCTTCGGCGCGGCGGCGCCGGTTGGTGATTTCCTTCAAGATCGCCACGTAATCCAGGAACGCGGCCACCGTGAAGTGCCGGTGATATCCCAGCTCCTGCGGCAGATAGCCGAGCCGCCGGCGGATCTCCACCCGCTCCGCGCCGTCCCGCGGGTCCAGGCCGAGCACCGACACCCGCCCCGCGTCCGGCTCGCTGACCGTGGCCAGGATCGACAGCAGCGTCGTCTTGCCGGCGCCGTTGGGGCCGAGCAGGCCGGTGATCCCCCGCTCCAGGGTCAAGTCGACCGCATCCAGCGCCTGGATGCGGCCGTACCGCCTGGACAGGCCGCAGGTGCGGACGGCCGCGGTGCTCACGTGCAGGGTCATCTCATCCATCCCAGCTCGAAGCGGTCACGACGCAGGTACAGCAGCACGGCGCAAGCGCACAGCAGGACGGTGCACCCCACCTGGGCGGCCGGCGCCACGACCAGCAGCGGAACGTGAGCCGACGCCAGCAGGAGCACCGGCAGCGCCCACAACGCCGCCGTGGTGACGGCGGCAGCACGGGGATCCATGACGGTCGCGGCCGCGAGCGCCAACGCGGACAACGCCAGCGACGGCAGCAGCAGCGCGACGGGCAGCCACCC
>JBEKKH010000119.1:0-17784 GCA_050010815.1 Streptosporangiaceae bacterium | reverse complement strand
GGCTCGGAGTGCAGGTCGGGCCGGGTGGCCGGCACCGAGTAGATCGACCCGCGCACCACCACGAGGTAGTCGACCAGCCCGGCCAGCCGGGCGGCCGACTCCGCGGCCAGCTCGGGTGTCAGACCGGCCCAGGGGGCGAGCTCATCGCAGCACAGTCGCAGGCCGAGCACCTGGTCACGGCCGAGGGCCGTGCGTACCGAGCGCAGCACGCGCTCGGTCAGCAGCAGCCGGTCCTGGCCGTAGGCGTCGGTGCGCTGGTTGGTCAGCCCAGACTGGAACTGGCGCAACAGCGAGTACTGCCCGGCGTTGATCTCCACGCCCGCCAGCCCAGATCGGCGGGCCAGGGCCGCGGCCGCCGCGAATCCGTCGATCACCGCGTTGATCTCGCTCTCCGCCATCTCCATGGGCAGCTCACGAGAGGTGGCGTCCGGGACCCGTGACGGTGCCCACAGCGCGGACTGGGAGAACGCCGAGGAGCCTTGCATCCCGGCGTGACCGAGCCCGGCGAGCACCGGGGTCCCGTGCGGCGCGCAGGCCGCGGCGGTCTGCGACCAGCCCGGCCCGCAGTCCGCGGCCAGCGGCGCGCGCTCGTAGGGCCAGTCCGACGGGTGCACGCTGGCGATCTCGGTCACGATGACGCCGCAGCCGCCCGCCGCCCGGCGCTCGTAGTAGGCGACATGCCGCGCCGAGATGGCCCGGCCCTGGCCCAGGTTGGTCTCGTGCGGGCCGAACATCACCCGGCTCGGCGCGCGGGCCGAACCTAGGGACAGCGGCTCGAGCAGGTTCATGGCGCGGCCCTGGTGACGAGCAGGTCGACCGGGACGAAGACCGGGGCGGAACGTCCGGCCGGGCGCCGGGAATGGCCGGGAGCGGCCTGCGGCCGGTCCGGCAGGCACACCTTGGCCAGTTCACGCTCGCCGTGGCCAAGCACGCACTCCGGGTCCGGTCCGTCCAGGGGCAGCCCGGTGAAGAATTTCGCGGCTATGCACCCGCCCTGGCAGGCGTCGAACTGCCCGCAGGAGGCGCAGGCGCCGGCGGAGGCCGGCTCGCGCAGCCGGAGCAGCAGCTCGGACTCGCGCCACAGCCGGGTGAAGCCGCCGGGCTCGCGCACGTTGCCCGCCCGGAATTCCTCGTGCAGCACGAACGGGCAGGCGTAGACGTCGCCGACCGGGTCGATCAGGCAGACCACGCGGCCCGCCCCGCACAGGTTCAGGCCCGGCAGCGGGGCGCCGAGGGCGGACAGGTGAAAGAACGAGTCGCCGGTGAGCACGTCCGGCCGCGCGGACAGCCAGTCGTAAAGCACGCGCTGCTGCGCGGCGGTCGGGTGCAGGTCGGCCCAGCTGTCGGCGCCCCGGCCGGACGGCCTGAGCCTGGTGACCCGCAGGCGCGCGCCGTAACCGTCGGCGATCTGCTTGAACTTGTCGAGCTGCGACACATTTTGCCTGGTCACGACGATGGAGATCTTGAACTCGCCGAAGCCGGCGGCGGCCAGGTTATCCATCGCCCGCCGCGCCATGGCGAAGCTGCCGGTGCCCCGGACCGCGTCGTTGACGTCCGCGGTCGCCCCGTCGATGGAGATCTGCACGTCCACGTAGTCGGTCCGGGCGAGCCGCTGCGCGGCTCGCTGGTCCAGTCGGACGCCGTTGGTGGAGAACTTGATGCCCACGTGATGCGCGACGCTGTAGTCGAGCAGGTCCCAGAAGTCCGGGCGGAGCGTCGGCTCGCCGCCCCCGATGTTCGCGTAGAACACCTGCATCCGTTCGAGCTCGTCGATCACCCGCATGCTTTCGGCCGTGCTGAGCTCACGGGGGTCCCGCCGCCCGGACGAGCTCAGGCAGTGCACGCACTGCAGGTTGCAGGCGTAGGTAAGTTCCCAGGTCAGGCAGATCGGCGCGTCCAGCCCGCTCTTGAACTGCTCGGTCAGGGTGGCGGCTCGCCGGGACAAGCCAGCCTGGTCAGCACGCATCGATAACCTCCGAATCGGCCAGCGCCGCCAGCGCCGCGGCGTACCGCGCCCGCTGCTCGACGGGCACGCCCGCCGCGGCCAGGGCGTCGGCCGCGCTCTCGTGACTCTCCAGCAGTCGGACCACGGTGACTAGCCGCTGGGTCTTCAGGAAGCTCAGCCGCCGGTTGCCGAAGTGATAGATCAGGGCGCCGAACGACTCCGGGCGCACACTAACCGCCGGGTTCAGCCGCCAGCCACGGTTCAGGTCGAATGCCACGGGCTGCTCACCAGGGACGCGACGCCCGTCAGTAGACGCCGCACATGCCGTCAATGGAGACCTCCTCGACGAGCAACTCATCAACGTGGGTGATGTCTTCATCGTCGGTGATGTTTTCATCGTCGGTTACAGCGTTGTCGCCGATCATTTGATCAAGACCTTTCCGCCGCGGACTTCAGCACTTTCGTGTCGAGCATGCCGGACTTAGCCCGCGCCAGTAACTCCCTGACCGGGCAACGCTCCCTAGCCAATCGGGCAGGTGCCTATGCCGCGGCCCGGCCGCGATCCTGGCAGCGTGCCTTCAATCACGACGCCGCATTTCCTTATTCACGACGGACACGTCAGGCCACGGCTGGGAAGGGACGGGATCAGCAACGAGCTCGCCAGCCACATCGCCGCCGAACTCGCGCCGCTCGGACTGGTGCCCGACGGGCCGGCGTTCGAGCGGGTCTTCGTCGACACGGTCCTGGCCACCCATCCCGACCCGGCGCAGGCCTGGAACGCCTTTTACGGCAACACCATGCGGCGGCTGCGTCACCCTGATCCCGGCGGGACCGGGAGCGTGGCCACGTTCGCCCGCATCTACGAGCACGTCATGTCGCTGATCCGAGGCACCACCGTGATGGACGTCGGGTGCTGCTTCGGTTTCCTCCCGATGCTGGCCGCCGACCGGGACCCGCGTCTGCGGGTAGTCGGCACCGACCTCGCTCCGCCGACTGTCGCGCTGGCCGGCCGCGTCGCTCGCGCACAGGGCAGCCGCGCCCGCTTCGCAGCGGCTGACCTGCTGGCTCTGCCGGTCGCCGACCAGGCGGTGGACACGGTCCTGGCGGTCCACGTCCTGGAGCATCTCCCGCCCGAGGTGTCCGTCCAGGCCCTCGCCCAACTGCGCCGCGTCGCCCTGCGCCGGGTGGTGGTCGCTGTGCCGCTTGAGGCGGCGCCGGACCCTACGTTCGGGCACCGACAGGCCTTCGACCTGCCCCGGCTGGCCGCGCTCGGCGGGGACCCGGGCTGGTCGCGGGCGGTATACGCGGCCGACGGCGGGTGGCTGGTGCTGGACCGGCGCACGCCGGGCCCGGCGGTCCTGGGGCCCCGCCCGGCACCCTGCCCGATTGGCTAGGGCACCGCTGTCCTAATTGGCGGTTCGGGTCGGCAAGCCGCCCGGTTTGCCCGTCGCGATATTCCCCTGCCGGCGCCCGCGGCTTAATGTTCAAGCTGTCCCTAGGCTGACGTCATAGCGCCGAGCTCGGCCCGCCAGAAAGGCAAGACATGCAAGTAGAAGAGCTGCTCAAGCCATTTCCCATCAAGGAGTTCCATCCATTCCCCCGCGCCATGCTGGGACCTGGCGCATGGGAACTCCTCGGGCCTGAGGCCAAAAAGCTGGGATTCAACCGGATACTCGTTATGACGTCGGGCCTGCGCGGCAGCGACACGGTGCCGAAAATCGTCGGCTCGCTCCGCTATCACGGGCTCGAAGTCGTGGTCTACGACAAGGTCGAGTCCAACCCCAAGGATTACAACGTGATGGACGCGGTCGCGCTTTACCAGCAGAACGAGTGCGACAGCTTCATCTCGATCGGCGGCGGATCCAGCCACGACGCCTGCAAGGGCGCGCGGATCTCGGTGGCTCACGACGGCCGCAGCGTGAACGAGTTCGAGGGGTTCAACAAGAGCGAGAACCCCAAGAACCCGCCGCACATCGCGGTCTCCACGACCGCGGGCACCGGGTCGGAGACCTCCTGGGCTTACGTCATCACCGACACGACGACCGACCCGAACCAGCCGCACAAGTACGTCGCCTTCGACGACGCGGCCGTGGCCACGCTCGCGGTCGACGACCCGACCCTGTACTACGACTGCCCGGTCGACTTCACCGCGCAGTGCGGCTTCGACGTGCTCGCGCATGCCAGCGAGCCTTACGTCTCCCGGCTGAACTTCCCGCCGTCGCTGGGCAACGCGCTGTACGCGATCAAGCTCACCGCCGAGAACCTGCGCCAGGCGACCTGGAACCCGCAGGATCTGCCCGGCCGCGAGGGCATGATGTACGCGCAGTACATCGCGGCGCAGGCGTTCAACTCCGGCGGCCTGGGCATCATCCACTCGATCTCGCACGCGGTGAGCGCCTTCTACGACCTCCATCATGGCCTGAACAACGCGATCGCGCTGCCCCGGGTCTGGGC
Source organism: Streptosporangiaceae bacterium (assembly GCA_050010815.1). GTDB lineage: Bacteria > Actinomycetota > Actinomycetes > Streptosporangiales > Streptosporangiaceae > Palsa-504. Next base: position 13,385 of record JBEKKH010000119.1, on the reverse strand, counting down.
GTTCAACATGCCGGTCGCCTACAAGCGGTTCGCCGAAATCGCCGCGGCGATGGGCGTGGACACGCACGGCATGACTGACGTCCAGGCGGCGGAGGCCGCGCTGGCCGCGGCGATCCGGCTGCTGCGCGACGTGGGCGTGGCCGAGAAGTTCACCGACGTGACGCAGGACACCTATTCCAAGAACCGGCTCGGCCAGGGGCCGACCAAGTTCTACGAGAACGCGCCGCAGGTCCGCGGGGATGCCGAGGACGTCGACCGGATCACCAACCATGTCCTCGGCGACGCCTGCACCCCAGGCAACGCCAAGGAGTGCACGTTCGAGACCGTCCGCCCAGTGGTCGAGCACTGCATGAACGGCGACCTGGATGACCTCCTCAGCTGAGATCCAGCCTCAGATGGCGGCCCGGTGCTGGTGCACCGGGCCTACCATTGGGCCTTATCAGGAGGACGAATGCCGTACTTCGACACCGTCGACGACGTCACCGGCGCGCTGGCCGAGCACGGGTACATCGCCGACCGGCAGCTGGCCACCGCGGTCTTCATCCAGACCCGCCTGGAGAAGCCCCTGCTGGTCGAGGGGCCCGCGGGAGTCGGTAAGACCGAGCTGGCCAAGGCCATCGCCGCGGCGACCGGGCGGCGGCTGCTGCGGCTGCAGTGCTACGAGGGCCAGGACGACACCAAGGCCCTGTACGAGTGGGACTACGGCAAGCAGCTGCTGTACACCCAGATCCTGCGGGAGAAGGTCGGCCAGCTTGTCGGCGACGCCCCCGACCTGCATACCGCGATTGACCGGATCGCGCAGCAGGAGAGCGCCTTCTTCTCCGAGCGCTTTCTCGCCTCGCGCCCGCTGCTCGAAGCGGTGCGCTCGGCCGAGCCCGTGGTGCTGCTGATCGACGAGGTCGACCGCGCGGACGAGGCCCTGGAGGCGGTTCTGCTCGAGATGCTCGCCGAGTATCAGGTATCGGTGCCGGAGATCGGCACGTTCGTGGCCCGCCACCCGCCGTGCGTCATCCTCACCTCGAATAACACCCGCGACCTGTCCGCCGCGCTCAAGCGCCGCTGCCTGCACCTGTTCCTGGACTATCCGAGCGCCGAACGCGAGCTCGAGATCCTGCGGAGCAAGAAGACCGGCCTGCCCGACGCGGCCGCCCAGCACCTCGTGCAGATCGTCCGCGGGCTGCGCGGGCTCGACCTGCGCAAGGCGCCGAGCATCTCGGAAACCGTCGACTGGGCCCGGACGCTGGCGGTGCTCGGCGTCGAGGAGATCGACCCGGCCGTCCTGGCCGATACCGTCTCGGTGGTGGTGAAGTACTCGCGCGATGTCCAGCGCGCCCTGGACGCGCTGCCGTCCCTGACCGACCCGAACGCCGCCCTGGCCGACGGCAAGGTCCCCGCCCATCCGCACGGCCACAGCCACGACCGTGACCACGACCACGGCCCGCACGCCGCTGACGCTGATGACGTCGGCGCAAAGGCCGAACGAGCGGCGAAAGACCAGCCCGGCCGCCACGACGAGCGCTACTACGGGGCGCCCACCTCGGCCACCTCGGTCGCCTCCGGCGTACGCGCGGTCTCCGCCGCCCAAGGCACCCGCTCCTTCGCCAAAGGCCTAGCCCGCCGCCGTCCCCTGTAACCCCTGTAGCTCCCCTTCGAGCGAGCGAGAGGAGAAAGAGTGGAACAGAGCCTGCACCGGTTCGTGCGGCTCCTGCGCCTGCGCGGGGTCCGCGTGTCGGTGACCGAGGCACTCGACGCCATGCACGCCGCGGCCACCCACGGCGCCCTAGCCGACCGCGAGACGCTGCGGTGCGTGCTGCGGGTGGCGCTGGTCAAGGACCGGCGCGACGAGGAGCTGTTCGACGAGCTCTTCGATCGTTACTTCTGGCTCGAACCGGTCGCGGCCGCCGAACCGCACGGCCACGATCACGCTCACGACGACCTGACCGACACCGGCGAGGCGGAGTCGTTCACGATCTCGCCGGAGGCCTCCCAGACCCCGCAGCAGGGGCACTCGCACGGCAAGCCGGCCGACATCCGCGAGTTCTTCCGCCAGCAGGACCTGGCCGCGTCCTACAACCTGCACCAGGAGGCCAACAAGATCGACCTGGCGTCGATGACGGACGAGATCGTGCTGTCCAAGGAGCGCGGCCGCAGCGCCGCCTCCGGCCCGCGCGTCCAGCTGGAGACGTCCCGGCTGCGCGGCGGCGGCCTGCCGGGCCAGCTGCAGAGCAGCCCGGGGACCAGGCTCGACGCCGGCCTGACGGTGGCCGAGGAGCAGGCCCTGCTTGACTGGCTCGGCGATCCGGCTGGCGACGATCCGGCTGGCGACATGACGGCGGACGCGCTCGCCGCACTGGCGCGCGGGTCAGACCGCGAGCTCGCCCGCCTCAGCGAGCTGCTCAAGCGCCACCTAGAGGCCCTGGCGGCCATGGACCGGGTGGCCATCGAGTCCCCCGGGGCACCCGGCGTCCGCGCGCCCGTGATCGGCGAGGCCGAACGGTACCGGCTGGAGGAGACCCTGCGCCGCCTGGCCAAGACCATGCCGGGCGCCCTCACCCACCGGCGGGCGGTGTCCGGCCGGGGCCGCGTCGACCCGGGCCGGACCATGCGCACCAACATGCGCTACGACGGAATCCCGTTCCGGCCGGTGACGGTGGCGCGCCGGCAGGACAAGCCCCGCCTGGTCGTGCTGGCCGACGTGAGCCTGTCAGTCCGCCAGACGGCACGCTTCACCCTGTACCTGGTGCACGGCCTGCAGCGGCTGTTCGGGCAGGTGCGCACCTTCGCGTTCGTCGCCGACGCGGTGGAGGTCACCGACCTGTTCGCCGAGCATCCGGTCGAGCGCGCGCTGGAGAAGATCTTCGGTGGCGACGTGCTTGACGTCGACGCCGACTCCGACTATGGCGCCTCGTTCGGGCGCTTTCACGAGGACTTCGCCGAATTGGTGAACCGGCGGACCACGGTGGTGGTCCTCGGCGACGGGCGCGGCAACGGCCACGACGCCAACATGGAAGCCTTCGAGGAGATCGCCCGGCGCGGCAAGCGGCTCATCTGGCTGACGCCGGAGCGGCGGAACCTGTGGCGGCTGGGAGGCTGCGACCTGCCGCGCTACGCGGAGCTGTGCGATCGCGTGGACGTGGTCCGTGACCTGGACGGGCTGGACCGCGCGACCGAGGACATCGTGTCCGGCCTGGCCGGGCGCTGACCCTGGGGTCTCCCTGGTCCGCGTCCCTGATGGCCGGGTCAGCGGCCCGACGGCCGCTCCTTGGGCTGGGCCGGTGCGGCGGTCTGCTGCAGCTGGGTCAGGACGGACGCGTCCCGCAGGGTGGTGACGTCGCCAGGCTCGCGGCCTTCGGCGATGTCGCGCAGGAGCCTGCGCATGATCTTCCCGGACCGGGTCTTGGGCAGGTCGTCGGCCCAGATGATCCGGCCCGGCCGGGCGAGCTTGCCGATCTGGCGGCCGACGTGCTCGCGCAGCGCGGTCTCCAGCTCCGGTTCGCCTGCGACGCCGGCGCTCAGGGTGACGTAGGCCACCACCGCCTGGCCGGTCAGGTCGTCGGCGGTGGCGATGACCGCGGCCTCGGCGACCGCGGGGTGCGACACGAGCGCCGATTCGATCTCGGCGGTGGACAGCCGGTGGCCGGAGACGTTGATGACGTCGTCCACCCGCCCGGTGATCCAGAAGTAGCCGTCCTCGTCCCGCCGCGCACCGTCGCCGGCGAAATAGGTGCGCGGGCCGAACCGGCCGAAGTAGGTCTGCACGTACCGGTCGGGGTCCTCGTACAGGGTGCGGAGCATGCCCGGCCACGGCCGGGTCAGCGCGAGCAGGCCGCTGCCGTGGCCGATCTCGGCACCCGACTCGTCCACCAGGGCGGCAGACACGCCGGGCAGCGGGAGGCCGGCCGAGCCGGGCTTGGCGGTGCCCAGGCCGGGCAGCGTGGTGATCATGATGGCGCCGGTCTCGGTCTGCCACCAGGTGTCGACTACGGGGCAGCGCTCGTCGCCGATGACGGTGTAATACCACAGCCAGGCCTTGGGGTTGATCGGCTCGCCGACCGTGCCGAGCAGCCGCAGCGAGGACAGGTCGTGCTTGGCCGGGTAACCCTCCCCCCACTTCATGCAGGCCCGGATGGCGGTCGGCGCGGTGTAGAAGATCGTCACGCCGTACCGCTGGATGATCTGCCACCAGATGTCCTTGTCCGGGTAGTCCGGAGCGCCCTCGAACATCACCGAGGTGGCGCCGTTGGCTAGCGGGCCGTAGACGATGTAGGAGTGCCCGGTGATCCAGCCGACGTCGGCCGTGCACCAGAACACGTCGTGCTCGGGGTCCAGGTCGAAGACCATCGCGGTGGTGGTGGTGACCGCGGTCAGGTAGCCGCCGGTGGTGTGCAGGATTCCCTTGGGCTTGGCCGTGGAGCCGGAGGAGTAGAGCAGGAACAGCGGGTGCTCGGCCTCCATCGGCTCGGCCGGGCAGACCGGGTCGGCGCTGGCGATCAGGTCGTCGAACCACACATCCCGTCCGGGCCGCATCACGCAGTCGGCGCCGGTGGACCTTACCACCACGACCGTCTCCAGGTCGGGCAGGTCCGAGATCACGTCGTCCACCTGCTGCTTGACCGGGATGGACTTGCCCTTGCGGCGGGCCCCGTCCGCGACGATCAGCGCCTTGGCGCGGGAGACCTCCAGCCGCTCGCGCACGGCGGCCGGGGCGAAGCCGCCGAAGACGACGGTGTGCGGCGCGCCGATCCTGGCGCAGGCCAGCATGGCTACTACGACCTCGGGGATCATCGGGAGGTAGATCCCGACCACGTCGCCCTTACGCACGCCCTGCGCCTTGAGCGCGTTGGCGAGCCGCTGCACGTCGTCCAGGAGTTCGGCGTAGGTCAGGTCGCGTTCCTCGCCCTCCTCGCCTCGCCAGATAAACGCGACCCGGTCGCCCCGGCCGGCCAGCACGTGCCGGTCCAGGCAGTTGTAGGACACGTTGATGGTCCCGTCGGCGAACCAGGTATAAAACGGCGCATTGCTTTCGTCGAGCACCGAGGAGAATGGCGTCTCCCAGTGCAGCCGCTCGCGCGCTTGCTCGGCCCACCAGGCGGCAGGGTCCGCCGCCGCCTGTTCGTATACCGCTCGGTCTGCGACCTGAGCGCGAGCGGCGAACTCGGCCGGCGGCGGGAACGTCTCGACCTGCAGCAATTTCTCCAGGCGGTCACCGACAGACGAATAGGGACCGGGCATGTGCGCTCCTTTCAGGGATCTGGCTTCCAGCCTCCGCGAGCCAGCCCGCTGGCGACACTCTCCGCAGGTCGCGAACCCCGCTGACATCCGGCCAGTTCCCACCTAGCCAATCGGCCGGTATGCCGACGTCAGACAGGCGGTTTGGGCGCGCTGGCATTCCCCTCACCGGTCATTTTGCCGTTTCATTGTGGTCACTGGCCTGGGGCACCGTCTCCCGGCCGGATCGTGGCGAGGAAGCACCCACGAACCGTGCGGGGCATTACTGCCTCTACCTTCTATGGCAAGGGAATGAAGTCCAATGCCGGTAACCCTGGACAAGAACACCGAAGCCTTCGTCGCAACGCCGCGCCAGTTGTTCGTCAACGGGCAATGGACGGATGCCGCGTCAGGCAAGACGTTCGAGACCCCGAATCCAGCGACGGGCGAGACCCTGGCGAGCATCGCCGAGGGAGACCGCGAGGACATCGACCGGGCCGTCCGGGCTGCGCGCTCGGCATTCGATGACGGCCCATGGAGCAGGATGACGCCGGCCGAGCGCGGACGCATCATCTGGAAGATCGGTGACCTGATCTACGAGCACCTCGACGAGCTTGCCCAACTCGAGTCGCTCGACAACGGCAAGCCGTATGCCATCGCGAAGGTCGCGGACGTTACCCTATCGGCGGACATGTTCCACTACATGGCCGGCTGGGCCACCAAGATCGAGGGCAACACGATCAACATCTCGGTGCCCTACATGCCGGGCGCCAACTTCCACTCCTACACGCTGCGGGAGCCCGTCGGCGTGGTCGGGCAGATCATTCCGTGGAACTTCCCGCTGCTGATGGCCGCGTGGAAGGTCGCCCCCGCGCTCGCAACCGGGTGCACCGTAGTGCTCAAGCCGGCCGAACAGACCTCGCTGACCGCGCTGCGCTTGGCCGAACTGATCGCCGAGGCCGGGCTGCCTGACGGCGTGGTCAATGTCGTGACGGGCTTCGGCGAGACGACCGGCGCGGCGCTCGCCGCCCATCCTGACGTGGACAAGGTCGCGTTCACCGGGTCCACCGATGTCGGCAAGCTCATCGTGCACGCGGCCGCGGGCAACCTGAAGAAGGTGAGCCTGGAGCTCGGCGGCAAGAGCCCGAACATCGTTTTCGAGGACGCAGAGGACAGCGCGATCGAGGGATCGGCCAACGCCATCTTCTTCAACCACGGCCAGTGCTGCGTGGCCGGGTCACGGCTGTTCGTGCACCAGAACCGCTTCGACGAGGTGGTCGGCGGCGTCGCGGAGATCGCGAAGGCGATCAAGCTGGGCTCCGGCTTGGAAGTGAGCACCCAGATGGGCCCGATGGTGTCGGAGGAGCAGTTCAACCGGGTCAACAGCTTCCTGGAATCCGGCAAGGCCGAGGGAGCCACCGCACTGGCCGGAGGCGGCCGGTTCGGTGACCAAGGCTTCTTCATCGAGCCGACGGTGCTGATCAACACGCACGGCAACATGAAGGTGGTGAAGGAGGAGATCTTCGGGCCAGTCGTCGTCGCCGAGCCCTTCAGCGACCTGGACGAGATCGCGGCCAAGGCCAATGACACCCCATTCGGCCTCGGGGCCGGGATCTGGACCCGCGACATCTCCAAGGCGCACGCGCTGGCGAAGAAGCTCAGGGCCGGCAGCGTGTATGTCAACTGCTACAACGTGTTCGACGCGGCGCTGCCGTTCGGCGGCTACAAGCAGTCCGGCTGGGGCCGCGAGATGGGCCACGAGGTCCTGAACAGCTACACCGAAGTCAAGGCGGTCACCACCCTGCTGTGACCGGTACCGGTCCGGGCCCCGGCGACACGCCGGGGCCGCAGGAGGTGAGGAAGGAGACGGAGTAGACGAGGAGGGAGATGACCCGGCTCGGCATGGGCTGAGCCCGGCCCGCCTGGGAGCCGGTCAGATCAGGCCTAGTTTGCTGGCCGCGTATACGGCCTCGGCGCGGCGGCGTGCACCGAGTTTATGCATCACGTTGCCGACGTGGAACTTCACCGTCGCCGCGGAGATATACAGGCGCTGCCCGATCGCGACGTTGCTCAGCCCGCGAGCGAGCAGGACCAGGATCTCCCGTTCTCTCGGCGTGATGTCGGTCGCGGTCGTCCCAGGACGCTGGCTGCCGTGCATCCAGCGGACGACGACCCCGGCGCTGCGGGAGTCGAAGGCGCTCTCCCCCCGGTGCACGGCCCTGATCGCCCGGACCAGCTCGGTCAGGTCCACGTCCTTCACCACGAAACCCTTCGCGCCCTGCTTGATGGACTCCAGGATCAGCCACTCATCCGCGGAGCTCGTCAGCACGAGCACGCGGATGTCGGGATAGCGCTGGGTTATCGTGGCGCACAAGGACAGGCCGTCGCACTCGCTGCCGCCGGTCAGCCGCAGGTCCAGGAGCACCACCCGGGGCTTGGTCTGGTCGAGCATCGCCGGGGCCAGCCCGGCGGACGCCGCCTCGCCGACCACCCGCAGGTTCGGCTCCCTGTCGATCATGGCCCGCAGGCCCTGCCGGACGATGGCGTGATCTTCGATGATGGCGACCTTGATCTCATCCATCGGACTCTCCTGATTCGAAACCTGGGGCGGGCGCCGCCAGGGACACCCGGATCGCGATCCCGCCGAGGTCGGACCGGTCCGCCTGCAGGCTCCAGCCCATCTCTTCGGCTCGCGCGGCGATGTCGGTCAGGCCCAGGTGGTAGCCGCCGCCGGTGCCGGGCACCTCGCCGCGGATGATCTTCCTGAGCGTCTTCGGGTTCCCGTGACCGTCGTCCGCGACGCAGAGCGCGACCATGGCGCGGCCGTAGCTCAGCCGGATGACCGCGCGGCGGGCCCGGCCGTGGATGGCCGCGTTGAAGACGCACTCGCTGGCCACCTGAAACAGTGACCGGGTGACCGCCGCCTCCAGCGGCAGCGGCGTCCCGGTGATATCGACGCTCAGGTCGAGCGGGCACGCGGGATGCTGGGCCTTGAGGCGCCTGAGCATGTCGGGCAGCTCTACATCGGGGGCGGTCGTGTCCTCGAGAAGATTCTGCAGCGAGGACCGCAGGCGGCGGACGGCGGTCCCGGTGAGCCGCTTGGCGTATTCCAGCGTGGCGTGGTTGGGTGATCCGGCGGGCGTGTCGGCCAGGCACGAGTCGATAGCCAGTCCGGCGGCCAGGACCTCCTGGATGGCCCCGTCGTGCAGTTCCCTGGCCAGCTGGTGCCGCTCGTCTTCGCCAAGCGTCTGCGGCCCGGCGGGCTGACCGCGCCGGGGCGCCTGGGCCGGGACAGACGGCAGCGGCCGGAATGACCGGATGGGTGCCGGTACGGCGGCCTGGGTCATATCGTCCCTCCTCAGTGAGAGGCGCTTAGCGTAAAACAGGCAAGGTTGGCGATTGGTAGGTCGCCGTCCGCTGGCTCGCGTCTCCCCCGGTGCGCTGCTGGTGCAGCAGGCGGGCCCGCGAGGCGGCGATCTCCCCCAGCGCGGCTTCCCGGCCCTCGAAACCCGTGGTCGAGGTCGATTTACCTGGCTCGAGCGCCTTGTAGACGTCGAAGAAATGATGGATCTCGCTGCGCAGGTGGGACGGCATGTCCTCGAGGTTCCGCACCTGGTCCCAGCGCGGATCGCCCATCGGGACGCAGATGATCTTGGCGTCCGGCCCCTTCTCGTCTTCCATCCAGAAGATCCCGATCGGGCGGGCACTGACCCAGCAGCCCGGGAAGACCGGTTCCTCCAGCAGCACCAGGGCGTCCAGCGGGTCACCGTCCTCGGCCAGGGTTTCCGGGACGAAACCGTAGTCGGCCGGGTAGACGGTGGCCGAGAAGAGCCGCCGGTCCAGGTGCATCACGTGCCGGTCATGGTCGAACTCGTACTTGTTCCGGCTGCCCCTGGGCACCTCGATGACCACGTCGACCGCCAGCTTGCTCAGGTCCTCGGTGGTCTCGGCGGCGGGAGGCTCCGTGGGGACCGGCTCGCTGACCCCCGCCAGCTGAGCGATCCTGTCCGTCGGGATCCGCGGCCACAACCCGGCCAGCAGCCGGGAAAAGACTTCCTCGCTGGTCCCGACGCCGTCCACCAGGAGCAGCTGATCGCGCTGAGAGAACCAGTCGAGCAGGGGCTGGGTCTGCGCGTCGTACAGCGCCAGCCGGCGCGTGACGGTCTCCTCGGTGTCGTCGGCGCGCCGACGCACCTCGCCGCCGCACGCCCCGCACGTCCACGTCTCGAGCCCGCGGGCCCGCTCCACGCTGTAGATGCGGCCGCAGCCGGTGCATACCCGGCGGGCCAGCAGCCTGGCCCGGGCCACCTCGAGCGCGACGTCGATGACCACGGCGCGGTCTAGCGTGCTGTCCGCGAGGATGCCCGCGAGCGTCTCGGCCTGTGTCACGGTCCGGGGAAAGCCGTCCAGGACGAAGCCGCCGCCGCGAACGTCCACCGCGGCCAGGTGCTCGGCCACCAGGGACACCACGAGGTCGTCATCGACCAGCTCGCCGCGTTCCATCGCCGTGGCGGCACGCCGGCCCGCCGCCGATCCCGACTTGGCCGCCTCGCGGAGCACGTCACCGACCGAGATGTGCGGTACGACGAGCAGCCGGGCCAGCTGGACGCCCTGGGTGCCCTTGCCCGAGCCCTGGCGGCCTAGCATGACCACCCGCAGGCCGAACAGCATCGGCGCCATGGAGTGCTGTGGCATGTCATCCCTCCTTAGCGAGAGGGCTGAGCGTAGCCCGGCCCAGGTAGGCCATTGGTAGGTCGCCGCCTGCGCGGGTCGCCGAACAAGTCCAGGTCATACGGAGTCAGCTCCAGGTATCGTTGCACTGCGGCCGGATGCGGATCGGCCAGCAGCGCGTTCCGCAGGGCGACCGTGATGAAGTTGCCGAATTCGACCAGGGCCGGGGAATCGGAGCCGGGCAGCAGCTCTCCCCCGTACCGTTCGGTGGCGCCCGCCACGTCACCGGCCCGCAGCCGGTTCAGCACGTCGGTGACGTCGCACCGCACGTCGAGCCCGATCCGGTACGGACGGGATTCCAGCCGCCCGCCGAGCAGCGCGCGCAGCTGCGACATCTCGGCCTTCAGCGTACCCTGGCTGACCGGCCGGTCTCCGTAGAGCCGTGAGTGCAGCTCACCCAGGTCGAGCCCGCCGGGACTCAGGGTCAGCAGCGCCAGGATCTCCAGCTGCCGTTTGGTCAGCCGCAGCGCGACGCGGTCCAGCTGGGCGCCGGGCTGGCCGAGCAGCTTGAGCTCGAGCAGCCCGCCGGGACCCGCGTCGTCCGGCGCGGCGCCCGCCGTGGCCGCCGCGCGCATCTCGCGGCCAAGCAGCCGGGCCAGGGCCGCCGCCGCGGCCTGGCCGATCGGGTGCGAGCGGTCCCAGGTGGTGGACAGGTCGAGCACGCCGAGCTGGCGCCCGGTCTGCGGGTCGTGCACCGGGGCCGCCCAGCACACCCAGCCGTGCACGCAGCTGGAGAAGTGCTCCGCCGAGTACACGGTGGCCGCGCGGTCCAGCCGGAGCGCCAGATCCAGGGCGTTCGTCCCGACGCTGGCCTCGTCCCACCGGCCGCCCGGGATGAAGTTCACCTTCTCGGCCCGGCGGCGCATGACCGCGCCGCCGCACGTCCACAGGATGCGGGCGGCGGGAGCGGGCTTTCGGCGAAGGCGTTCCTGGTTTCGTCCAGGTCCGCTAGGGGCGCCTCGGCGACTTCGGGCATGATGTACGCGGCTGAACGCTCCCAGCTCGCCACGATCTCGGTGCGCACGCCGGCCCGCTGCGAGGCCGCAGGCCGCTTGTCGCAGATGGCCGGAATGTGCTGGTCCCAGGCTCGCGCGAGGAACGAGCGCCGCCGGTGCAACTGCGAGCGAGAATACATAATCAAGACCTCAAGCCCGGATTCGCCCCGCTGATCGCCGAGTCGGAGCACGTCCCATACTGCTCCGGTCCGCTAAGGAGAGTAAAGGGCCTAAGGTCCCCCGGTCTCTGCGGCCTTGCGTCCCGGCAGGGCGTTCGCGGGCATCAGCCGGGCCGGAGCAACGACCAGCGGCGCGGGCTCCCCCGGCTAGCCCGCGCGCCAGCCCTCGGGATCCGGGCGCGCGGCCAGCGGGGCATCAGGCTCGTAGGGCTCCCGCGTGAACACGAACGTTCCCAGGTCAAGGTGGTCGACCGCACCGTCCGGGCGGTGTACGACGCGCAGGGACTCGCCCGCGTAGTAGCCGTCGAGGCCCGTCCAGGTACCGTCGGGCTCGGCCCGGAAGCGGGCAGCGCGGCCGCTCCCGGCCACCGGCGACAGGGCCAGGGCGCGATCGGCGTGCAGCCGCAGCGCGTACGGGCGGGGACCCCAGTACCACAGGCCGGTCAGCGCCAGCAGGTCATGGTCAACGTCGGGCGATGGCTTCCAGCGCGCCGGGAGGCGCGGCTCGTGGTCCGCCACGATCCTCATCAGGTCGATGGCGATCGAGCCGATGTCGGGCCCCGAGGTGGCATTGGCCAGGGCGATCCCGCCGATGCCATCATCCGGGCTGACGCACAAGGTGGTGACAAAGCCGGGCATGGAACCGGAATGGCCGTAGGCCACGCGCCCGTCCTGACGGAATAGCTGCAGGCCGAGCCCGTAGCCGCTGGCCCAGGCCTGGTCCCCGGGCGGTGCGGCCGGGACCCGCATCTCGGCGATGGTGCTCGCGGGCAGCACCCGGTCGTCACCGTCCAGCAGGAAGGCCGCGAAACGGCTCAGGTCTGCCGCGGTCGACCAGAGCTCCCCCGCCGGTGCCATCAACCCGGTGCCTTCGGCTGGTTCGAGCTGCATGACGTCGGCCCATGGATGCACCGCGAAACCGCGCGCATGCGGTGCCTGCGGCGACGTGCTGGTGCGGGCCATGCCCAGTGGTTCCAGGATCTCCTGGCGGAGCACCTCGGTCCACTCCAGCCCGCGGAGCTGGCCCACGAGCGCGCCGAGGAGCGCATAACCGGGATTGGAATAGTGGAAAAGCCGTCCCGCCTGATGGCGCGCAGGCTCGGGCCCGAGGACATCGGCCAGCTCGGGCCGGAGGTTACCGGGGGTCCGTTCCCACCATGGGCCGTGGGCTTCCGACGCCAGGCCGGCCGTGTGCGAGAGCAGCTGGACGATCGTCGCGCCCTTCGCAGGACTCGCATCTAGGTACTTGCCCAGCGGATCGGCCAGGTCCAGCTGGCCCTCGTCGCGTAGCCGCATGACCAGGACCGCCACGAACGTCTTGGTCAGTGAGCCGATGCGGTACTGGGTGTTGGCGTCGGGCTCGTGCCCCTCCAGCATGCTGCGCGCCCCGCACCATACCTGGCGGCCGTCCCGCACCACCGCCCCGACCAGCGACGGCGTCCGGCCTTTGGCCTGGCCGACGGCCACGCGGTGCATTAGCGCCCGGCACGTACCGGGCAGCAGCCCGTCGGCCGGGTCAACGGAAAAGGAAGCTGCGATCACCGTTGCACCCTAACGCTGACCAACGCACCGTCAGAGGAAAAAGGGTCAGCCGGCCGGCACCACTACGGTGCCGGCCGCAGTGACCACGATGACGGGGTCACCGAGGACCGAGGCCGCCGATTCGCCGTGGGCCGGGCTTGAGGGTTCAGCCCGGCAGACCACCCGCGCCTCGAAGGCGAGCTGCCGGCTGCGGCGGCCGACCGCGGTGACGGTAGCGGTCGCCTCGATGACGTCACCGGCCAGCACCGGCGCGCGGAACTGGACGTCGGAGTAGGAGGCGAACAGGCCCTCGTCACCGTCGGTCCTGATGCACAGCTCGGTGGCCACGTCGCCGAACATCGCGAGCACGTAGGCGCCGTCCACCAGGTTCCCGCCGTAATGGGCGTCCCCGTAGGTGACGTACCGCCGGTGGGTCACCGACAGGCCAACGTGCGGGCCAGTGCTCATGTCGTTCCCTCCTGGGGGGCGAGTGCATGCACCAGGTAGCTTGCCACCTCGCCCGGTGTGGTGCCGCGGCCGAAGATCTTGTCCACGCCGAGGTCACGCGCCATGCCGGGATCGAACCGGGGTCCGCCGGCCACCAGCAGCGGCCGCTGCTCGCCGAGCTCGCCCCGGAACGCCTCGGCCATCTCCCGGGTGTTCGACAGATGCGCGTCGCGCTGGGTGACCACCTGGCTGACCAGGACGGCGTCGGCATGCTCGGCCTCGGCCCTGGCCACCAGGTCGGCCA
>JBEKKH010000118.1:0-15505 GCA_050010815.1 Streptosporangiaceae bacterium | reverse complement strand
AAACTTTCCACCAAAAGTCAGGTCTTGCACACAGTTGCCTACACTCTGTATGGTGAGGGCGATCACGCCGCTCCGGTGACGGGCAGAGTGCGTGAACCCGAAACCGGCGTGGACTTGCACACCGGCCAGGGCTCGCGCACCCCGCCCCTTCGCCGAAGTGGCACACCGTGTCCGGTCGCGGTCACGGTGCGGACGGCGCTCTGCGCGGCTGCACCAGACGCCGCTAGGCCCTGAAGGGAGGGCCATCCCCCCGGGCCCCATACCCGCGGCCCGGTCCGTTCAGGGCGCTTGACCAGTCACAGGTCGAAATCCAGCAGTCATCCGTGCCACCAGGCAACGGGCCCGATCGCGCTGCCAGCTGAACGGTGTCAGTTACAAAGAGTAAAGTTTTGCTAACTCTAAGAGAGGAACGCGCCTTGCGTGCTAACCATCGAGGCGACAGGCCGAAACGGTACCGCCCGCTCGCGGTCATCACACCGATCGCGCTGATCGCCGGAGGGATGCTCGCCGCGACCCCGGCGGCCATCCTGGCGGCCACCCCCGCGGCCGCATCGGTAGCCACCCCTGCTGCCGCATCGGCTACGTCGGCCAACTGGGTGTATTCCTGCGGCAAGTCCTTCACGCCAGGCAAGAAACACTGCCTGGTCATCAAGAACACGGCCGCCCACCCGACCGCGCAGACGGTGCGCCCCGACGCGATCCCCTCAGGTAACGGCTACGGGCCGTCGCAGCTCCAGGCCGCGTACGATCTGGCCGCAGCGGCCGCCGCCGACGGCTCCGGCACGACAGTCGCGCTGGTCGACGCCTACAACGACCCGACCGCCGCCAGCGACCTGGCCGCGTACCGGTCCGCCGCAGGCTTGCCCGCCCTGACCTCGGGCCAGTTCACCCAGTACAACCAGGAGGGCGAGACCTCGCCGCTGCCCGCTGAGGCCCCGGCCGATGACGACTGGACCCTAGAGGAATCCCTCGACGTCGACATGGTCTCGGCGATCTGCCCGCTCTGCAAGATCGACCTGGTCGAGGCCGACAACGACTCCGGCGACGGCCTGTACATCGCCGAGGAGACCGCGGCCACCACGCTGGGCGCCAAGTACATCTCCAACAGCTGGGGCGGAAGCGAGAGCTCCACCGATACCACCTACGACTCCGAGTACTTCGGCGTGTCGGGTGTGGTCTACACCGCCTCCGCCGGTGACTCCGCTTACAGCGGCGGCGTGATCTACCCGGCCACCTCACCGCACGTCGTCTCGGTCGGCGGCACCACCCTGGACACCTCGTCCAACGCGCGGGGCTGGACCGAGAGCGTGTGGGAAACCAGCTCTACCGAGGGCACCGGGTCGGGCTGTTCGGCTTATGAGCCCCAGCCGGCCTGGCAGGCCTCCCTCTCGGTCATCACGGCCGTCTGCTCGCACCGCGTCGACAATGACGTCGCGGCCGACGCCGACCCCAACACCGGCGCCGCGATCTACGACACCTCCAACGGCAACGGCGGCTGGAATGAGGTCGGCGGCACCAGCGAGTCCTCGCCGATCATCGCCGCGGTCTTCGCGCTGGCCGGCAACAACGGCAACGGCGGCGACAACGCGGCCGATTCGATCTACACCCACACCGGCAACCTCTACGACGTGACCAGCGGCAGCAACGGCAGCTGCGGCGGCTCGATCCTGTGCACCGCGGCGACCGGCTACGACGGCCCGACCGGCTGGGGCACCCCGAACGGCCTCACCGCGTTCCAGAGCACCTCAACGACCGGTAACACGGTCACGGTCACCAACCCGGGCAGCCAGACCGGCACGGTGGGCACCGCGGCCAGCCTGCAGATCCACGCGACCGACTCCGCTTCGGGTCAGACGCTCACCTACAGCGCCACCGGCCTGCCCACGGGCCTGTCGATCAGCGCCACTACCGGCCTGATCTCCGGCACGCCCACCACGGCCGGCACGTACAGCGTGACGGTCACCGCGAAGGACACCACCGGCGCCACCGGATCGGCGTCCTTCACCTGGACCATCAGCTCCTCCGGTTCCGGGTGCACCGCGGCGCAGCTGCTCGGCAACCCGGGCTTCGAGACCGGTTCCATCTCACCGTGGACATCCACGTCCGGTGTGCTCGCCGACACCGGCGAGGGCGTGCCCGCGCAGGCGGGTAGCTGGCTGGCCTGGCTGGACGGCTACGGTGCCGCCCACACGGACACGGTCGCTCAGACGGTCACCATCCCGTCCACCTGCGTGAGCGCGGTGTTCACCTACTGGGTCGAAGTCAACTCGACCACCACCAACACAGCCAACAAACTGGTCCTGGAGGTGCTGAACTCCGCAGGCACCGTGGTCCAGACGATCCCGGTGGTGACCGCGGCGAACAACGGCACCACGTACGTCGAGTACACCACCAACCTGGCCTCGTACATCGGCCAGAAAATCACCGTCAAGTTCGTCGGCACCGAAGTTAGTGGTGGAAACACCAGCTTCTTCGAGGACAGCAATGGGCTGAACGTCCACTAACCCGACGCGCACCCGACCGGGTGGCCGTATCCGATACGGCCACCCGGTCACGCGCATCCAGCCCTCGTTCGTGCCGACTCCGGCCCGGATGGGCTCCGTGATCGTCAGGTAGACGGGGCCTGCGTGCGAGCAGGCCTGGAAGCCGAACGCGGCATACGTGGCGCGGTCCTGGCCCGCTAGGTAGACGCGCAATTCGAAGGCCACCTCCACGGGTCCGCAACCCCCCCCGGCCCCGACCCGGCGTCTACGGCACCTTCACCGCAGAGCGGCTGGCTCGAGGTGGGCGGCACCAGCGCCTCTTCCCCGATCATCCTCCCGGGCGGGCCGCGATCTGGTGTTTAAGAGCCGGTCCCGTTCCGCCCGCTGATGCGCCAGGTACCGTCGCGTAGACCGGTCTCAGTGACATGCGGCCGGGGCTCGGGCCTTCGCGCAGGCAGGCTGCTGCCCTGGCCAGCGGCCAAATCTCACTGAGATGGCCGATGCCGCCGCGGGCGGCGGCGGCACACAATGATCGGAGCGGCCGAAAGCAGTGGGTTTCCGGCCGTCGAGCCAAGGACCATTGCGATGATCTCTTCTGGGCTACGCGGCCGCACTAGCTGCCGACCGGTCCCGGGCCGCACTGGCGCAGACCCGGCTCCGGGTCACCGTTCCTCCCCTCTTCTTCCGCAGCGGCGCTCGCGCGGGATGCGCCGCCACGGCCATGGGCGTCGCCTTCACACCTGAAGACAACAGGGAGGAAACCAGTGCGAGAGGGAGCCTTTCCCCCGGCCGGCCGCGAAAAACAATGTGAAGTGCTCAGGTCATTCTTCGACCGCTCCGGGATATGCATGGCCAAGCTGGACAGCAGCATACGACTGATCGAGGCTAACGCCGACTTCTCGCGCCAGTTCCGGCGTCCGCCTGCCGAACTCCGCGGAACCCGCTTTTGCGACTTGCTGCACCAAGACGTCCGGACCAGGGTCAACGAGAAATTCGTCCGCATGCTCGCTCAGCAGCACTCACGGTTCACCGAACCGATGATCACCTTCCGGCAGAAGGACTCGGCCATCTTCAACGGCGAGTTGACCGCCTTCACCGTCCGCGACGACGACGGCAGCAGCGACAACCTGATCGCGCTCGTCAGCCCCGTGGCTGCGAGCGGGAACGGCCACCCGCCCGCGAGCCGCAAGCTGCTGCTGACTGACCTCGACGTTCGCATCCTGGAGGGAGTCGGGGCCGGAGTGTCGACCGGCCAGCTAGCCGCGCAGCTCTATCTCTCCCGCAGCGGCATCGAATATCACGTGGACGCCCTGTTCCGGAAGCTGAAGGTCAATAACCGGCCCGCCCTGATCGCTAAGGCTTACTTCGTGGGCGTGCTCTGCCCGGGGTGGCCGCCCTACGTGCATCCGGATTACCTGGGCCAACGGGATCGGATGAGACATGACCGATGATCAGGGACGGCAGGTCGCAGCCGAGATCGAGCGCGGCCACCCGCAGTGGGTGGTGTTCTGGGGGTGTTACTCTCGCCTGTTCTGGGCCTTCCCCTACTTCCAGGTCGCGCAGGGAACCATCGTCAGCGCCCCGGACCGGGACGTTCTGCTGGCCGGCATGCGCAGCATCGAGCTCACGGTGGGCGCCGGGAGGACCGGACGGTTTCCCTTGCTCGAGCCGCCGGAGGCGGGACGGCCGCTCGCCCTCGGATCCGCTGACCGCTCCTGGTGACTGGTGACTGCTGACCGCTCCCGGTGACTGCTGTCAGCTGGCGGTGCGCGCGCCGCCCGTCCTGCCCGCATGCTGGAAGGACTGGCGGATGATCTCGGCGCGGGAGTGGGCGCCGAGCTTGGACAAGATGTGCGAGACGTGGGTCTGCACGGTGTTGCGGGACAAGAACAGCTCGGCGGCGATGTCCGGGTTGGACCGGCCCGAGGCGACCAGGCGGGCGATCTTGATCTCGGTGGGAGTGAGCGCGTCCCATCCCTGGGCCGACCCCGGCCGCCGTCCGCCGCGGCCCCGCCGGATGCCGTAGCGGCGCAGCCGGGTATCGGCGCGGCGCAGGTCCCACGCCGCCCCCAGGCCGGCGTACAGCCGGGCCGCCTCGCCGAACGCCCGCCGGGCGGCCGGCTCGTTCCCCGTCCCGGCCAGCAGCACCGCGGCGTCCTCCAGCGCCTGCGCCCGGTCGAACGGCCGGCCCGCCGACTCGTGGTAACAGGCCGCCGCGAGCACGGGTTCTGGATCGCCCGCCACCAGTCCCCGGCAGTGGTCGGCGGCTGCTGTCCGGGCCGCCATCGGCTCGCGTTCTGCTTCGTCCGCCGCAGCCTGCGCCGCTGCGGCGGCGGTGGAGGCGTCGCCGACAGCCAGCGCTACCCGGGTCAGCCCGGGCAGCAGCAGGTACCGGTCGGTCATGTCCTCGGCGAACCCGGGGTGCAGGCACTGCGCGAGTACCGCCGCGGCCTCCTGCGGCTGTCCCGCCTGCTCGGCGGCCTGCGCGCGCGCCTGGAGCAGGTAGTACGCGGCCGCCCGGTGCTGGGCGGAATCGAGCCGCTGGTCGCGCAGGGCGGCCAGGTGTTCTTCGGCCATGGCCTGGTCATCGCGGTGCCCGGCGATCAGCGCGGCCTGCCCGTGCAAGAAGACCGGGACGTAGTCAGCGGCCCGTAGCCCGGCGGCTGTCTCCAGTACGGCCAGCGCGTCATCCCACTGCCCGGCCTCGAAGTAGTGCTCCGCGGCGGTGGTGCAGATCACTCCCAGCCGGGGGGTCCCGGCCCGCTCGGCCAGGTCCAGCGCCTGCCGGATCGCGGCGCCGGCCTCGGCGTGGCGGTCCAGGTCCCCCAGCATTCCGGCCCGGTTCGCCAGCAGCAGCAGCCGCAGGTCGGTAGTCTGCGGGTCATCGCCGATCACCGCCAGCGCCCGGTCGATGTGACCAAGCACCGCGGCGTGGTCCCGCTGGTGGTGGGCCACGAAACCCAGTGCGTGCAGCGCGTACCCGGCCGCGAACCGGTCACCGGCCCGCTCCGCCCCGGCCAGCGCCTGTTCCGCCAGCGGCACAACCCGGTCCCACTGGCCAAGCACGGCCATGGTCATCGCCTGCCGGGCGCACAGCCGGGCCGCCCATGTCTGGCTGATACCCGGCCGCGCCAGCGCATCTTCGACTACCACCGCCGCTGCCGCAGGCCGGCCGGTCCGCGACTGGGCGTAGGCCAGCAGCCAGGCCACCTGCGCCGCCCGGTCCGGGTCAGCCGTCCGGGCCAGCAGCGGGCCGGCCACCTGCTCAAGCTCCTCATCCAGCACCAGCAAGGACGCCACCGTGACCAGGGCGGTCTCCAGCACCTCGCGCCGCGCGTCGGCGGCGGGGAGCTGGGCCAGACCACGCCGCAGCAGCTGGGCGGCGACCTGCGGGGCCCGGTAGGCCAGCATCCCGACCGCCCCGGCCAGCCACTCCCACACCCACTCCGCGTCGGCCTCCGGCGCGGCCACCAGCTGCGCCGCCACCCGCTCGACCGGCGCTCCCGCCGCCGCCAGCGCCCGCGCCGCCTGCGCGTGCAGCGCCCCTCGCACCGGCTCGGGCACCCCCTCGTACAACGCCTGCCGGATCAGCCCATGACGGAACCCCAGCCGCGGCCCCGTCTGGGCCACCACCCCCGCCGCCAGCGCCTGCTCAAGCACACCCGCCAGCCGCCCCGCCGACCACCCCGTCACCAGTCCCAGGTCGGTCACGGAAAACTCGCTGCCCAGCTCCGCCGCCCACCGCAACGCCCCCACCGCCTCCGGCGTCAGCCCCGCCAGCCGCTCCCCGATCGCCGCCGCCAGCGACACCGGCACCCGCACCTCGCCCGGGTCCCCGACCAGCTCCGCCATCCCCCCGGCGACCTGCACCCGGCCATCGCGCACCAGCGCATCCACCAGCTCGCCCACGTACAGCGGATTTCCCCCCGCCTGCTCAAGGACCCCGGTCAGCCGCCGCCCAGGCACCGCCGCCAGCCGCCCGGCCGCCAGCTCCGCCACCTCCGCCTCCGGCAGCGGCCCCAGCTCCACGACCACGCCACCCGAGGCCGCCACCCCCCGCGCCAGCCGCGCCACCTCCTCCCGGGCTGGCACCTGCCGCAACGACCCCACCACCAGCAACGGCAACTGCCCCACCGCCCGGCCTAGCCGCCGCCACACCGTCAGGCTCGCCTCATCCGCCCACTGCAGGTCCTCCGCCACCACCACCACCGGCGACACCGCGCACAACCGGTCCACCACGGTCAGCAGCCGCTCCGCCCCCGCCAGCACCGGATCCCCCGCCAGCACCGGTCCGGTCAGACCCCGGCCGCCACCGGTCACCTCCAGGCCATCCTCGCCGTCATCGGCCACCGCCCGCCGGCCCGCCGCGCCCAGGCACTCCACCATCACCCCGAGCGGAAACCCCTGCCGCAGCTCATCGGCCATCCCCCAGCCCACCCCGCAGCCCAGCCCCTCCGCCTCGGCCAGGGCCTCCCGCAGCAACGCCGACTTGCCGATCCCCTGCTCCCCCACCACCAGCAGAACCCCACCCACCCCACCCGCTACTCCGGACACCAGCCCCCCCACCAGCGTCCGTTCACGAGCCCTTCCGGTAAAACCCTGGTCACGCACAAATCGGATCGTAACCTCCCAAACGCCCGTACGCTCGCGATACGCACCGGTAGCCGCGGCAGGCGACCATCCGGCCGGCCCTGCGGCGGGGCACCGAGCGTTCCGACACCGATAGGCCGGCTCGCCGCACCGATAACTCAGGCCGGCGGGAACCAAAAACGGATTGTGCCACCACGGTCCGTTTTGTCAATTCTTGAATTCTCTTACCGAACGGACCGTGGTTCGTGACCCTTATCACCGCGGGCGCAGATCGGCGTATGTGCGCATTAACCGGCTTATGCGCGCGCCGTTAGGATTTGCCTCAATCCTTTCGGTGTTATGGTTAGAGTCGTCATTCCCCTCCCCCGGCGGGCGAGTGCCCGTCCTCAGCCGCCTCCCTTCCGGCCGCTTCCGTGGTGGCTGGGCGACCTGACCGAACGGACCGCGGTTCGTGCCCGCGGCACGGCGTGGTACCCGGTGCGGCCTTACCAGGCGAGCTCGTCGTCGTTCTCGTGGAAGGTGCCGGTGGGACCGTCCGGGCCGATGGTGGCCATGCGGACGATGACCTCGGCGCCCTTGGCGACCGGTTGCCCGGCCCCGCTGGCCGGAGTGAGGTCGGTCGCGGTGAAGCCGGGCTCGACCGCGTTGAACTTGATCTCCGGCAGCGCCTTGGCGTACTGGACCGTGAGCATCGAGACGGCGGCCTTGCTCGCGCCGTACATGATGGAGGGGTAGTGGAACTGGCGCCGCTCGGGATTGGTGACGGCCCAGAACGAGCCGAGGGCGCTGGAGACGTTGACCACCACCGGGTGGCCGGACTTGCGCAGCAGCGGCAGCCCGGCCTGGGTGACCCGGATGACCCCGATCACGTTGGTGTCGAACACTCCGAGCGCGACCGGGCCGCTGACGTCCGCGGCGGGACTGATGCCGGCGTTGTTGACCAGGACGTCCAGGTGGCCCTCGCGTTCGCCGATGACGTCCATGGCGGCCAGCACGGACGCGTCGTCGGTCACGTCGAGCGGCACGAACCGGGCGCCGAGCTCGGCCGCGGCCGCCTCTCCCCGCTCGACGCTGCGCGCCCCGATATAGACGGTGTGCCCAAGCTCGGTCAGCCGGCGTGCGGTCTCGTACCCGAGCCCCTTGTTGGCTCCGGTGATGAGCGTCACGGTCATCTCTGGTGCTCCTCATCGTTAGCTGCGCTCAAGGCTAGCCGGGTCGTTCGGCTGGATACGCCGGTCAGGAGATGCCGAGGCCGCTGAGGACCGTTTGCACCAGCACGATCACGGACAAGATCGCGACGCCGACGACGCTGATCGTGGCCACGACCTTGAAGACGCGGCCGTTCGCGGCGTCGCCGAGGACGCTGGTGCGGTTGGCCAGGATCAGCACGTAGGTGAGCAGGATGGGGGTGATCAGCCCGTTCAGGACCTGAGCCTCGACGAGGAGCTGGATGAGGTTGCCCGGGACCAGGGCGACGGCCGCGCCGACGAAGACCTGGCCGGTGAACAGGCCGAGGAACAGCGGGGCCTGGCGGAAGGACTTGCTGACGCTGCGCTCGGCGCCGGTTGCCTCGCTGATGGCGTAGGCGGTCGAGAGCGGGACGACCGCGGCGGCCAGCGCGCTGGCGCCCAGAAGCCCGACCGCGAACAGCTGGGTGGCGAACCGGCCGGCCACCGGGGCGAGCGCCTGGGCGGCCTGCTTCGCCGATTCCAGCGGCCCGCGGACATGGATGGCCGCGGCGGTCGCGACGATGATGAAGATGCTGATCACGTTGCAGAAGATCGACCCGGCGATGGTGTCGAGCTTCTCGCCGGGGTAGTCGGCCGGGCCGATGCCGCGGTCGGCCACCGCGGCGGCCACGTAGAACTGCATATACGGGGTGATCGTGGTCCCGATCAGGGCCACCACGAGCAGCAGGAACGCCTTGGTCGCCAGGAAATGCGGGTAGGCCAGCTGCGCGCCGGCCTGCGCGTAATCGGGGCGGCTCAGGAACGCCGCGACGGGGTAGGCGAAGAACACCAGGCTCAGCACCAGGAACAGCCGCTCGGCGTACTTGTAGGACCCGAAGACCACCAGCGCCCAGATCGAGACCGCCGCCACCGGGATGCTGATGTACTTCGAGACGCCAAGCAGCTCCATCGCGGCCGCGATCCCGGCGAACTCCGAGACGACCAGGCCGACGTTCGCGACGATCAGCGCGATGAGCGCGAACGCCGTGACCCGGATGCTGAACTGCTCGCGGATCAGCGCGCCGAGACCTTCTCCGGTGTAGGCGCCAAGCCGCGCGCACATCTCCTGCACCACGACCAGGGCCACGGTCACCAGGACCATCGCGAACAGGGTCCGGTATCCGTACTGAGCCCCGGCGCTGGCGTAGGTCGCGATCCCGCCCGCGTCGTTGCCGGCGTTGGCCGCGATGATCCCGGGCCCCATGAACGCCAGCAGCATCAGGATCTTGCGGCGCAGCGGCCGCCGGGCCGGGCCCGGCCGGCGGCGCGGCCCGGGCGTCACCTCACCCGGCGGCGGCAGCGCACCCGCCCGCACGCCGCTCATGACAGCCGCCGGGGGAACCGGAACCGGGACCGGTCAGGCACCAGCATGTCCAGCACGTCATCGACCAGGATGCGGCCCAGCGGCCGCTCCTGCTCATCGACCACCACCACCGAGGAGTGCCGGGCTTCCACCAGCCGCTCCGCGATCTCGTCAAGGCCCGCGTCCGAGGTCACGGTCACCGGCCAGGGCGGCCCGATCAAGGTCTCCACGGTCACCTCCGGGTCGGCCAGGAACAGCTCGGTCATCGTCAGGTCATCAAGCAGCTGCCCGTCATCCCCGAGCACGATCACCCCGGCCAGGTCCTCGTCATGCTCCCGGTTCGCCCGCAGCCTGTCCCGGACCTGCACAATCGTCTCCGCCGGGGTCGCGACGACCAGGAAGGTGGTCATGATCCCGCCCGCGGTCCGCTCGCCGTAGCCGAGCAGCGTCGCCACCCGGTCGCGCGCCTGCTCGGGCATCGCGGCGAGCAGCTTCTCCTGCTCGCCGGGATCCAGCTCGCGCAGCCCGTCGGCGGCCTCGTCCGGCTCCATCCGGCCCAGCAGCTCCGCGGCGTCCGCGGTACTGGACTCGCGCAGCAGCTGCACCAGCTCCTCTTCCTGCATCTCCTCCAGGGCGTCCGCCGCCTGCTCCGGACTCAGCCGACCCAGGAGATCCTGCCGCTCGGTGCGGCCCAGGTCCTCCAGCAGGTCGGCCAGCTCACCCGGCCGCAGCCGCTGCAGGCCGTGTTCCGCCGCCTGCAGGGTGCCGCCCGGCCCGCGCTGCGAACCGAAGCTGGTGATGCTGGCCCAGTCGATGACCTTCTCCGGGGTCGGCAGGGACCGGAAGCGCGCGGGGCCGAGCCGCCGCAGCAGGCTGTTGAACCCGACATCGGCGCCGACCAGCTGCACCACCCCGGCCACCCGCGCCAGGTACAAGTCCGACGCACGGATCACCCGCGCGCCATCGGTGTCGACAAGCTGATGGTCGATGACGTCGCGCGCCAGCTCGACCTCGCCGAGACGACGCGCGACCTCCCGCAGGTCCAGCCGCGCCGTGCGCAGCCGGATGCGGTCGCGACCGAATTCCTGCACCGCGTCGATCGGCAGCCACGCCCGCCGCCGGCCCACCCGCACGATCAGCCCGGTCACCGGCGGGTACGACTGGTGGCTGTCCCACCGGGCGACGACGTCCGCCACCTTACCGATCGGCTGCCCGGCCTGATTGATCACCGGCTTGCCGATCAGCCCGGCCAGGCTCACCAGCTCGCTGCGGACATGCCGCAGCGTGATCAGGCGTTCGGCACGCTGCTCATAGCGCGCCCGCAGCGCCGACACCGAGGGGCCAGAAGGACGCACGGCCATGGTCTCTCCCTGCAAGCTTCCGCTGTCCCGATCGTCACGTACGCACGAACACTGTCATTGTCGCGGTCGCCGCCGCTGGTCTCACGCCCGCCGGTGCCTCTTGACGGCAGCGGCGGCCCCCTTGTCGTACCACAGCCGGAGAAAGCCCCCTGGCCCACGGTCCGGCGACCTGCCGATCCGCCCGGCGACGGTCAGGCTTTGAGGCAAGGTCAGCGGCCGGCCGATGTCCGGTACAGGGCGCGTCCGTCAGTTACCTGGGACCGAGATCCCCGGCCGGCAGTCTGGTGCACCGTCTAGGCTGTCCGTTATGCCGGACCGCCACGCCGCGCCCGCTCCCGGGCAGGCTGACCCTGCGCCCGCTCACGCCCTGCCGGGTTCCGGGCAGGCTGAGCAGGCGAGACCGGTGACTCGAATCCGGCCGGGCGGCTGGCTCGTGCTGGCGGTCGCGTTCTTCCTGCTCGCCGTGGCTGGTTACGCGCTGCTGGTCCACGCGTTCCCGCAGGACTACTGGAAGCAGACCGACGCCACGGTGTACCGGGCGGCCGGCCTCGTGGTGCGGCACCAGCCGGCCGGGCTGTACGCGCTGGGGCTTGGTATCGCCAAGCAGCCGTTCACCTACACGCCGTTCGCCGCGCTGCTGTTCGTGGTGCCGAGCGTGCTGTCCTTCGCCAGCTGGCAGGTCGTGCTGGCGGTCGTGACGATCGCGTTGCTGCCCGTCGTGGCGTACCAGGCGCTGGGGATCGCCGGCCGGCCGGCCGGCGCCGCGAGGGCGGCGGCGGCGTTCGCGATCGCGGCGGTGAGCCTGTGGCTCGAACCGGTCGCGATGACACTATTCTTCGGGCAGATCAATCTCGTGCTGCTGGCGCTCGTGGTCGGCGACCTGGCGCTGCCTGACCGCATACGAGGCAAGGGCATCGGGGTAGGCCTGGCGGCGGCGATCAAGCTGACCCCGTTGATCTTCATTGCCTACCTGCTGCTCACGCGGCGAGTGCGGGCCGCCGCGGTCAGCGCGGTGACCTTTGCCGCCACCATCGGCCTTGGCTTCGCGCTGCTGCCGCACGCCTCCGCGGTCTACTGGGGCGGCCAGTTCGATCAGCCGGGCAGCGTGCCGTTCCACCTGCTCAACCAGTCGCTCAACGGCGCCATCCTGCGAGTCACCCACGACGGGCACCACGCGCACGCGTACTGGCTGGCCGCGGCGCTCGTCACCGCCCTGGTGGGCCTCGGAACGGCGGTGGCGGCCAGCCGCCGCGGCCACGAACTGCTCGGCCTGGTCACCTGCGCCGCCACCGGCCTGCTGGTGTCCCCGGTCTCGTGGTCGCACCACTACGTCTACGTTATCCCCGCGCTGGTCCTGGCCTCGTGCGGTCCGCGGCGCCTCGGCTACCGCATCGCCGGGGTCGCGTGCATCATCGGCCTGTTCGGCTTCTGGCCCGTGCCCATCGGCCCCGAGGGCGACTACGACCCCAGGGCGGGGCTGTTTCCCCGCGGCCTGCTGCGGTACGCGCCGAACCGCGGCCGCAACCTCGAGTACACCTGGCGCGGCCTGGAACTGATCGCGGGTAACTATTACATCGTCGCCCTGCTCGTTTTCATCGCCGCGACCGCGGCTGCCCTGGTGGTCACGCGCCGCCGTCAGCGGGCGCCGGACGACCCGGCCGCAGCGCCCTATGGCGCTCACCTGACGGAATCACCGGGAACCGTGCTGTGACGCCCGCGCGCCCGGGGCGCGGCCGGCCGGCGCGGATAAGATCGGCGAGTGGATCTTTACGCCGTCCGGCAACGGCGGGGTGGCCCGTGGGACTGGTCGCGTACCCTGCGCCAGCAGGCGGGTTTCGGCGATCACGCCCGCTTCATGGACGAGCTGGTCGAGTCGGGGTTCGTCCTGCTCGGCGGGCCGCCGTAGCCGGCCAGGCCGTAGCCGGCCCGGGCCGTAGGCCGTGTTACGGAACGACGATCACCGTGACGCCGACCGCGTCGTAGGTACCGCGGGCGCGGGCATCGCGCGTGGCGAGCGGCGCCCCGTGTTCCTTGGCGGCCAGTGCCACCAGTGCGTCATAGACCGCGCCCCCGGCGATGCCCGCGCGGCTGAGCGCCACGTGCACCGTCCGGGCATGTTCACCGCTCAGCACCAGGGGTGTGGTGAACCGAGCGTCGAGCAGGCGCGCGGCGTCGTCGGCCGCCAGCCGGGCATCACCAGGCAGCCTAGTGAGAACGGAGTAAGTCTCGGCCAGCGTGTGTCCGCTCAGCGCAAGCTCCTGCCCGTCCCACCACCGAACCACGTCCCCATGGTGCTGATGGGAACGGACAAGCAACGGGACGGCGACACTGGTATCAACCGCGACGGTCACTTACGGCCCGCGTCGATAAGACCGAAGAGAATGTCGTCATCGACCGGTGTCTCGCCGGACGAGACGAGCACGCCGTCCTCCTCGACCAGGCGTGCTGTCCGGCCGGTGGGCACCACCTGCACACCGGCACCATACGGCGAGATATCCACCTTCGTACCCGGGAGCAGGCCCAATGCGTCGCGGATGAACTTTGGCAGGACAATCCGTCCGGCTTGGTCGACGACAGCTTCCATGGGAAAAGAATACCAGTCAAATCCCACACAACCAGTGGGCGGCCCGGCCGACCGGGGAGACCGCGGTCACAGGTTCCCGGCCGGCGGTGCCGGTGCCTGGCCGAGCAGCCAGCGGCACCAGTCGCCGACGCCGGCGCCGGTGCGGGCGCTGACCTGAATGACCGTCGCGGTGGGGTTGACCGCCTTCAGGTTGGCCAGGAAGAGGTCCAGGTTGAAGTCCAGGTGCGGCAGCAGGTCGATCTTGTTGACCACCACGGCGTCGACGGCCCGGAACATCACCGGGTACTTCAGCGGCTTCTCCTCACCCTCGGTGATGGCGTAGACCATCGCCTTGGCGTGCTCGCCGACGTCGAACTCGGCCGGGCACACGAGGTTCCCGACGTTCTCGATGATGAGCAGGTCGAGCCGGTCCAGCGGTAGCCGGCCCAGGCCGGACCGGACCATGACGGCATCCAGGTGACACTCGCCGCCGAAGCCGGCGCTGGTGTTGACCAGCGACACCGCCGCCGCCCCCGCCCCCTGCAGCGCGTCGGCGTCGATGCTGGTGGCGATGTCGCCCTCCAAGATGCCCACCCGCCGGGTCCCGCCGATCTCGGCCAGGGTGCGCTTGAGCAGGGTGGTCTTGCCCGCGCCGGGGGAGGACATGAGGTTGACGCTGATCACCCCGGCGCCGGTAAGGTCCCGCCGGTTGGCCGCGGCCACGCGGTCGTTCTCGGACAGGATGCGCTCGAGCACCTCGACCCGGGCCGTGCCGGTGGCGGTGTAACCGCTGTGGTCCCCGACATCACGGGGCCCGCTGCTGTCCCCGTCCTCGTGATCGTGGTCGTGGTCGTCGTGGGCCTGGCCGTCGGCGTGGGCGTGCACCCGGCCCATCTCAGGCCGCCGCCACGTCGAACGACGCCAGATCGAACTCGTCCCCCGTGACCAGCGTGACGTCGGCGCTGTCGCATGAGCCGCACATCAGCACCGGAAGGTCAAGGGTGGTGCGCGCGCCGCAGGCCGCGCAGGTCACGACGGCCGGGATGTAGTCGACGTCCAGCACGCAGCCCGCCAGGTCGGTGCCGGCCGTCACCATGTCCCAGTTGAAGACCAGGGAATCCGGTACCACCTGACGCAGGTGGCCGATCCGGACCCGGACCCGCGCCGGAGCACGGCCCTGCGCCTTGCGGCGGACGGCGTCGGCGATCGCCTCGCATACCGAGATCTCGTGCATCTCCATACCTCCCAGCAGCCAAGCTACTCCGGATCGTGGCTATTCGCCTGCTACGGCGGGTCACGCGCACCGGCTAGGGCGGCCGCGCAACCGGGAAGGTGCGGCGGCGTCTGCTTCTTGCGACCGTGAAGGCGCGGCCGGCGGTAGCCAGGCCCCGGTCGTTGGTGCAGGACTCGCAGATGGACGGTGAGCCGTAGATGGATTCCGCAGGTATCGCTGACGTCAGGTCAACGCTGGCCGCCTTTCCCGGGCTGGCCGGCGTCGAGGTCATCGAGCACGACGCCGGGCCGGACGGCCAGTGCCTGATCGCCTACGTCGTGCCGTCCGGCCCCGGCCTGGACGTGCCCGAACTGCACGCCTACGCCCGGGCGTCGCTGGCGAACGGCAGCACCCCGGCCGCGATCGTGGTCCTGGACGAGATCCCCGTCACCGCGGCGGGCACCCCCGATACCGCCGCGCTGCCCGTGCCCGAGCTCAGCGGCCTGCTGCCCTACCAGCCGCCGGCCACGCCCCGCCAGGAAATCCTGTGCGAGCTGTTCGCCGAGGTCCTCGGCGTGGCCCGCTGCGGCACCGGCAACGACTTCTTCGACCTCGGCGGCCGCTCCATCGAGGCCATGGTGCTGGCCGGGCGGATCAGCACCGCGCTGGGCACCCGGGTCTCGATGGCAGACCTGTTCAAGGCCTCCACCGCCGGGGACATGGACCGCCGCCTGGACCTCGTCGCGGACAAGCCGAAATAACC
>JBEKKH010000117.1:0-15600 GCA_050010815.1 Streptosporangiaceae bacterium | reverse complement strand
CGATCCCGGCACTCGCTCCGGCCACCTCGGCCCCGTCCTGCGCCATCCCGCGCGGACCGTCATGCTCGACCACTCGCGCGTCTACGGGAGTACCATCGAATAGCTGACGCCCCTCCCCGGCTCGCGGGCCGGACAGGTACAGGCGGATGAACCCTGGCTTCACCGGGGGAGTGCCGATGATCCCGCCGTCCACGCAGTCGGCCCCGCCGTCCGCCACGATGGCGGCCACCTCGTTCGCGGTGGCAGGCGAGATCGCGTTAGCGTCTACGTACAGCCCGCCGAACTGGGCCCCAGCCACCTGCCGCGCGGTATCGAGCGCTGCGTGCGGCGGGCACACCGAGACAATGACGTCGCAGCGAGAAGCGATCTCGATCACGGTACCTGCGTCGATCAGGCCCGCCGCTGCGGCTCGAGCCGCAGTAGCGGACCCGCGGCCTGCGGAGGCCCAGAGCACGACGTGCCCGCGGTCACGTAGGCAGCGTCCCACCGCCGCGCCCATTTCACCGGGATGAAGCAGTCCGATCGTCCGCTCGCTCACCCGGCCGAGCGTAGTCCTGCGAGCTGGCGGCCCGTCAGCAGGTTCCCGCCCGGACGGCCGTGTCAGCCGCCGTACCGGCTTGCCCCGGGGGTCGCCGCACCAGTCGACCGCGAAGTTACTGTCATCGTTCGCGCAGGACGGGACCTTAGCCTCTCCCTTAAGGCCCCGCCGACGGTAGAGTCCGGAGTGAATACATGACGTCGCGCGTTGCGAGGAGCACCGAAGTGCCGAAGCTTGTTTATGACTTTACCGAAGGCAACAAAGACCTCAAGGACCTGCTGGGCGGTAAGGGGGCCAACCTGGCCGAGATGACCAATATCGGCCTCCCGGTACCACCCGGATTCATCATTACCACCGAGGCGTGTCGTTACTACCTGGAGCAAGGCACCACCCCAGAAGGCCTCGACAAGGAAATCGCGGACCACCTGGATCAGCTGGAAACTGCGATAGGCCGCAAGCTCGGCGATCCGGCCGACCCGCTGCTGGTGAGCGTCAGGTCCGGGGGGAAGTTCTCCATGCCGGGCATGATGGATACCGTCCTGAACATAGGCCTGTCCGATGAGTCGGTGCAGGGCCTGGCCAAGCAGGCCGGCAACGAGCGGTTCGCCTGGGACGCCTACCGCCGCCTGCTCCAGATGTTCGGCAAAACCGTCCTCGACGTCGATGGCGAGCACTTCGAGCACGCCATCGAAGCTGCCAAGCAGGCCAAGGGCGTCAGCAACGACCTCGAGCTGGACGCGGCCGACCTGCAAAACCTCGTCGAGACCTTTAAGGGCATCGTCAAGGCGCAGGCCGGAAGGGAATTCCCGCAGGACCCCAGGGAGCAGATGGCCCTAGCCATCAACGCGGTGTTCGGCTCCTGGAACTCCGACCGCGCCATCCTCTACCGGCGCCAGGAGCGCATCCCCACGGATGCGGGCACGGCCGTGAACGTGGTCGCGATGGTCTTCGGCAACCTGGGCATGGACTCGGGCACCGGGGTGGCGTTCACCCGGGACCCGGGCACAGGCGCCCAGGGCGTCTACGGCGACTACCTGCAGAACGCCCAGGGCGAGGACGTCGTGGCCGGCATCAGGAACACGGTGCCGCTGCAGGACCTGGAGAACATCGACAAGGCCTCGTACGACCAGCTGATGCAGATCATGCACACGCTGGAGACCCACTACCGCGACCTGTGCGACATCGAGTTCACCGTCGAGCGCGGCAAGCTGTGGATGCTGCAGACCCGGGTGGGCAAGCGCACCGCCGGGGCGGCGTTCCGCATCGCCATCCAGCTGGTGGACCAGGACCTGATCGACATGGACGAGGCCCTAACCCGCGTGAGCGGGGCCGAGCTCGCCCGGCTGATGTTCCCCAGGTTCGACACCAGCGGCGAGGTCAGGAAGATCGCCACCGGCGTGAGCGCGTCGCCGGGCGCCGCGGTCGGCAAGGTCGTCTTCGACTCGGCCCGCGCCGTCGAGCTGGCCGCCAACGGCGAAAAAGTGATCCTGGTCCGCCGCGAGACCAACCCGGACGACCTGCACGGCATGATCGCCGCCCAGGGCATCCTGACCAGTCGCGGCGGCAAGACCAGCCACGCGGCCGTGGTCGCCCGCGGCATGGGCAAGACCTGCGTCTGCGGCGCCGAGGAAATCGACGTGGACACCAAGGCGAAGAAGTTCATCGTTCCTGGCGGCATCACGGTCAGCGAGGGCGACGTGATCTCCATAGACGGCACCAGCGGTGTCGTCTACCTCGGCGAGATCCCGGTCGTCTCGTCTGAGGTCGTGCGCTACTTCGAGGGCGAACTGCAGCCCGACTCCGACGAGGCCGACGACCTGATCCGGGCGGTGCACCGGATCATGGTTCACGCGGACGCGAAGCGCCGCCTCGGCGTGCACGCCAACGCGGACACCGGCCCGGACTGCGTCCGGGCGCGCAGGTTCGGCGCCGAGGGCGTAGGTCTGGTCCGAACCGAGCACATGTTCCTCGGCGAGCGCCGCCAGCTGGTCGAGGACCTCATCCTCGCCGACACGCAGGAGCAGCGCCAGCACGCGCTCGACGCTCTGGAGCCGCTGCAGCGCGGCGACTTCGTGGAGATCCTGGACGCCATGGACGGCCTGCCGGTGACGATCCGGCTGATCGACCCGCCGCTGCACGAGTTCCTGCCCGACCTCACCGAACTGTCGATCAAGATCGCCCTGGCTGGCGACAACGCCACCGAAAAGGACAAGAAACTGCTCGGAGCGGTGCGCAGGCTGCACGAGCAAAACCCGATGCTCGGCCTGCGCGGCGTGCGGCTCGACCTGGTCATCCCGGGCCTGTTGAACATGCAGGTCCTCGCGATCGCGCACGCGGCCGCGCAGCTCAAGCAGGCGGGCAAGGACCCGCACCCAGAGGTGATGATCCCGCTGGTCGCGGCCGTGCAGGAGATGGAGATCGCCCGCGAGCTGACGGAGAAGGCGCTCAAGCAGGTCGTGGAAGAGACCGGCACCGACGTACAGACGCCGATCGGCACGATGATCGAGGTGCCGAGGGCGGCGGTGACTGCGGGCCCGATCGCCGGAAGCGCCGAGTTCTTCTCCTTCGGCACGAACGACCTGACCCAGATGACCTGGGGCTTCTCCCGCGACGACGTGGAGGCCGCGTTCTTCAGCAGGTACATGGAGCTGGGCATCTTCGGCGTCTCGCCGTTCGAGACGATCGACCGCGACGGCGTCGGCCGCCTAGTCGACATCGCGGTCAGGGAAGGCCGGGCCGCCCGGCCCGACCTGCACGTCGGTGTCTGCGGCGAGCACGGCGGGGACCCGGACTCCGTGCACTTCTTCCACGACGTGGGCCTGGACTACGTGTCCTGCTCGCCGTTCCGGGTACCGGTTGCCCGGCTGGAAGCCGGGCGTGCCGCGCTGGAATCGGGCGGTTCCGACAGCAGGTGACGCAGGGGTACGACGCGAGCGCTACGGCCCGCTGGGTGGCAGAGCCGCCCAAGCGGGCCGGGCGCAGCGACTTCGAGCGCGACCGGGCTCGCGTGCTGCATAGCGCCGGGCTGCGTCGGCTGTCCGCGAAGACCCAGGTCGTAGCGGCCGGCTCGGCCGACTTTCCCCGCACCAGGCTGACCCACTCGCTCGAGTGCGCGCAGATCGGCCGGGAGCTCGCGAAGGAAATCGGCTGCGACCCTGACCTGGTCGATGCGGCTTGCCTGGCCCACGACATCGGCCACAGTCCGTTCGGCCATAATGGCGAATTCGCCCTCAACGAGCTGGCTGCCCCCTACGGCGGGTTCGAGGGCAACGCACAGTCCCTGCGCCTGCTGACCAGACTCGAGCCCAAGGTCGCCGGGGCCGGCCTGAACCTGACCCGGGCCACCCTCGACGCGACCCTGAAGTATCCCTGGTTTAGTGCTGGCCTCGGGGGGGCGACCCCCCCAGACCCCCCCGCTCCTGGGGGGAAGCCTTCCCCCCAGACCCCCCAGGGGGCCCCCCGCAAATTTGGCGTCTACGCCGAAGACGCCGAGGTCTTCGCCTGGATCAGGCAGGGGGCGCCGGCGGGCCGGCCCTGCCTGGAGGCCCAGGTCATGGACTGG
This sequence comes from Streptosporangiaceae bacterium, assembly GCA_050010815.1. Classification (GTDB taxonomy): domain Bacteria; phylum Actinomycetota; class Actinomycetes; order Streptosporangiales; family Streptosporangiaceae; genus Palsa-504. Next base: position 11,500 of record JBEKKH010000117.1, on the reverse strand, counting down.
GCCGATGACGTGGCCTACTCGGTCCACGATCTGGAAGACGGGTTTTACGCAGGCCTCATCACCTTCAAGAACCTTCAATCTCGGACCGAACGGTCCGTGGTGACACAAACCACGGCCACCACCTACTGCGACGACGGCGTCTCGCTGGCCGAGCTCGACCAGGTCCTCGACGACCTGCTTGCCCTGGACGTGTGGCCCGCCGCCTACGACGGCGGCCCCGAGACCGCGGCCGCCCTCAAGAACCTGACCAGCGAGCTCATCGGCCGCTTCTGCGTAGCCGCCCAGCAAGCCACCCTAACCGCCACCCCTCACGCCTCCCGCGTCCCGCTGACCCGCTACGCGGCGGACCTGGTCGTGCCGCGTCAGCAGCGGCTGGAGTGCGCGCTGCTGAAGGGGATCACGGCCCATTACGTGATGACGCGGGCGGGTGTGGTCGCGGCACAGGCCCGGGAGCGGGAGCTGCTGACCGAGCTGGCCTTCGCCGTCGAGCGCGGTGCCCCGCACACGCTTGACCCGCTGCTACGCCCGGCCTGGGACGCGGCCACGGCCGGCGCGGCCCGCCGCCGGGTCGTCATTGACCAGATCGCCTCCCTCACCGATACCTCCGCCATCGCCTGGCATCATCGCCTCTGCGCGCCCGGCACGTCGTAGCCTAGATCGCATGCCATCATTTGTGATCGTCGGCGCTAGCCTGGCCGGAGCCAAGGCCGCCGAGACGCTGCGCGACGAGGGGTTCGACGGCGACATCGTGCTTCTCGGCTCCGAGCCGGAACGCCCGTACGAGCGTCCGCCGCTGTCCAAGGGATACCTGCTCGGCAGCGACGAACGAGACTCGATCTACGTCCACCCCGCCGACTGGTACGCCCAGCACGGCGTGGACCTTCGGCCGGGCGTCACCGTCACCGCCATCGACCGGGCCGCCGCCACCGTGACCGCCTCCGGTCCCGCGGGTACCGAGTCGCTGTCCTACGACAAGCTGCTGCTCGCCACCGGCGCCGCGCCGCGCCGGCTGAGTTTTCCCGGTGCCGACTCCAGCGAGGTGCTCTACCTGCGCACGGTGACGGATTCGGACCGGCTGCGCTCGGTGTTCTCACCGGGCACGCGGGTCGTCATCGCCGGGGCCGGCTGGATCGGCCTGGAGACCGCCGCGGCCGCCCGTGCCGCCGACTGCCCGGTGACCGTGCTCGAGCCGCAGTCGGGTGCCCTGCACGCCCAGCTGGGTCCCGAACTCGGCGCCGTATTCGCCGACCTGCACCGCGCCCATGGCGTCGAGTTCCGCTTCGGCGAGCAGACGGCCGAGTTCCGCCCCGGCCTCGTCATCACCTCCGGAGGCGCCAACCTGCAAGCCGACGTGCTCGTCGTCGGCATCGGCGCAGCCCCCAACGATGCGCTGGCCGCCGACGCGGGCCTGGAGGTCTCCGGCGGCGTCCTGACCGACGCCGCGCTACGCACCTCCGACCCGAACATCTTCGCGGCCGGCGACGTCGCGAACTCGTTTCACCCGCTGCTCGGCCGCCGGGTCCGCGTGGAGCACTGGGCCAACGCGCTGAACGGCGGCCCGGCTGCCGCCCGGTCGATGCTCGGCCAGCCCGTGGTGTACGACCCGGTGCCCTACTTCTACAGCGACCAGTACGACCTCGGCATGGAATGCGCGGGCCTGCCCTCACCCGGCTCCTATGACCAGGTCCTCTTTCGCGGCGACCCGAAGGCGCTGGAGTTCATCGCGTTCTGGCTGCACCACGGCTCCGTGGTGGCCGGCATGAACGTCAACGTCTGGGACGTCAACGACGACATCCAGTCCCTCGTCCGCTCCGCCCGCAAGATCGACCCTTCCCGCCTGACCGACCCCGCCATCCCTCTCCCCGACCTCTAACCCCGCGCCAATCCTCCCACGTCAAAACCCACCCCGCTCCTCCCACCTTCTGGCACCTTTTCGGCGTCCTCACTGGTCCCGTCAACCCCATTACACCCGTCATTCCCACTCCGGAGACCCAAGCGGTGACTTTGCGGGGAGGATTTTGGCCTGTGGGAGAGTTTTGTGTACCGGGGTGCACAAAATGCTCCCCCAAGCCCAAATCCTCCCCGATAACTTGTCTTCGACGTGAATGTCGGTGGGTGCCGGCACAATGTGCGGCATGAAATGCGAGCTTCCTCCTACGCTGGGTAACCTGGCTCGGCGTCAGTCCGGCGTCGTCTCCCGCCCGCAGGCCCTCCGGGCCGGCCTTTCTTCCGACATGATCAAGTTCAGGCTAAGGAGCGGCTGGTGGCAGCCAATTCATCATGGGGTCTACGCCACCTTCACGGGAGCCCCCGGACGCTATGCGCAGCTATGGGCTGCGGTGCTTGCTTCCGGTCCGGGCGCGGCCGTCAGTTACGAAACAGCGGCTGAACTGAACGGGCTCATCGATAAGGGCAAGGCGACTGGCCCGGTCCATGTGACGGTCCCGCACGAGCGCCGGATCACCGCAGTCGAAGGGGTGTGCCTTCATCGTTCCGACCGTGCCGTGGAGACCGTGGAGGGTTATAGCAATCCGCCGCGGACCAAGGTCGAGGAGACGGTGCTTGATCTCACCCAGACCGCGAAGAGCTTTGATGACGTGTGCGGTTGGGTGACTCGCGCCTTTGCCCGGGGTCTCACCGACGAGACCCGGCTACGTAACGCCATGAGCGTGCGCACGAAGCTGCGCTGGCGGGCTGATCTGGACGCACTAATCGTGGCGGCGGGTGGCGGGGACCATTCGGTGCTGGAGTTTCGCTATCACCGCGACGTGGAGCGGGCGCATGGGTTGCCGGAGCCGGATCGCCAGGTGCCGTTCGCCGGACCGGGTGGCCGCCGCGGGCGCCGGGATCGCGTTTATCAGCCATATGGCGTGGTGGTCGAGCTGGACGGGCGGCTGGCTCACCCGGCCGAGCGTCAGTGGCGGGACAGGGCGCGTGACAATGCCGCGGCCGTGGACGGGCAGCAGACGCTCAGGTATGGCTGGACCCAGGTCAAGTGGGAGGCCTGCGCGACGGCCGTCGAGGTCGCCAGGGTGCTTCGCCGGCACGGCTGGGACGGGTGGCCCAGGCCCTGCTCGCCCGGGTGTCCCGTCCAATCGGGCCCCGCCCGCCATCCGCGCGATGGCGGGCGGGCCCGTCGGACCGGTCAGCAGGCGCCGTCGTCGTTCCAGGCTCCGGATGCGCCGCCGGGCACCTCGTCGTAATTCCACTGGTTAGCGGTCCACTGGTGGCCGTTGTAGGACACCTCGTTGCCTGAGGTGTAGGTCCCGCTCGCCGACCAGGCCGGGGCCGAGCAGGTGCCCGGCGAGGACGGCGGCGGTGACGAGGGCGGGGGAGAGGACGGTGGCGGGGAGGACGGCGAGGTCACCGGTGCCCCGTTGGCGAACGCGACCGTGTAGGCGGTGAAGTCCCACGGGTTCTGGGTCACGCTGCTGCACTCGCTGGAGGTGGTGCCGTTGTTGTCCGGCGGGTTGCACTCCCGGTCCCGGTTGACCGACCAGAACGAGAACCGGCTCATCCCATTGTCCTGGGCGAAGCTGAGCACGGTCTGGAAGTCGCTCTGGGTGAAGATCTCGCCGGTGTCCGAGCGGCCGTTCATGCCGGAGAAACCCTCGTGCGCGTACGCCTGCGCGCTGGACCAGCCGAACGTGTTCATCAGCTGCGCGTTGAAGTCCTGCAACGCGGTGACCTGCGACGCCCCGCCGCTGAACCCGCCATCGAACGGCATGATCGTGTAGTCGTCCGGCGTGAAGCCTAGGGACTCGGCCTCGTCGAGCAGCAGCTGGCCGAAGTAGTTCGCCCCGGTCGCGGTGCTCGGCATTGTCACCGACACGAACAATCCGGGGTCCTCCTGCTGCAGGATCTGCGCGGCGCCCAGTTCGTTGGCGATCGCCGCGGAGTCCTCGATCTCCGGTTCCTCTAGGTCGAAGTCCATCGCGTGCAGCCCGTACGTGGAGATGACCTGCTGGTACGCGGCGGCAGTGGCCGAAGCCGAGTCGCAGACCTGGCCAAGCTTGGTGCCGTTGTAGCCGCCCGCGGAGACGATCACGTCGCCGCCGTCATTGCGCACCTCGTCGATCACCGGCCCGACTGAGGTGTCGGATGACACCGGATCGGTGCCGTCCCAGGACGGATCGCACGAGCTACCGTCGGCCAGGATGAACGCCATATCGAAGGCCTTTTGCCCGGTGGCCGCCATCACCTGCCCCAGGTCCGGGGCACTGGAATCCAGCGTGCTGTAGTACGGGGCGGATTCGTACCAGTTGTCGCCCAGGGCTGTGGCGTGCGTGCTGGCCCCGGCCGCCGTGACGACGAACGCGCCGCCTGCGCCGGCCGCCAGCAGGCATGCCCCGGTCGCGGCCAGCAGCCGGTAGCGGGGTTGGGGTGCCCCGGCCCGGGGACGTGGTGTTGCTGGATGCGGATTCATGGGCTCCTCCGAAGCCGCTCGATCCGATGGGCACCTGCCAGGCCCGGCCCGTCCGGCCCGCACAGCGCACCGCGCACCGCCTGGCCCGGTCTCGTTCCCGCTCCGACGCGACCACTATTAATAGTAAAGTTTCTTAATAATTATCGCTCAAACAACGTATTCCGGCATGGTTTTCCCGTCAATAGCCTCGGCGACAATGAGGAGTCAAATTCTCACTTAGTGCGATTTACGCAATGTCGAAGGCCCGGATCACCGACACGGGACCGGCCTGTCGTCAGATCGCCGGGCCGCCGTTAGGTCTCTGGTCAGCGGTCAGATCGCCGGGGCCGCTGTCAGATCGCCCAGGCGCCGGGGCGAGTTCGAGTCCGCTCGTGTCGAGGTAGGCGGCGAGGGCCGTCGCCGCGTCAGCGAGCGCCGAGTCGTCATGCCGGGCGGCCGCGCCGAGCATGAGGGCTACCGCGTTGAGGTTGGCGCGGCTCCAGGCGGCGGTCCGCACCGCCGCAGCCCGCCGCTCGCGGTCATAGTCGTCGAGCACCGCTGGGTCGGCCCATCCTTCGAGGATGGCCCGCAGGCGCCAGGCCAGCGCGTCGGCGTCGGCAATGCCGAGGTTAAGCCCCATCGCCCCGGTCGGCAGGATCTCGTGGGCGGCATCCCCGGCCCGCACCATACGATCGTGACGGAAACTGTCGCCGACCCTGGTGGCCAGGTCCCACATGCGCACGTCGGTGATCCTCGCGGCGCGGATGACCGGGTCGGACTCGGGCAGGCCGGTGACGGTGGCGAGCAGGGCCCGAGCCCGCTCCGGACCGTAGTCGAGCACCGTCTCGCCCCTGCGGGCCAGACTGGACACGATCCAGTCGTCCTTGCCGTCGACGACAAGCAGCTGCGCGGACAGGCCCCGGTCGACGAGATAGGAGATGAACGCGGGGACCGCATCGGTCCACGGGCTGAGCCCTACGCAGGCCCGGATGCTGACCTGGCGGCCGAACACCCGGCGGCGCCCCGCACCGGGAAGCGTGCCGCTGATGCCGCGTATCCCGTCGGCGCAGACCGCGTAGGCGGCGCGCCACGCCTGCTCGGCGCTGTCCCGGCCGCGGACACCCACCGTGACGCCGGCGTCGTCCGGCTCGATCCTTGTCACCGTGGACCGCCACCGCACCGCTGCGGGAAATCCGGGAAAGCGGTCGTCCAGATTCGCGGTCAGGACGTGCTCCAGCGCGTCCTGGGTGCACAGCGCCGGGGCTTCCGGGCTGCGTCCGGCCGCGGTGGGTCGTTCGATCCGGGCCAGCTCGGGAGTGGTCACTGACCGCCGCACGACCAGGTGCTGACACCACTGCGCGGCAAGGCTGGCTGCCTTCACCTCCGCGGCTACGTCCAGCCGCCGGAAGATCTCCATGGAGCGGGCACTGACTAGCCGCGATTTCGGGTAGTTGGTCGGGCCGGGCCCGCCGTCGAAGGCGACCGCGTCGATGCCGTCCCGGCGCAGCGCGGTGAGCAGCGTCAGCCCGACGGGTCCGGCCCCGATCACCGCGATATCGCAGCTGTTCACGGACCTGAGCCGGGGATGAGGACCACCTTGCCGACCGTCGAGGAGGACTCAAGCAGGCGCTGCGCCTCACCCGCAGCGTGCAGCGGCATCGTCGTGATCCGCATCGGCACCCCGCCGTCCCTGATGACCTCAAGCAGGGCGGACATCGCGTCCGGTACCTCCTTCATCCGGGCCAGCAAGGTCCGGCTGAGGAAGAACGTCCGTAGCCCGATGTTCTTGCGGGCGTCGAGGAACGCCTCGGGCAGGTCGAGCAGAGCGGGCGGACCCGCGGCCCGCCCGTAGAGGATCACCGTGCCCTCCGGCTTGAGCATCCTGAACGAGTCGGCGAAGGCGGGACCGGCGACCGCGTCGAAGACCAGGTCCGCGCCCCGTCGACGGGTCGCCGTCAGCACCGCCGCGACGAGGTCGGGGTGCGCCGAGCGGTCCACCACGGCGTCGTAGCCGGACTCGAACGCGGCCTCCCGCTTGGCCGGGGACGATACGATGCCGATAGTGCGCAGCGGGGTGTCCCGCAGCAGGGCGCCGAACCACGAGCCGACGCCGCCGGCGGCGGCGTGGACGACGACCTGAGACCCTTCCGGCAGGGCCAGACTCCGGGTCAGGAACCACGCCGTGAGCCCCGCGACGGGGACCGAGGCGGCCATCTCGTCGCTCACCCCGTCGGGGATCGGGACAGTCAGGTTGGCGTGGGAGACGACCTTGGTGGCGTATCCGCCGTGCTGCAAGAGGGCCAGGACCCGGTCCCCCGGCACGATGTGCGCGACGTCGTCGGCCACCCGCTCGACGACACCGACCAGGTCCGTGCCCGGGGTGAACGGCAGCGACAGGCCCCGCTCGCCCTGCCTTCTGATCTCGACGTCGTGGAAGTTGACCCCCACCGCCGTGGTCCTGATGAGAACCCCGCCCCGGATCAGCGGGGGATCGGGCACCTCGCGCCATGCCAGGACGTCCGGGGCACCGATGCCGGTTTGCACGACCGCCCGCATCAGCTCGGCTCCCGGTCCCCGAACCACCGCACGGCCGCCACCGCCAGGCCCCCGGCGTGGGACAGCGAGACCTGGACGTCGGCTACCTGTCCGGCCACCCGCAGGACCGGGGCGGCGTTGTGGCGGCGCAGGATCTCCAGGTCGGCGGGCGCCCAGTCCGGGCACAGGCGCAGCGCGGCCCGCTTGGCGGCGACCATGGCCGCCACTCGCTGGCACTCGTACGGTCCGCGCGCCCCGGCCAGCTCCAGGCGAGTCAGCTCCTCGAGCGCGCCGGGGCCCAGGCGGCCGTAATATCGCTCGGCCGCGTAGCGCACCTGGCTCACGGGCCCACCACGATCGCTCCGTAGTTGCCGCCGAGAGAGAAGGCATCCACGAGCGCGATCGGCCCGTCGAGGGGGGCCGGGTGGCCCATCACATGGCGGACCCGTCCCGCGCCCACCGGATCATCGAGCCCAGCCGTCGGCGGAGCCTGGCCCGTCTGGACGGCCATCAACGCCGCGGCCAGGGCGACACCCGCGCCCGCGCCGAGAGTCTCACCCGTCGCCGCCTTCGTCGCCGAGATCGCGACCCGGCGGCCGAGGACCCGTGAAATGACGCCTGTCTCGATGGAGTCGAGCTCGATGGCCCCGTTGGCGGCGGCCGAGACGTACCCGACGTCCCCGGCGGCGACCCCGGCCCGTTCGAGGGCCTGACGCACGACTGCGGTCCAGCGCAGGCCACGGGGATCGGGAAGCACCGACCTCCCGATGTCACCGCCGACCGCGGTGCCCAGGATCGTGCCGTAATGGCGGGCCTGGCGTGCCCGCGCGACGTCGGCCGACTCGATCATCAGGGCCACGCCGGCGCTGCCGAGGTTGGCTCCCTTGCTCCCGCGCTGGAACGGCCGGGCCCGGTCGGGGGCCAGGTACGCCTTCTGGTCGCCGCCGGCCTCGAGGTGCCACTCGGTCAGCTCCTCGGCGGCGATGACCAGGGCCCGGTCGACCTCCCCTCGCGCTACCAGCGCGCTCGCGTACTCGATGGCGTGCATCCCGGCCAGACCACCGGAGGTGAAGGTGGTGGTGGGGCCGCGCAGCCCCAGCGCCTTGCACACGTGCCCCGGCGCGGCCGGATAGACGGTGTTAGGGAAGTGGCCCGGGCTGGGGTTCCCCTCGGCGACGGAAACCTGGAAACGCCGGATCGCTGACAACGGCCCGGTGCCGGAACCGTAGATCACGGCGACGTTGGTCCCTTCGGCCGGAGTCAGCCGCCGCAGGCCGGCGTCCTGCCACGCCTGACGGGCCACGGTCAGCGCGAGCCGGCTCAGCGGGTCCAGCTGGCGCCACTCGGCCGGCGTGGTCACCCCGCGGGGCGACAGCTCAGGGAACTCGGCCCCGACAGTCAGCACGGAGTCCTTCGGGTGCAAGGTCTCGAACGGCCGGAGTGCGGTGCGGCCTTCGTAGAGCGCCTCACGCCATGCTTCGTATCCCATCCCGAGCCCGCCGGCCAGCCCGATCCCGGTCACCCATACGTCCCGTATGGGCACGGCAGGGCCGGGCTGCGCCCGGCTCCCCGGCCGGCCGAAAACCAGCGAGCTGTTGTTGCCGCCGAAGGCGTAGTTGTTGGACATCACGACCTTCAGGGTCGCCTTCCGGGCGGCATTGGGGACGAAGTCCAGGTCGGAGTCTCTCTCCGCGGCGAAGTTGAGCGTGGGCGGGAGTATGCCGTCACGGAGGGCGAAGACGCTGGCGGCCGCCTCGACCGCCCCGGCCGCGCCCAGCATGTGGCCGACGGCCGGTTTGATGCTGCTCAGGGGGACCGACGGCGCTCGCTCGCCGAAGGCCAGCCGCAGCGCCTTCACCTCCATCTGGTCGTTGGCCTGGGTCCCGGTCCCGTGGCCGCAGACGTAGTCGATGTCGTCGAACTCCAGGCCAGCGCGCGACAAGGCCCGCTGCATGGCCAGTACCGCGCCGCGCCCGCTCGGGTCCGGTGCGGTGATGTGGTGGGCGTCCGCGGAAAAGCCCCAGCCGAGCAGTTCGGCCACCGGTGTCCTGCCCTCGGCCAGGACCCGGTCCAGCGGCTCAAGCACGAAGATCCCGGAACCCTCACCCAGGACCAGGCCGTCCGACCGGCTGTAGGCCGCGCAGCCCTGCGGAGCCAGCGACTGCAGGCTGGTGAAGCCCCGCCAGGTGAAGCTGGACAGGCCGTCCACCCCTCCGGCGATCATGACGTCGACCTCACCGGAGGCGATGCGCTCAGCCGCCAGGGCCAGCGCGGCCGCCCCCGCGGTGCACGCGGTCGAGATCACCACGCGCGGACCTGTCACGCCGAAGTGGGCGGCGAGCGCGTCGACATCCTCGTGCATGAAGTGGGCCGAGTTCTCGTCCGCCAGCGATCCCTGGCACTGCCCGAGCGACAGCCCTACCCGGGTCGGGTCGACGCTCCCCAGGTCGACCCCCGACTCCATGAGCGCCTCGGTGGCGGCCCCGATCAGGATCTGCACGACCCGTTCGTCGCCGGTGGCGGCCAGCGTGGTGATCTGACCCCCGATCTGGCAGGCGCAGCCGTCGATGTCGAGACCGACGACCGGGCGGACCGAGCTACGGCCATCGGTGATGTTTTTCCAGAAGGCGACGGCGTCGTCCGACCCCGCGCATCTGATGCCGATTCCCGACACCGCTACCGCTACCATCTCATCATCCTTTCGGGCACAGCAGTGACATCAAACACGGGGGACAGGTCAGGCATCGATGGACGTGCTCCAGCTCGTGGGCACGAAGTACGGAGGGGCGAGGGTCCGCACGCCGGCTGTGTCCGTCCGGAAGTCCAGGCCCGCGGCCTGCCACTCCCTGGCCACCCTGGCCAGGCCGATGCTGGCGCCCAGGTTGGGTGAGGCGGTGATGTACATGATCTCGCCCACGGTCTCGTCCCCGACAAACAAGCTGTCGCCGGCCTGCGCCTCACCAGAGCTGACCATGAATCCCACCGGTACGCTGACCGGGGCCAGCGCGGCTGCCGCCACCAGGGCCTCCCGCCCTACGAAGGCCTCCTTGCTGAGGTCGACGAGCCAGTTGAGGCCGGCGCTGATGACGGTGTCCTCGGCCCGCACCTCGCGGTGGACGATGGGCTGACGCACCTCCAGCATCGCCGTCTCCCGGGCCTGGTGCCCGGCCGGCGCGGCCCCCGCGGCCACGAGCTGTTCCCAGAGGTCGGCGGCGATGTCGTCCGGGAGGATGAAGGTGTAACCGTACTCGCCCGTCACGCCGATACGGCCCAGCAGGCATTCGCGCCCGTCGATCTCGATCGCGAGGACGTTCTCGTAGGCCAGGGAGACGTATTCGGCCCCGAGAACGGCGGCCACGGCCTTCCACGACCGCGGGCCCTCCACCGCGAAGACCGCGGTGCGGGCCTCGAGGTTGTCGATTCGGACGTCCAGGTCCCCGGCGGCGTCCCGCAGCGCGGCTTCGACGTCGGCGGCCCGGCCGGGCCCGGTCAGGACGGTGTAGTCACCGTCACCGGCGATGACCGTCACCACATCGACGATGGTCCCGTCGGGATGCAAGACGATCGACCACTGGGCCCGGTCGGGGATCAGGAACTCGATGTCCCGGCTCAGGCACGCCTGGAGCAGGTCGACCGCCTGGGCGCCGGACACTGCGATGGGACCGCCGGAGCTGATGTCGATGAGACCCGCTCCGGCCCGCAGCGCCGAGCACTCGGCCTCGAAGTCGCCGAAGTTCCACACGACCGTGGCCGCGCCGATGGTCGTCGTCGTCAGGCCGTCGCCGAAGCGACCAGCCCCGAGCAGGTCGATAGCAACACTCGTCATAGTCTCCCTCTCACTCTGATACCCGGAAGCCGATCTGCAAGCTCCCGCTCGCCGCCAGCTCCCTGTCGACATGGGCGGTCACGTCGAACTCGCTGATCCTGCCGACGCGCGCCGTGCAGGCCGTGTGAAGTTCCACCACGTCACCCGGCACCACCAGGCGATGGAAACGGAACCGCTTAATGCCGGCCAGGACGCCGAACGACCCGGCCGAGATGGGTTCCTTTCCCTCAGCGGGGGGCAAGCTCCATAGCACGATGCCGGAGAGCTGGCCCAAGGTCTCGATGAGAAGCACCCCGGGGATGATGGGCCGGCCCGGGAAGTGGTCCGCGAACACCGGGTCGGTCCGCGCGACCAGACGCCGTCCCTTGGCCCACTTCCCCGGTTCGATGTCGTCGACCCGGTCCAGCAGCGCGAACGAGCCCCGGTGGGGAAGTATCTGCTCCAGGACGTCGCCTCGCAGCGGAAGCGGCAGGCCGTGCACCGTCTTCACGGTGCGCAGGGATCGGACGCTGACCCGCCGCTCAGGACTGGTCACGCGCTCAGGACTGGTCACGCGCTCAGGACTGGTCACGCGCTCAGGACTGGTCACGGATGCGCTCTGCTAGCTTGGCCACCGATCCGAACGCCTCCCGGTCGTCGTCGGTGACGCTGGCGCCGAAGGTCGCTTCCAGCCCCACCACGATCTCCAGGGCGTCGACGCTGTCCAGTTCGAGCCCGCGGCCGAACAGCGGCTG
>JBEKKH010000116.1:0-15803 GCA_050010815.1 Streptosporangiaceae bacterium | reverse complement strand
CGTGCCGCGCGGCCGCCGGATCGGGCAGGTCCTGCGGGTCCACCCCGGCCATCACCAGGGCGCCGAGCTCGCCGTCCGCGGCGGCGGCGAGAATCTCGCTGGTGTCGCGGCCCGGCAGGTCAGGCAGCGAGCTCTTGCCCCAGGTCCTGGCCACTTCGGCGCGGGCCGTGGCGTCGGTCACCGGGCGCCCGATCGGCAGCAGCCCCGGCAGGGCCCCGGCCTCGACGGCGCCCCGCTCACCCGCCCGGCGCGGAACCCAGGCCAGCCGGGCGCCCGACGCGACCGCGAGCCTGGCCACGGCCGCCAGCGCACCCGGGACCTCGGCCAGCCGTTCCCCGGCGAGGATCACCGCACCGGGTGCGGCGAGCGCCTCGCCGATCCGCTGCCACTCCTGCAAGGGAGGTCCTGGGGTATGGATCCCCCCGGCCACGGGGGGCTCCGGGGCGCTGGGCGCACCACCCGCGGCGAGCGCGGTCAGCGCGGCGGCCTCATCTCCTGGCAGGGTCGTCAGCAGCTCGCCGGACAGCTTGACCAGGCCGGGGCTGGCCAGCGCCGCGATCGAGAACACCTGCAGGTGGTGGCGCCGGACGGCCTTGCGGAGCCGCAGAAAGATCATGGGCGACTCGTCCTCTGGCTCGAATCCGGCCAGCAAGACGGCGGGTGCCTGCTCCAGGTCGGCGTAGCTGACGCCGATGCCGCGCCCGGCCACGCAGGCGGCCAGGAACTGCTCCTCCTCGGCCGAGTGCGGCCTGGCTCGCATGTCCACGTCGTTGGTGTCCAGGGCGACCCGGGCGAACTTCGCGTACGCGTAGGCGTCCTCCAGGGTCAGCCGGCCGCCGGCCAGCACGCCGACGCCGCGCGGTCTCCCCTCGGTGCTGCCCTCGTCGGTGCTGCCCTCCTCGGCGGCGTCCTCGCCGGGGGCGCCCTGGGCCGCCGGGTAGGGCGCGCCGCGGGCCGCGGCCAGCCCGGCGGCGGCCACGCCCAGCGCGTGCGGCCAGGACGTCGGCACGAGCACCCCGTCGTCGTCCCGGATCAGCGGGGAGGTGAGCCGGTCGGGCTGGGTCGCGTAGGTAAACGCCCAGCGGCCCTTGTCGCAGTTCCACTCCTCGTTGACCGCCGGGTCGTCGCCGGCCAGCCGCCGGGTGACCCGGCCGCGCCTGACGTCGGTCCGCTGCCGGCAGCCCGACGCGCAGTGCTCGCACACGCTCGGCACCGACACCAGGTCAAACGGGCGGGACCTGAACCGGTAGGCGGCGCCGGTGAGCGCACCCACCGGGCAGACCTGCACGGTGTTGCCGGAGAAGTACGAGTTGAACGGCTTGCCCTCGGCGGTGCCGATCATCTGGTTGGGGCCGCGATCGAGGAAATCGATGAACGCGTCCCCGGCGATCTCTTCGGAGGTCCGCACGCAGCGGGTGCAGGAGATGCAGCGCTCCCGGTCGAGCAGCACCTCGGTGGAGATCGGCACCGGCTTGTCGAAGGTGCGCTTGTCCTCGGTGAACCTGGTCTCGCCCTGGCCCGAGGACATGGCCTGGTTCTGCAGCGGGCATTCGCCGCCCTTGTCGCACATCGGGCAGTCGAGCGGATGGTTGATGAGCAGCAGTTCCATCACGCCCCGCTGCGCCTTCTCGGCCACCGCCGAGGTGAGCTGGCTGCGCACCACCATGCCCTCCGTGCAGGCGGTGGTGCAGGAGGCCAGCGGCTTGCGCTGGCCTTCCACCTCGACCAGGCACTGCCGGCAGGCGCCGATCGGGTCGAGCAGCGGGTGATCGCAGAACCGCGGGATCTGGATGCCGAGCAGCTCGGCCGCCCTGATCACCAGGGTTCCCTTCGGCACCGCGATCTCGAACCCGTCGATGGTGACGGTCACGGTGTCCTGCGTGGTCTGCACCGTCACGACTCACTCCCTGCTGGCTTCCCATCCCGGGGGGACCCATCCCCCCGGACCCCCCTCGGGAAGGACGACCCCCCAGGCCCCCCGCGGTCCCCGAAGAGCGTCGAGGCAGCCTGATCGAAGGGGCAGCCGCCTTCCTTCTGGTGCTGCATGAACTCGTCCCTGAAGTACTGGATGCCCGAGGTGATCGGGCTGGTCGCGCCGTCGCCGAGGGCGCAGAACGCGCGGCCCAGGATGTTGTCGCAGATATCCAGGAGTTTCTCCAGGTCCTCCTCGGTGCCGTGGCCATGTTCCAGCCGTTCGAGCACCTTAACCATCCAGAACGTCCCCTCGCGGCACGGGGTGCATTTCCCGCACGACTCGTGCTCGTAGAACTCGGTCCAGCGGAGCACCGCCCGGACCACGCAGGTGGTCTCGTCGAAGATCTGCAGGGCCCGGGTGCCGAGCATGGATCCGGCGGCCGCCACCGATTCGAAGTCGAGCGGCACGTCGAGATGGGCGTCGGTCAGCAGCGGGGTCGACGAGCCGCCCGGCGTCCAGAACTTCAGCCGGTGCCCGGCCCGGACGCCGCCCGCCAGGTCGAGCAGCTCGCGCAGCGTGATGCCGAGCGGCGCCTCGTACTGGCCGGGTGCCCTGACGTGGCCGGACAGCGAGAAGATGCCGAAGCCCTTGGACTTCTCGGTGCCCAGGCCGGCGAACCAATCCGCGCCGTTCGCCACGATCGACGGCACGCTGGCGATCGACTCCACGTTGTTGATCACCGTGGGGCAGGCGTACAGGCCCGCCACGGCCGGGAAGGGCGGCCGGAGCCTGGGCAGGCCCCGGTAGCCCTCGAGCGAGGTGAGCAGCGCCGATTCCTCACCGCAGATGTAGGCACCGGCCCCCGCGTGCACGATCACTTCCAGGTCGAACCCCGAACCGAGGATGTCGGTGCCGAGATAGCCGGCCGCGTAGGCCTCCTCCACCGCGTGCCGCAGCCGCCGCACCACGTGCAGCACCTCGCCGCGGACGTAGATGAACGCGTGCTTGGCCCTGATCGCGTACGCGGTGATGGCGATGCCCTCGATGAGCAGGTGCGGGTCGGCCATCATCAGCGGGACGTCCTTGCAGGTGCCCGGCTCGGACTCGTCCGCGTTGACGACCAGGTAGTGCGGCTTGGCGTCACCCTGCGGCAGGAAGCTCCACTTCACCCCGGTCGGGAAGCCCGCTCCGCCGCGGCCCCGCAGGGACGCGTCCTTGACCTGGGCCATCAGGGCGTCCGGCTCGAGCGCCAGCGCCTTGGGCAGCGCCTGCCAGCCGCCGTGGTCCTTGTAGCCGTCCAGGGTGAAGGCGCCGGGCTGGTCCCACAGCGCCGTCAGCACCGGGGTAAGCATGTCCGTCACGGCGACTCCTGCTCTGGCTGGGACGACCCGCCCGCTTCCGGGGGCTTCTTCTGAGCTGCGGGCCTGGACCGGCCCGAGCTCCGCGCCTTGGGCGTCTGGCCCCCCTCGGGGGGCTGCCCCGGTTCGGGGGACTTGCCCGGCACGGGCGAGGCGGAGTCCGCCGGGGAGACCCCGGACCCGGCCGGCCCGGAGCCCGCCGAGCCGCCCGCCCCGGCGTGCGGGGCTCCGTTTCCCGAGCTGCTGCCCGAACTGCCGCCCGATCTGTCGTCCGAGTCGCGGTCCGGCGAGGGGGCGGTCCAGCCGCGCTCCCTGGCGATCTTGAGGCCGACCAGGCTGGCCGGGCCGGCCGTCGGGCCGTCGGTGGCCTGGCCGTCGCCGAAGCCCGCCAGGATCCGGGACGCCTGCTTCCAGGTGCACAGCCGGGACGCCCCGCGGGTCGGGCTCACCGGGTTCCCTGCGCGCAGGTCGTCCACCAGCTGACGGGCGCTGCTCGGCGTCTGGTTGTCGAAGAATTCCCAGTTCACCATCACGACCGGGGCGTAATCGCAGGCGGCGTTGCACTCGATGTGCTCGAGGATGACCTTGCCGTCCGGCGTCGTCTCGTCGTTGCCGACGCCGAGGTGCTCGGTGAGCTCGGCGAAGATCTGGTCGCCGCCCATGATCGCGCACAGGGTGTTGGTGCACACGCCGACGTGGTACTCGCCGACCGGACGGCGCTTGTACATCGTGTAGAAGCTCAGCACCGAGGTGACTTCCGCCTCGGTCAGCCCGAATTTCGCCGCGCAGTACTCGATCCCGTCGGCGGAGACGAAGCCTTCTTCCGACTGGACGAGATGAAGCAGCGGCAGCAGCGCAGATCTCGGCCGCGGGTACTTGCCGATGATCTGCGCCGCGTCCGCGTCGAGGCGGCCGAGCACATCCTCGCTGAACGGCATTACCTGTCCACGCCTCCCATCACGGGATCGATGCTCGAGATCGCGGCGATCACGTCGGCCACCTGGCCGCCCTCGCACAGCGCGGCGATCGACTGCAGGTTGGTGAACGAGGGGTCGCGGAAGTGGACCCGGTACGGCCGGGTACCGCCGTCGCTCACCACGTGCGCGCCCAGCTCGCCGCGGGCGGATTCGACCGCCGCGTACGCCTGGCCGGCCGGCACCCGGAACCCCTCGGTGATCAGCTTGAAATGGTGGATGAGCGCCTCCATGGACTGGCCCATGATGTGCGCGATGTGCTCAGGCGAAGGCCCCAGGCCGTCCGGGCCGAGCGACAGCCTGGCCGGCCAGCCGATCTTGGCGTCGCGGATCATCACCGGATCGGTGTCCGAGCCGGCCGGACCGCGGGCGGCGAGCCGGTCGACGCACTGCCTGACGATCCTCAGCGACTGATCGATCTCATCCATCCGGAGTATGTACCGGCCGTACGCGTCGCACGTATCGGTGACCGGAACCTCGAAGTCATAGGTCTCGTAGCCGCTGTACGGCTGGGACTTGCGCAGGTCCCAGGGCAGTCCGGCCGCCCTGAGCATCGGACCGGTCACCCCCAGCGCCATGCAGCCGGCCAGGTCCAGGTAAGCGACGCCCTTGGTCCGGCCGGCGAAGACCGGGTTGGCGTCGATCAGCGCGCGCAGCTCGTGCACCAGCTGCGGGGCGCCGTCCAGGAACGCCCGGATCGCCTCCAGGGCGCCGGGTGGCAGGTCCTGCGCGAGGCCGCCCGGCCGGATGTAGGCGTGGTTCATCCGCAGCCCGGTGATCAGCTCGTACAGATCGAGGATGCGCTCCCGCATCCGCAGGCCCTGCAGGAAGATCGTGGTCGCGCCCAGATCCATGCCCATCGGCCCGATGCCCTGCAGATGGGAGGACACCCGGTTGAGCTCCATCAGCATGACCCTGATGATCTGGGCCCGCTCGGGGATCTTGTCTTCGATGCCGAGCAGCCGCTCCACCGCGAAGCAGTACGCCGCCTCGTTGAAGAACGGCATGAGGTAGTCCATCCGGGTGCAGAACGTGACGCCCTGCGTCCAGGTGCGGTACTCCATGTTCTTCTCGATGCCGGTGTGCAGGTAGCCGATGGACGCGCGCACCTCGGCGACGGTCTCGCCCTCCAGCGTGAGGATCAGCCGGAGCACCCCGTGGGTGGACGGGTGCTGCGGGCCCATGTTGATGACGAGCCGCTCGCCGCTCTCGAAGTCCTTGGCCTCGTTGGCGGCGGCGACGAGCTCGTCCCAGTCCTCACCGGAAACCGTGTAGACCCGGCCCTGCGCGGCGTCGTCCTCGGCGTCGCCCGCGCCGGCCGGTGCAGCCGGCGTCTGCGCTTCGGTCATGAGTAGTGCCTCCGCTCGTCCGGAGCCGGGATCTTGGCGCCGCGGTACTCGACCGGGATGCCGCCGAGCGGGTAGTCCTTACGCTGCGGGTGTCCCTTCCAGTCGTCCGGCATCTGGATCCTGGTCAGGGCCGGATGCCCGTCGAAGATGAGCCCGAAGAAGTCCCAGGTCTCTCGCTCGTGCCAGTTGCACGTCGGGTACACGCCGACCAGCGAGGGGATGTGCGGGTCGGCGTCCGGCGCGCTGACCTCCAGTCGCACCCGGCGGTTGTGGGTGATCGACAGCAGATGGTAGACCGCGCGCAGCTCGCGGCCGGTCTCGGCCAGGTAGTGCACGCCGGAGACCCCGCAGCACAGCTCGAAGGCCAGCGCCGGGTCGTCGCGGAACTCCGCGGCCACCGCGGGCAGCCGCTCCCGGCGGACATGAAAGGTAATCTCGCCCCGGTCCACCACGACCCGCTCGATCGCGTCGGAGAAACGGAGCCCGGCGGCCTCGAGCGCCGCGCCGAGTGCGTCCGCGACGGCGTCGAAGTAGGAACCGTACGGCCGGGTGCTCACGACCGGGGGGAGCTGGTGCACCCGGAGCCGGCCGTAGCCGGAGGTATCGCCGGTGGCCTGCACGCCGAACATCCCGGTGCGGACGACCGGTTCGTCCAGTCGTTCCTGGCCGAGCCGGGCCGGGAGGCTGCCCGCGTCCGGGCTGCCCGCGTCCGGGCTGCCCGCGTCCGGGGCGGTTCCGGTCGGTGCCGCGGGCGGCACCGGGCCCTGCGGCGCCTGGGATCCCTGGGTCTCCTCCGGCCCCGCCTTGGGGGTTTCCTGCGGGCCGCTCACAGCTCGGGTCCCTCCGCCGAGGGCAGCCGCAGCGGCGTCACGGCCAGCCGCGCTTCCTCCAGCTCGGTGATCTGCCGGTCGCGGTTCTTGCCGAGCTTCATGTTCTCGATCTTGTCGTGCAGCTTGAGGATCGAGTCGAGCAGCATCTCCGGACGCGGCGGGCAGCCGGGCAGGTAGATGTCCACCGGCACGATGTGGTCGACGCCCTGCACGATCGCGTAGTTGTTGAACATCCCGCCGCTCGAGGCGCAGACGCCCATCGAGATCACCCATTTGGGGTCGGACATCTGGTCGTAGATCTGCCTGAGCACCGGGGCCATCTTCTGGCTGACCCGGCCGGCCACGATCATCAGGTCCGCCTGCCGGGGGGTGTTGGACGCCCGCTCCATGCCGAACCTGGCCAGGTCGTGCTTCGGGCCGCCGGTCATCATCAGCTCCATGGCGCAGCAGGCCAGGCCGAAGGTGGCCGGCCACACCGAACGCGCCCGGGCCCAGCCCGCCACCTTCTCCACCGAGGTCAGCAGCACCCCGCTCGGGAGCTTTTCTTCGATGCCCATGGCTAATCCCATTCCAGGCCGCCGCGCCGCCAGATGTAGGCGTACGCGACCAGCACAGTGATGACAAAGGTGACCATCTCGACCAAGCCGAAGGCGCCGAGCTTGTTGAAGGTGACCGCCCAGGGATACAGGAAAATGATCTCGATGTCGAACACGATGAACAACATCGCGGTCAGGTAGTACTTGACCGGGACCCGGCCTCCGTCCGGCGGCATCGGGGTCGGCTCGATGCCGCACTCGTAGCTTTCCAGCTTGGCCCGGTTCCACCGCCTGGGCCCGGCGAAGGCGCCGAAGGTCACCGAAAAGGTGGCGAAGCCGAGCGCGAGCACGGCCAGCACGAAGATCGGGACATATAGCCTCATCGTGGTCCGCTCCCTCCATTAGCCGGATGCCAACGACCCATCCTAGGGAATACCCGCATGACCCCTCACTCTGGGTTAGGCGCGAGCTTGGACAGCCCGTTGACCAGCCGGTCGGCCGCATCTCCGCCGGGATCGGTCAGGTTCGCGAGCAGCTTGACGGTGAACCGCATCAGCGCGGGCCGCGACATGCCGTGCTTGGTCGCGAAACGCATCAGGTTCGGCCGGCCGATCGCCTTCACGAAGGCGCGGCCGAGGGTGTAGTAGCCGCCGTAGGTTTGCCTGAGCGCCTGCGGATACCCCGCGAGCACCCGCTCGGTCTCCGCCCGGCTCGTCCGCGCGAGCGCCTGGGTGATGGTGCGGGCCAAGATCTCGCCCGACTCCATCGCGTACGCGATCCCCTCGCCGTTGAAGGGGTTCACCATGCCGCCGGCGTCGCCGGCCAGCAGCAGCCCCCGGTGGTAGTGCGGGGTCCGGTTGAACCCCATCGGCAGCGCCGCGCCCCGGACCGGCTGGGTGCGGTTCTCCTCGGTGAAACCCCACTCGGCCGGCATGCCCTTCAGCCAGCTCCGCAGCAGGGCATGGTAATCGGTGTGGGCGAACGCGGCGCTGGTGTTCAGCAGGCCCAGGCCGACGTTGGACGTCCCGTCGCCCATCCCGAAGATCCAGCCGTAGCCGGGGAGCATCCGGTCGCCGTCCCACAGATCGAGCCAGGACTCCAGGTAGTCGTCGTTGTGCCGGGGGGTCCGGTAGTACGTCCTGACCGCGACACCGAGCGGACGGTCGTCCCGCTTGCGCAGGCCCATCGCCAGCGAGAGCCGGGAGGAGTTGCCGTCCGCCGCTACCACGACCCGGGCGGTGTAGGTCCGCTCCGCGCCGTGGTCGCCGGCGCTGCCGCCGTGCTCCCCGGAGCCGGCTCGTCCGGCCCGCGCCGTGACCCCGGTAATCCGGCCGGTGCGCTCGTCGATGACCGGACCGGTCACGGTGACGCCCTCGAGCAGCTTGGCCCCCGCCTGCTGGGCCCGGCGGGCCAGCGACTCGTCCAGGTCGTGGCGGGTCCTGACCAGCCCGTAACCGGGATAGCTGGACAGCTCGGGCCAGGGCAGCTCAAGCCGCTTGCCCGCCCCGATGACCCGCAGGCCCTTGTTCCGCACCCAGCCATCCTGCTCACCGACGCTGATACCCATGCCGACCAGGGACTTGACCGCGCGCGGGGTCAGTCCGTCGCCGCAGACCTTCTCCCTGGGGAACCTGGACTTCTCAAGCACCAGCACGTTGAGCCCGGCCTGAGCCAGGTAAAAAGCGGTCGTCGAACCGGCCGGGCCGGCGCCGACGACGATGACGTCCGCCTCGTCGGCGGGCGGTCGGGAGGCAGCGGAGGGCCCGGTGCCGGGGCGGGTTTTCGGGGGAGGGTACTCGGTCACTTGCTCAGATCCTGAATGTCTTGTGAACCGCTTCACAAATGTTTTGCCATTAGTTTAGTCCTTACCGCCCCGGCCTTTACGCCGGGTCATCGGTGCGGTCATAGACGCCGGGCGACGTGCACGGCGACCACGCCCATGCTCAGGTCCCGCCACCGTACCGCCGACCAGCCGGCCCGGGAGATCAGGGCGGCCAGTTCGCGCTGAGCCGGCCAGTCCGCGATCGATTCCGCCAGGTATTCGTAGGCTTCCGGGCTGCGAGCCGTCCGGCGCGCGATCGCGGGCAGGACGGTGAGCAGGTAACGCCGGTAGAGCTTATCGGCGGGCGCCACCGTGATCGTGCTGAACTCGCACACCACCAGCCGGCCGCCCGGACGGGTCACCCGGCGCATCTCGGCCAGGGCCGCACCCGGGCTGGCCACGTTCCGCAACCCGAACGAGATCGTCACCGCGTCGAACGCCTCGTCCCGGAACGGCAGCCTGAGCGCGTCGCCGGCCACGAAGCCGAGGCGCCCGCCGCCGTCGCGGCTGTCGCTCCGTGACCCGGCGCGGGCCAGCCGGGACCGGCCTGCCCTGAGCATGCCCAGGGAAAAATCGCAGGCCACCGCGTCGGCTCCGGTGGCCGTGAAGGTCAGCGAGGACGTCCCTGTCCCCGCGGCCAGGTCAAGCACCCGCTCGCCCAGGCCGGCCATGGTGATCCGCGCGACGGCGCGCCGCCACAGCCTGACCTGGCCCGCGGACAGGATGTCGTTCAGCAGGTCATAGCGCGGTGCGATGGCGTCGAACATCGCCGCGACATCGGCGGGGCGCTTGTCAAGGTCGGCACGAGCCATAACCCCCACCCTATGGTGCTCACAGCAGGGCGGGGCGCTCCCAGGGCTCCTCGAGGACGTGCTGGGCCAGGAAGGCGAAGACGGTCTCGTACCAGATGCGCGCGTTACCCGGGGACAGGATCCAGTGGTTCTCGTCGGGGAAGTAGAGGAACTTGGCCTCCGCGCCATGGCTGGACAGGTCCCACCAGAGCCGCAGCGCCTCGGAGACCGGCACCCGGTAGTCCTTGTTGCCGTGGATGACCAGCATGGGCGTGCGGATCCGGCCGATGTGCAGATGGGGCGAGTTGGCCTCGTACATCTCCGGGTGAGTCAGCGGGTCGCCGAACTGCCGCCGCCAGAACGCCGGAGAATCCGTGGTGCCGAACATCTGGTCGAGCACCCACAGCCCGGCATGGCTCACGATCGCCTTGAAGCGGTCCGTGTGGCCGGCCATCCAGTTCGCCATGTAGCCGCCGTAGGACCCGCCCATCATGGCCACCCGGTCCGCGTCGATGTCCGGGCGGGCCGTCGCGGCGTCGGTCGCGGCCATGATGTCGGCCATCGGCCTGGCCCCCCAGTCGTGGTGCGCGCGCACCATGAACTCCTGGCCGTAACCGGTGGACAGCGCCGGATCCGGCAGCAGCACGGCGTAGCCGCGGGCCGCCATCAGCCATGGATTCCACCGCCACGACCACGAATTCCAGCTGCCCATCGGGCCGCCGTGCACCCAGAGCAGCAACGGCGCCTGCTGCTGAGCCGACGCGGTCTCCGGCAGCACCAGCCAGGACCTGATCAGCTGACCGTCCTCGGCGGCGACCTCGATCTCCTCCAGTCGCCCGGGCACGGTGAGCGGGACACCGGGGCACTCAAGCGCGGCGGGCTCGGCCCCGGCCGCCTGAGTTTGCAGGTCGATGCGGACCGGGGCGGGCGGGCCGCCCACCGTGGCCCGCAACGCGTACAGGTACCGGCCGTCCGGGGCCACGTTCAGCTCGGTGTAGGCACCATCGTCACCGGTCACCCGGGTGACCTCCGCCGTGCCGAGGTCAACGCGGAACACCGGCCGCCGGCCGGCGGCGTCGGCGGCGAAGTACAGCGCGCGGGAATCGGGTGACCAGGCCGGCTCCTGCGGCCAACGGTCCAGGCCCGGCAGCAGGTCACGACCCGCCTCGCTGCCTGCGTCCGGGCCGCCTGTGCTCTGGCCGCCTGCGCCCGGGTCCCCGGTGTCGAGCATGACCAAGGTGAGATCCATCGGCCGTTCGGCCGTGGTGTGGGTTTCGCGCTGGCAGACGATGTACCGGCCGTCCGGTGAGACCCGCGGGTCACCGAAGTCGAACCCCGGTACCGACAGCAGCACCCGGCGCTTGCCGGTGGCCACGTCGATCATGGCCAGCTCGCTGCGCGACTCCCCGGCCGGGTTCCACTGCCACCACCCGGTCAGGACGGACGTGCCGTCGGGGGTCAGCTCGAAGGACTGCCGGTCCAGGGCCCGCCCCGGTTCGGGGGTCAGATCGCGCAGGCCGGCGAACTCCGCCCCGTCGTCTTGGTCCCGGTCGTCCGGGCCCGCCACCGCGGGCTCCTTGTCCCCTCCCGCCCAGCCGATGTCGGTCTTCTGCACGTGGTCCGGATCGACGGCGAACAGCCGGACCTGGTCCGGTCCCAGGTCGTGATCCCAGTACCTGACCGGGGAGGACTCGTGCAAGATGGCGGTGATCCCGGCGTCGTCACGCTCCTCGCGCAGCCGGGCGTCGGCGGCCGCGCTATGGCCGTCCGCGGCTGGCAGCACCGGCGAGGCAACCACGATGGCTCCGTTGTCCCTGGCCACCTCCGCGGCCGCGACCCCGCCGGGCAGCGCGGTGATCACCCTGGCCTCACCTCCGGCGGCCGGAAGCAGCCACAGGGAGCTGACGTCCCCGGACGAGGAGTCCCGGCTCCCCGCGCCCGCGCCGCTATCGGGCCGCTTCGAGGTGAACAGCAGCGACCCGTCCGGCAGGAAGCGCGGGCTGCCCTCGCCCCCGGCGGACCTGGTCAGCCGCCGGGCCTGACCGCCTCCGGGATCGACCCGCCAGATGCTGGTCAGGTACTTCTTCCGGTCAGCGCTCAGCGTCTGCACGGTCGCCGCCAGCCAGCTCCCATCCGGGGACAACCGCAGCCCGGTCACCCGCGGCACGGCCACGAAGTCCCTCAGATCGGCGAACGGGTTCGTGGTCCTGCCGTCGTCGGCAGAAGTATCAGCGCTCACAGGTACTCCCGGTCAAGGTCGATAAGCCGCGATCCGGACCATACCCCGGCGTCCCTCCGGCACCCCCTCCGGGGGAAATCGGCCGCCGTCGCCATTTTCAACCCCGATCGAGCCTGCCGCTACCTGGCCTCGGTGATCATGGCGGCGCCGATGGTGGCGTTGGTGCTTTCGTCGATCAGGATGAGACCGCCGGTGGTGCGGTTCCTGCTGTAGGGATCACAGAAAATGGGCTGGGTCAGGCGGAGCCGGACCCGGCCCACCTCGTTCAGGCGCAACTGGGTCGCGGCCTCGTCGCGGTGCAGGGTGTTCACGTCGATCCGGTAATGCAGGTCGGTGACGAGGGCCTTGACCGTGCGCGAGGTGTGCTTGACGATGAACCGGCTGCGCCGCGTCAGCACCGTATCCGACGACATCCAGCAGAGCATCGCCTCGATATCCTGGGCGGCGGGCGGCCGGTTATTCGGACGGCAGATCATGTCGCCGCGGGAGATGTCCACGTCGTCGTCGAGCAGCAGCGTCACCGACATCGGCGCGAATGCTGCGGGCACCTCGACGCCACTGCGCTCAATTCGCCGCACGTGCGTGCTGAAGCCCGACGGCAGGTGCATCACCTCGTCGCCCGGCTTGAGCACGCCGCCGGCCACCTGACCCGCATAGCCGCGGTAGTCATGCAGCTCGGCGTCGGTGGCGGCGTGCGGCCGGATCACGTACTGGACCGGGAACCGGACGTCGATCAGGTTGCGGTCCGACGCGATGTGCACGTGCTCCAGGTGGTGCAGCAGCGACGGCCCGTCGTACCAGGGCATGTTGGCCGACCGGTCCACCACGTTGTCGCCGTGCAGCGCGGACATCGGGATGAAGGTCAGGTCGCCGATGTCCAGCCGGGCCGCGAAGGCGGAGAACTCCGCGCGGATCCGCTCAAAGACCTCGGCCCCGTAATCGACGAGGTCCATCTTGTTCACCGCCAGCACCATGTGCGGCACCCGCAGCAAGGTGGTGAGGAACGCGTGCCGCCGCGACTGCTCGGTGAGCCCGTTGCGCGCGTCGACAAGGACCACCGCGAGGTCGGCCGTGGACGCGCCGGTCACCATGTTCCGGGTGTACTGAATGTGGCCCGGGGTGTCGGCGATGATGAACTTGCGCCGGGGCGTCGCGAAGTACCGGTAGGCGACGTCGATCGTGATGCCCTGTTCCCGCTCGGCCCGCAGCCCGTCGGTCAGCAGGGCCAGGTTCGTGTAGTCCTCGCCCCGGTCCCGGCTGGTTCGCTCGACCGCTTCCAGCTGGTCGGTGAAGATCGACTTCGAGTCGTAAAGCAGCCGCCCGATCAACGTGGACTTGCCGTCATCCACCGACCCGGCGGTCGCGAACCGCATGATATCCATCCGGGGGGCTCGAGGGCTCGTCCCCCCCGGGCTGACAGCTTCCATTAGAAGTACCCCTCGCGCTTGCGGTCTTCCATCGCCGCCTCGCTGACCCGGTCGTCGCCCCGGGTCTGGCCCCGTTCGGTGATCCGGGTGGCCGCCACCTCCGCGATGACCTCGGCCACGGTGGCGGCCGAGGAGGAGACAGCCCCGGTGCCGGTCATGTCGCCCACCGTCCGATACCGCACCGTGGCGGTGAACAGCGGCTCGTCCTCGCCCCGCATCACGTAGGGGTTGTCGGCCAGCAGCAGGCCGTCCCGCTCGAACACCTGCCGGTCGTGCGCGTAGTAGATGGACGGGATGTCGAGGTTCTCCCGCTCGATGTACGCCCAGACGTCGAGCTCGGTCCAGTTGGACAGCGGGAACACCCGGATGTGCTCGCCGCGGCGCAGCCGCGTGTTGTAGACGTTCCACAGTTCCGGCCGCTGGTTCTTGGGGTCCCACTGACCGAACTCGTCCCGGAACGAGAAGATCCGCTCCTTGGCCCTGGCCTTCTCCTCGTCCCGGCGCGCCCCGCCGAACAGAGCGTCGAAGCGGTGTTCCTCGATCGCGTCGAGCAAGGTCACCGTCTGCAGCCGGTTCCTGCTCGCGTGCCTGCCGGTCTCCTCGGCGACCCGCCCCGCATCGATGGATTCCTGCACCGACGCGACGATCAGCCGGACACCGAGCTCGGCCACCCGGCGGTCGCGGAACTCGAGCACCTTGGGGAAATTGTGTCCGGTGTCCACGTGCATCACAGGGAACGGGATCCGGGCCGGCCAGAACGCCTTCTCGGCGAGCGCCAGCATCACGACCGAGTCCTTACCACCGGAGAAAAGCAACACCGGCCGCTCGAACTCGGCACCGACCTCGCGCATGATGTGGATGGCCTCGGCCTCGAGGACGTCGAGCTGAGACAGATGATAATCAGGACGCATGCGTTACTTCCCTGATGGCTTGCAGTAGCGGACCCGCTAGCGAGGGCCGGCACACCAGAATATCGGGCATCAGGAGGTCGGCCTGGTTGTAGGCCAGCGCGGATCCGTCGATGCGGGATGCGTAGAATCCCGCCGCCCGCGCCACCGCGACCGGCGCCGCCGTGTCCCATTCATAAAACCCGCCTCCGTGGATATACGCATCAGCGTCCCCACCGACAACAGCGGCGACCTTGGCACCAGCTGATCCCAAGGGTATTAGTTCCACATCAATCATGTCTGAAATATCCTGAACGAACCGTGGTGCACGAGTCCGGCTCACCACGACCCGCAGCGGCTGGTCTCCTCGTCCGCGGCCGGCGGCGGGCACCGGGCCGCCGCCGGAGCCGGTGGTGGTGGTGGACAAGACGTAACCCTGGCCCGGCAGCGCGACCGCGCCCGCGGTGAGGTCACCGTTTCCCTCGGTGTCGCACCGTTCCCAGAGGGCCACGTGGACCGCCCAGTCGGTGCGTCCTGGTTCGCCGAATTCCCTGGTGCCGTCGAGCGGGTCAACGATCCAGACCCGCTGGGCCGCGAGCCGGGCGGGGTCGTCCGCGGCCTCCTCGGACAGAACGACGTCACCGGGCCGGCGGCGGGCCAGCTCGGCGACCAGGAATTCGTGCGAAAGCCGGTCACCCGCCTTGCGCAGCACGTCCGGCTTGTCCCCGGAACCGCCCCGGGAGCGCAGCTCGAGCAGCCGCTGCCCCGCCTGTTCGGCTAGCTCACCGGCCAGTGCATGATCATCTGCCATCGAACGCGATCTCCTCGACCTAGTCGGTGTGGTACTTATTCTGGGCGGCGGCCAGGCCCTGAGCAATCAGGGTTTCCGTAGCATCGGCGCCGCGATCGATAAACAGCGGCAGGTCCTTGCGCTCGGCGACGGTGAAATCGCGCAGCACATAGACGGCGGCGTCCATCCGGCCGGGCGGACGGCCGATTCCGAACCTGACGCGGTAGTAGTCGCGGGTACCGAGTGAGGAGGTAATAGAACGCAGCCCGTTGTGACCATTGTCGCCGCCGCCAAGCTTCACCCGCAGCACGCCGAACGGAATATCCAGCTCGTCGTGGATGACCACCAGCCGTTCCGGCGGGACCTTATAGAAGGCCAGCAGCGCCGCGACCGGACCGCCGGACACGTTCATGTACGAGCGCGGCCGGGCGAGCGTGACCGGAACCCCGGCCAGCCGTCCCTCGGCGAGGGCGTTGCCCGATCTGTGCGCCTTGAAGCGCACGCCCGGTCCGCCCGCTCGCTCGGCGAGCAAGGCCGTCACCATCTGTCCCGCGTTGTGTCTGTTGCCCTCGTACTCCGGCCCCGGATTCCCGAGGCCGGCGACGATCCAGCGTTCTCCGGTCAGCCGGTCTACTCCCCTTCGGAGGCCGACGACGAGTCCAGCGACTCGGGCACCTCAGGCGCCGCCTCAGCGGTCTCTTCCCCGGCCTCTTCCGCGGTCTGCTGCGCGATCACGTGCAGCACCAGCGTGTCCGGCTCCACCTGCAGGGTGGAGCCCACGGGCAGCTTCAGGTCCTTGGCGTAGATCGCCTGACCCATCTCCATGCCCTCCACGTCGACGTCGACGCCCTGCGGGATGTGCGTGGCCTCGGCTTCCAGCGAGAT
>JBEKKH010000115.1:0-15885 GCA_050010815.1 Streptosporangiaceae bacterium | reverse complement strand
GGCCCGTACCTACGGCGAGCTGACGGCGCTGACGGCGGACCTGCCGGCCGGCGCCATGCCCGTGATGTGGCCGGCCCCGGCGGTCTACCAGCCGCCAGCGTCCACCAATTCACTGGCCCGCGCGTCGATGATCCTCGGCGTGGCCGAGTTCTTTTCCATGGGGCTGACCGCCGTCCCGGCGGTCATCTGCGGGCACATCGCCAAGCGCGAGATGCGGCTCACCGGCCAGCGCGGCGACGGCCTGGCGACCGCCGGGCTCGTCCTGGGCTATATGGCGATCATCTTCTGGGCGGTCATCATCGTGCTGGCCGTCCTGGGCGCCGCGATCTCCATTGGCCAGGGCGGACCCGCCCCCGGCGGCTGACCCCGGTCGGCGCCCTGCGGCGGCGATAACAACCTGCGCTGACTTCACCGCGCACCGGCAACTCCGCGCGGAACCCGATCATGTCCTGATTTAATCCTGTGGAGCTACAGACAGGAGCAGGAGATGTCCGCGTACTACGCACCCCCGGCCGGCGCCTCGGCGACGACGGACGGACCGCACACGCCCGCGCCGGCCCTTATCGCGTTCGCCGGGCCGGGCCGCCAATCCCGGCTGACCGTCCTGGTTCGCATCTTCATGGTCATCCCGCAGCTCGTGGTGCTTGGCCTGCTGGGCCTGGCGGCCTATGTGCTCACGATCATCGGCTGGTTCGGCGCCTTGGTCACCGGGCGGCTGCCCGACTTCGCGGCGGACTTCCTCACCGGCTACCTGCGCTGGATGACCCGGGTGGACGCGTACGCGTTGCTCCTGACCGGCGTCTACCCGCCGTTCTCCCTGGACGACGCGGACTACCCGGTCCGGGTCGCGGCCGCACCCGGCCGGCTGAACCGGCTCGCGGTCCTGTTCCGGTTCTTCCTGCTCATCCCGTGCTGGATCGTGGCGACGATCGTCTCGTACGGCGCGTTCACCATCGTGGCGGTCGTGAGCTGGCTGATCGTCCTGATCGCGGGCCGGATGCCGGAACCGCTGCACCAGGCTCTGGCCGCCACGCTGCGCTACCAGGTCAGGACCTTCGCCTTCGCCGTGATGCTGACCAGCGCGTACCCCGCGGGACTGTTCGGCGACTTGCCGTCAGGGGGGCGGTCGGAGGACGGCGAGGCGGCCTGGTCGCTGGTCCTGTCCGGAGCGGCGAAGAAGCTGGTGGGCGGCTTCATCGTGCTGGGGGTCCTGCTGACGGTGGGCGTCAGCCTGCTGGACACGGTGGTTCTGGGCCACTCGGGCAACTCCGGGGCCAACGCGAACGCCCAGGTCCTGACCGACTCGGCCCCGGCCACCAACGTGCTCAACAACTACTCGACCAAGGTGACGGCCTGCAAGGGCAGCCTCACCTGCGTGGAGGGAGTGGACCGTCAGGCGGCGGCGGCGCTCAACACGTTCGCCAGGCAGCTTCCGGGCATCGCCATGCCATCGGCGCAGGCCCAGGCGGCCGACGCGGCGATGACATCGTCGGTTTCGCACACCGCGGCCATCTTCGCCCGGCTCGCGGCGGCCACCTCGGCGACCCAGTACATCAGCCTGGCCAACGCGTCCGGACTTGAGCAGTCGGTGAACCAGCTCAACCAGGCCTACACCAAGCTGGCCGACGCTCTCGAGTCGTGACCACGCCGGTCGTGACCGGACCGGAGCGAACACGTCATTGGCACTCCTGGCGGTCGCCGGACGTCTTACACTCAGGAGAAGCGTCCGCAGGAGGCTCACGTGATAGACGGTCCAGGTCAGGCATATCCGCCTCCGCCTGCTCGGCCGTCAGGCACGGGATACGGGCCGATGGTAAATTCCTCGTGGCTGGCGGCCACCGCCGACCGCGAGCGGACCGTGGGCACGCTCCGGGCGGGTTTCGCCGAGGGTCGGCTCAGCCAGGACGAACTAGACGAGCGGGTAGCGCGGGCCTACGCGGCCCGTACCTACGCCGACCTGTGGGCGCTGACCGCCGACCTGCCGGTCGGGCCTTACCCGGTCGGGCCTTACCCGGTCGGGTACGGGCCCCCGGTCGTGGCGTGGCCGACCCAGGTCATGGCCCAGGACGGCGCGGTGGTGGTGCCGGACGGCGCGGAGGCCAGCAGCTGGCAGTCCGCCGCCGCCCTGCTCATCACCGCCCTGGTGATCTTCACGCTGGCGGCGCTCGTGACGGCGATCGTCACCGCCCACGTCCAGCCGGGCCTGGTCTCGCCGGTCCAGCAGCCGGGCGTTTTCCAGCCGGTGCACATGGCGCCGTACATCACGCGGGCGGTCAAGGCGTAACGGCGGGCCGGGAGGCTCGGGGCACGCAGCAGGGGTCGTTCGGCCGAAAAGATCGTGCTGTTACCGTTTGCTGCGGTCCGCGGGCTGGGTGGACAGAGCCGCCACGAACGCCTCCTGGGGCACGTCGACGCGGCCGATCGTCTTCATCCGCTTCTTGCCTTCCTTCTGCCGCTCAAGCAGCTTGCGCTTGCGGCTGATGTCGCCGCCGTAGCATTTGGCCAGGACATCCTTGCGCAGCGCGCGGATGTTCTCCCGGGCGATGATCCGGGCGCCGACGGCCGCCTGAATCGGCACCTCGAACTGCTGGCGCGGGATCAGCTCCTTTAGCTTCGCGGTCATCGACAGGCCATACTCGCGCGAGTTGTCCGCGTGCACGATCTGGCTGAACGCGTCCACCGGCTGGCCTTGCAGCAAGATGTCCACCTTGACCAGGTCCGCCTGCTGCTCGCCGTCGGGCTCGTAGTCCAGCGACGCGTAGCCGCGGGTGCGGGACTTGAGCTGGTCGAAGAAGTCGAAGATGATCTCGGCCAGCGGCAGCATGTACCGGATCTCCACCCGGTCCGCGGACAGGTAGTCCATGCCGATCAGCGCGCCGCGACGCCCCTGGCACAGCTCCATGATCGTGCCGATGTAGTCGGACGGTGAGATGACCGTGGCCCGGACCACCGGCTCGTAGACCCGGTCCACCTTGCCCCGGCCCGGCTCCGAACCCCCCGGGAAGTCGCTCGGGTTGGTCACCCGCAGCTCCTGGCCGGTGTCCATGACGACGCGGTAGACGGCGTTCGGCGCGGTGGAGATCAGCGACAGGTCGAACTCGCGCTCCAGCCGCTCGCGCACGATCTCCATGTGCAGCAGTCCGAGGAAGCCGCAGCGGAAACCGAACCCGAGCGCGTCGGACGTCTCCGGCTCATACACAAGCGCGGCGTCGTTCAGCCGCAGCTTGTCCAGCGCATCCCGCAGGTCGGGATAGTCGTCGCCGTCCACCGGGTACAGGCCGGAGAACACCATCGGCTTGGGGTGAGAGTATCCGGCCAGCGGCTTGGCCGCGGGGTGCCCGGCGGTGGTCACGGTGTCGCCGACCCGGGCCTGCCGCACGTCCTTGACGCCGGTGATCAGGTACCCGACCTCCCCCGCGGCCAGGCCGTCGGTCGGGATCGGCTCCGGTGAGATGACCCCCACCTCGAGCGTCTCGTGCGCCCCGCCGGTGGACATCATCAGGCTCCGCTCGCGCCTGGTCAGGCGTCCGTCGACCACCCGGATGTAGGTCACCACGCCGCGGTAGGTGTCGTAGATCGAGTCGAAGATGAGCGCCCGGGCTGGGGCGTCCCTGTCACCTTTGGGGGCCGGGACGAGGCGGACGATCTCGTGCAGCAGTGCTTCGACGCCCTCGCCGGTCTTGGCGGATACCCGCAGCACCTCGCTGGGGTCGCAGCCGATGATCCCGGCTAGTTCGGCGGCGTACCGGTCGGGCTGGGCGGCGGGCAGGTCGATCTTGTTCAGCACGGGGATGATCTTGAGGTCGGCGTCCAGGGCCAGGTACAGGTTGGCCAGCGTCTGCGCCTCGATGCCCTGGGCGGCGTCGACCAGCAGGACGGCGCCCTCGCAGGCGGCCAGGCTGCGGGACACCTCGTAGCTGAAGTCGACGTGACCAGGGGTGTCGATGAGGTTCAGGACGTACTGTTCCTGATTTTTGCCTTGCCAGGGGAGGCGTACGGCCTGGCTCTTGATCGTGATGCCGCGCTCGCGCTCGATGTCCATCCGGTCCAGGTACTGCGCGCGCATCTGGCGGCCCTCGACCACGCCGGTGAGCTGCAGCATCCTGTCCGCCAGCGTCGACTTGCCGTGGTCGATGTGGGCGATGATGCAGAAGTTCCTGAGCACGGACTGATCGGTGTGGCCGGCCGCCGGACGGGTTCTCGGGTCCGGTTTACTGATAGGTGGCACGCGCATCCGTTCGGGTTACTCGCCTTGCCCGTCTTGCCTGGGGCGGGCTGGGTGTTCCATGCTCGCCTGGGGGGCGGGGCTAGGTATTCCATGCTCGCCTGGGCGGGGCTGGGTGTTCCATGATCCCACGTCCGGGCTAGTCCCCGTGCTGCGAGCCGCTCGTTCTGGTCGTGAGAGCGGCCGATTGGGCTTATGGTTTGGGTGCGGGGGTGCGGCTCGGATAAGCTTCGTCGTCGCGTCACCCCACAGACAACCTGAAGGACTCCCACGCGTGGCGAACATAAAGTCTCAGATCAAGCGTAATAAGCAGAACGAGAAGGCGCACCAGCGCAACAAGGCCGCCAAGTCGTCGCTGCGGACGTCCGTGCGTAAATTCCGCGAGGCGGCGGACGAGGGGAACCTCGACGAGGCGGGCACCGCGCT
Organism: Streptosporangiaceae bacterium; assembly: GCA_050010815.1. Classification (GTDB taxonomy): domain Bacteria; phylum Actinomycetota; class Actinomycetes; order Streptosporangiales; family Streptosporangiaceae; genus Palsa-504. Next base: position 11,234 of record JBEKKH010000115.1, on the reverse strand, counting down.
GCGCGTCGCCTGCCGCCAGCTGGACAAGGCGGCGAGCAAGGGCGTCATTCACAAGAACCAGGCCGCGAACCGCAAGTCGGCGATAGCCAAGCGCTACGTCGAGCTGTCGCAGGTCAGCTAGCTGACACTCGAACTCGGCTCCGCTTCCGGCCAGGGAGCGGGGCTGAGTCAGTAGTCCGGTTCGCCGGCCCGGCTGGCGACGATGCGGCGCACCGCCCGTTCCAGGGCGTAGCCTGCGCTGCTCGCTTCCCCCTTGACCTGGGCATCCGCCTCCGCAACCGCGTGCAGCGCCCGGGCGATGCCCTGCGGCTGCCAGCCGCGCAGCTGCTGGCGCACCCGGTCGATCTTCCACGGCGGGGCCCCGACCTCGGCCGCGAGCGCCATGCTGCTCACGCCCCGGGGCGCGGAGCCGACCCGGCCGAGCAGCCGCACGCCCTGGGCCAGCGCGCTGCAGATCAGCACCGGCGAAACCCCGGTCGACAGGGCCCAGCGCAGCTGCTCCAGGGAGGGCGCGAGGTGACCCTCGACCGCGCGGTCGGCGACCGTGAACCCGGTGGCCTCGGCCCGGCCCCGGTAATACCTGGCCACGACGGCCTCGTCGATCGGCCCCTCGGTGTCGGCGGCGAGCTGCACGCAGGCCGCCGCGAGCTCGCGCAGATCCGAGCCGACCGCGTCCAGCAGGGCCCGGGCGGCCCCGTCGTCGGCACGCTGGCCTGCTCGCCGGAACTCGGCCCGGACGAAGTCCAGCCGCTCGGCGAACCTGGTGACCTTCGGGCACTCGATCACCCGCGCGCCCGCCGCCTTGATGCTGGCCAGCAGGTCCTTGCCCTTGGCGCCGCCCGCATGGGTCAGGACCAGGGCCACGTCCGGGGCCGGGTGGGCGGCGTAGGAGATCAGTTCGGCCGCCACGTCCTTGCTCACGTTCTGCGCGGTGCGGACGACGAGGACGCAGCCGCCGCCGAACAACGACGGCGAGGTGAGCGCCTGCAGCTCCCCCGGCCCCAGCCCGGCGCCGTCGAGGTCATGCACGTCCTCGCCCGCGGCGGCCGCAATCAGTTCACGCACGGACCGGTCGACGAGGTATTCCTCCTCGCCGACCACGACGGTGACGGGGGCGGTGGGGGTGTCCGGTGTTTTTGGGGTGGGTCCCGTAGTGCGCGCAGCCATGACGGCAGCATGCCACGTCCGTGGCGTGCTCAGGTGACCGGCTCGCCGCCGAGCCAGACGCGGCGGGGCTGCAAGCCGAACGACCAGACGAAGGCGCCCTCGTGATCGGCGTCCCACAGGACCATGTCGGCGAGCCTGCCGCGGACCATCGCACCGCGGTCGGGCGCCCGGAGCGCGTGCGCACCGCCGATGGTGGCCGCCCGCAGCGCTTCCTCGACGCTCATCCCGAAGTAGGACACGGCCAGCGAGATGACCAGCGCCATCGACGTGATACCGGTGCCGCCCGGGGTGTGGTCAGAGCCGAGCGCGACGGCGACGCCCTTGTCGAGCAGCGCACGCACCGGCGGCCTGGCCTTGATCTGCAGGGCCGTCCCCGGGCACACCACCGCGGCCACGCTGGCCTGGGCCAGCGCGGCGACATCCTCGTCGGTGGCCTCGTGCAGCAGGTCAGCGGACGCGCAACCCATCTCGGCGGCCAGCCGGGCCGCGCCGGTGCGCGAATCGCCGCAGGCGTGCAGCCGCGGCAGCAGGCCCGACCGGCGCCCCGCGGACAAGATCCAGCGCGCCTCGTCCTCGGAGAAGCGGCCTTCGTCGCAGTACACGTCGACGCTGTCCGCGCCGATGGCGGAGGCATCGGCCGACCAGGAGCTCACCGCGTCGATGTAGTCATGGCGGCGGCCGAAGAACTCCGGCGGAACCGCGTGCGCGGCCAGGAACGTGACGTGGACCCGCGGCATGCCCGGCTCATCCTCGAGCCCGCGCAGCATCCGAACGTCGGCTAGCTCGCCGTCCCTGGTCAGGTGATACCCGGTCTTGGCCTCGATCGTGGTGGCCCCGGACCGCAGCCAGCGACCCATCCGCTCGCGCACGCCGTTGCACAACGTCCAGGGGTCGGTGCCCCTGGTCACGGTGACGGTGGAGGAGACGCCGCCGCCGGCCGCGGTGATCTCCGCCGGCGACGAACCGTTGGAGCGCATGGCGAGTTCCGCCCAGCGGTTACCCGCGTAGACCGGATGGGTGTGCGCGTCGATGAGCCCGGGGGTGACCAGACCGCCACCCAGGTTCTCCACGTGGTCCACGTCGACGATGTCGTCGATGATCCCGGGAATGCGCTGCGGCAGCTCAGCCGCGGGCCCGACCCAGGCGATTCGCTCGTCTGCGGTCACGATGGCAGCGTTGCTGAGGATCTCGGAACCCGTCCACAGACGGCCGATATTAGTCAGCAAACGAACAGTCACCGGCGATCCCCCCAGGGACGGGTGATCCCATGCGCCATGAACGTTTCACCTGCCATGACATGTGCACGCCGAGACTTCGGCGTGCACTGAACGAGCTACGCTGCGTGCCCGGATCAGCCCGGGGCCTAGACAAGCACGGCAGCAAACGTGTCGATTCCGACACGCTATTGCACCACAACCACCCCAGACAAGGCTTTTGGCAAAATGCCGTAGCTTATCCCGTGACGCGGCTAAAGCACCCTTAGCCGGAACCAAATAACCCGCCAAACGTGACTACTATCACGTCGTGAGCGACAGTTATGTCATCCGCGGCGGTCACGGCACCGTCACGGTGAAAGCAGCCGCTTCCAGCTGCGCGGCCAGCTGAGGCAGGACCCTGGCCTGCAGCAGCGTGCCGTCGTCGGTGTGCTCAGCCACGATCACCTCGCCTTCGGCGTGGGCGCGAGCGACTAGGTCACCGCGGCTATACGGGACGACGACCCGAACGGGCACGTCCAAGTGCGGCAGCGCGGCCTCGATGGCCTCCCGCAAGGCCGGCAGGCCCGCTCCCGTCTTGGCCGAGATCGACAGGCTGCCGGGCGCGCGCGCCCGCAGAGTCTGCAGCACGACCGGGTCGGCGGCGTCGATCTTGTTGACCACGATGAGCTCGGGGACATGGTCGGCGCCGATGTCAGTCAGCACGCTGCGGACCGCGGCGATCTGCGCCTCGGGCTCCGGATCGGACCCGTCGACCACGTGCAGGATCAGGTCCGCCTCGGCCGATTCCTCCAGAGTGGACCGGAACGCCTCGACCAGCTGATGCGGCAGGTGGCGGACGAACCCGACGGTGTCGGTCAGCGTGAAACCGTGTCCCGACGGCGTCTGGGCCCGCCTGACCGCCGGGTCGAGGGTGGCGAACAGCGCGTCCTCCACCAGCACCCCGGCACCGGTGAGCGCGTTGAGCAGGCTGGACTTGCCCGCGTTGGTGTATCCGGCGATGACCACAGACGGCACCTCGCGGCGGTGACGCTGCGCGTGTTGCACCTTACGGCCGGTCGACATGCTCGAGATTTCCCGCTTCAGCTTGCCGATCCGCGCCCGCAGCCGTCGCCGGTCCGTCTCCAGCTTGGTCTCGCCCGGGCCGCGGGTCCCGATCCCGCCGCCGCCGGCCACCCGGCCGCCGGCCTGCCGGGACAGCGACTCGCCCCAGCCGCGGAGCCGGGGCAGCATGTACTGCAGCTGAGCCAGCTCCACCTGGGCCTTGCCCTCCCGGCTGCGGGCGTGCTGGGCGAAGATGTCGAGGATCAGCGCGGTCCGGTCGATCACCTTGACCTGCACTACGCCTTCCAGCCGCCGCAGCTGGCTCGGCGTGAGCTCGCCGTCGCAGATCACCGTGTCAGCGCCGGTCGCCGCGACGACATCGGCCAGCTCTCGCGCCTTGCCCGAGCCCACGTAGGTGGCGGCATCGATGTGACTGCGCCGCTGGATAAGACCGTCGAGCACCTCTGAGCCCGCCGTCTCCGCCAGCCTGCTCAGCTCGCGCAGCGAATTCTCGGCGCTGGCCAGGCTTCCTTCGGTCCACACCCCGATCAGCACGACCCGCTCAAGGCGCAGCGCGCGATACTCGACCTCGCTGACGTCCTGCAGCTCGGTGGACAGCCCCGGCACTCGCCGCAGCGCATGCCGCTCTTCGAGGTCCAGGCCTGGCTGTTCGTTCAAGACTGTGCTCATTGTCCTCCGACATCGGTGCTTACTCGTCCTCCGATGGTGCCACGCCGGACGCGACACCGCACTTAGTTAACACCGGGGCCGCACCAGATGTGCCCCGCCACCGCGGCCGGGTCCGTAGCCCTTTATTTCCGAACGAGCCGTGGCGCCTGCTGCGGGTCAACCTTTCCGGAGGTTAGGTGTCTTATGGGGCATGACAAACCTGCACACCGGTCCCGGGGCGTCCGCGTACCACCTGCTGGTGCACGACGAACGGCTCGTCATGATCGACCTGCCCCAGATGGTCGACGTGATCGCGAACCCGCGGGGCGCGTTCTTCCTCACCCGCGACGCGGAGAACATCAGTCACTGATTCGCCGCGCACGGCCTGGCCGGGGTCCGGCCCAAGCAGGGGGAACTGGCCACCCTGCTCCCCCGGAAGGCGCTGATCGACCCCAGCGTCACAGCACACGTTTCTCGTCACTCGCGTGTCCGAGCCGATGGGTGTGGGTGTGGCACCGTACACACTCTTTTGTGCACGGTGCTACACCCATACGTTTGACCGGTTCCGGGCAAAGTCTTCGCGATCATGGAGGCCCCCTGCATGGTTTACTGATCCGGTGAAATCGGGGCTTGTGATACGGGGGGTGCTGGCCGTGGGGGCGTTGGCGCTGACTGGGAGCTTGAGCGCGTGCGGGAAGCGGTGACCGGGTTACGCCAGGGCGGCGCGGGCGGCGGCGCGGCCGGACTCGAAGGCGGCTCTCAGCAGGGGCCCGTCGGTGGCCAGGCGGCTGACCTCGGGCGAGTCCGGGGCGGGGCGGATGGAGAACACGGCGGGCTGGGCGGACGCGTCGGGCGCGGGGTCGGGGGTGGCGGACTGGGCTTGGTAGGCGTCCAGGCGGCGGTCGTCGTCGGCGAGGCGGGCTTCGCGGGACAAGAAGGTGGCGCGCAGGGCCGGGGTCTCGCGGCGCAGGGTGGTGCGGGTGATGAGCCGGACCGAACGAGACGGCGTGCGTCCGTCCGGCCAGGTCAGCGGGGCGCGACGGGAGCGGAGGACCAGGATGTGCGTGGCGCCCTGGGCCAGGCGCAGCTCGGCGGGATCGCCGACGTGCGGGTGCAGGTCGGTCGAGGCACCGGTGGCCGCGTCCGTGGCCAGCGGGTGATACTCCACCGGGTGAGCCAGCACCGAGGCGAAGTCGATCGGAAACGTGGTCTGGTACAGCTCCTCGATCAGCGTCCGGACGTCGACCGCCGGGCGGCCGCGGAGCAGGCCGGAGCGGCGGATCAGGGTCTTGGCGTAGGCGGGCTCGGTCCAGCCGAGCAGCCCTTCCGGGTTGCTCGACAGCAGCCAGGCCGCGGTGATCGCGCCGGCCGAGGCTCCGTAGACGGCGTCGAAGGCCGGCACCAGGCCCCGGGCGTGCAGTTCCAGGGCCATGCCCGCGGAGATGACGCCGCGCATCCCGCCGCCCTCGATGGCCAGGGCCACCCGCAGCCCGTCGTGGTAGGGCCTGTCCTGGCGGGCGCGGGCGGCCAGCACCCGCAGCACGGGATGCTCCACCGGGCTCCGCGGGTTCGTCGGGCTCATCGGGGTAATTGGGGTCCATCCAGCTCCAGGCGGTGCAGCACCTCCGGCAGCTCGCCCTCGTAGAGCACGGTGAGGCGGTGGGTGGCGCGGGTGATCGCGACGTAGAGGTCGTGTCCGCCGGTCGGGGACTGATCCAGGATCCCGGCCGGGTCGACCAGCACCACCCGGTCGAACTCCAGCCCCTTGCTCTGGCCCACGGTCATCAGCGCGACCGCCGAGTCGAGCACCTCGGCCCGGTCGCCGGGGACGGCCTCCGGCAGCGCCTGCGCCAGCTCGGCGAGCCGGGCCGCCGGGGCGATCACCGCGAGCCGGCCGCCGTTCCCCATCTCGGCGAGTTCTCCTGCCACCACGGCCGGAATGCGGGCCAGGCCGCGGACCGCCCGGGGACCGACGCCCTCTTCGCGGACGGAATCCGGGGGACGCTCGGCCGGGGCCACCGAGGCCAGCACGTCGGCGGCCACCACCATGATCTCGGCCGGTGTCCGGTAGTTGACGGTCAGCAGCTCTTCGCGCCAGCGGCCCCGGACGTACGGGTCGAGCGCGTCGGCCCAGGAGCGGGCGCCGGCCGGACTGCCCCGCTGCGCCACGTCGCCGACCACGGTCAGCGACCGGCTGGGGATCCGGCGCATCACCATCCGCCACGCCATCGCGGACAGTTCCTGCGCCTCGTCGACGATCACGTGACCGTAGGCCCAGGAGGGATCGGCCCAGGCTCGTTCGGCCGTAGTGAGCTGCGGGCCGGACTCACGGTTCCAGTCCGCCAGCGTGGCGGCGTCCACGAAACCCTGCCCGGCCAGGCCGGTGATCTCGAGCACCTCCCGGGCGTACCGCTCCTCGGCCCGGCGCTCCCGCTCGGCGGCCCGGCGCCTGGCCTTCTCCGCCGAGTCGTCGATGCCAAGCAGCTGCGCGGCCTCGTCAAGCAGCGGAACGTCCGCCACGGTCCACGCGTCAGGAGCATCCGCGCGGAGCAGCAAGGACCGTTCGGCCGCGGAAAAACTGGGAGCGGCCCGGCGCAGGGCACCTTCCGAGCCGAGCAGCCCGGCCACCAGCCGCTGCGGGGTCAGGAACGGCCACAGCGCGTCCAGTGCGGCCCGGACCGGCAGCTCGTCCCAGAGCCTGGCGCGGGCGTACGGGACGTCCTCGGGATCGAGCTCGCGGTCGAGCGCCTTGGCTTCGGCCGCGGCCAGCGCGCTGAGCAGCTGGGTCGCGAACAGCTTGCGGGCCACGTTGTGCGGTTTGCGCAGGCCGCGGGCCCGGTCACGGGCGCTCACGACCGCCTCCCGCGGCAACGTCATCGTCAGGCCGTCCACGGTGATCTCCACGTCACCCGGCGGTACCTGCTGGAGGTTGCGCAGCGCGCGGCGGAGCACGGGGACCATCTTCGTGTCGCCCTTGATCACGGCGACGTCCGGATTGTCGTCGAGCCCGGCCCTGACCCCCGGGAAGAGCTCCGCCATCGAGCTGAGCACCACGTCGGTCTCGCCGAGGGAGGGCAGCACCTGGCTGATGTAGCGAAGGAAGGTGGCGTTCGGGCCGATGACCAGGACGCCGCGTCGCTCCAGCGTCTTGCGGTGCGTGTACAGCAGGTAGGCGGCCCGGTGCAGCGCCGCGACCGTCTTGCCGGTGCCCGGGCCGCCCTGCACCACGACCACGCCGGCGATGGCGGCGCGAATCACCCGGTCTTGTTCGGCTTGAATGGTGGCGACCACATCGCCCATCCGGCCGGTGCGGCTGGCGGTAATGCTGGCGATCAGCATGGCCTCGCCCGACAGGCTTTTCCGGTCCGGTTCCGACAGCCGCTCAAGGTCGAAGACCTCGTCATCGACGCCGGTGACGGCGCGATTCTTGGTGTAAATGTGGCGGCGCCTGATGAGACCATTCGGGTCTTTCGGGGTGGCCGCGTAAAAGGGCTGAGCGGCGGGCGCGCGCCAGTCGATAAGCCGCGGCTCGAGGTCGGCGTCGCGCAGCCCGATCCGGCCGATGTACAGCATGCCCGCCCGCTCGGGCGTGGGCTCAGCGTCGGTGCGGCCGAAGCACAGGCCGTGTTCCACCGCGTTCAGCTGGGCCAGCCGCCTGTCTTGCTCGGCCGCCGTCACCTCGCGCTCCACCCGGGCCTGGAAGGTACCGCCCGGGGCACCGCGGCGGTGCGTCTGGGTAAGGGCGCGCTCGGTCCGCTCCCGGGCGTAATCGAGCAGCCGGTAAAGCGTATCGAGGTACGCCTGCTCTTGTCTGACGGCCGTCGCGGTTGCGGAATTCGTTTGACTAAGCGTCATATTTCTTGGTATACTTTCACTGAATTTTATATATTGGCGCTTTACTGGTGTCATGGGCGTCGGCGAGTGGAAGCGGTCACGGGACATACAAGCTTATCACCTCGCCCGGCCCGCGGTAGCGCCGGTCCGCCCGAAGGCCGACCCTGACCAGTCATCTCCTTGAATTGATTCAGCAGATAATGGCAACGGGGTCTTCCCGCCCGGCAGCGCCGCCGTTTCCAGCGCCGCTAAGGGTGCGGGTAGGACAGCGCTGAAATTCCATTTCCGCCGTCGCCCTGCTGCGGGCTAGGGCGGCACGCCTAGGATGGGAGGCACGAGCCATTTTGGGTCGGGAGGAGCGTTGGACATGCCGGGAACCGAACGCGTCGAGATCACAGGCCCTTACGGTGATCGCTACGACGAGATACTGACGCCGCAGGCCATCGACCTGATCGCCGCCTTGCACGCCGAACTCGGGCCGCGCCGGGCTGAGCTGCTGGCGGCGCGCCGCCGCCGTCAGGCCGAGCTGTCGGCCGGGGCCATGCTCGACTTCCTCCCCGAGACGGCGCATGTCCGCGAGGACGCGGACTGGCGGGTCGCGCCGCCCGCGCCCGGGCTGGTCGACCGGCGGGTCGAGATCACCGGGCCGACCGACAAGAAGATGACGATCAACGCCCTGAACTCGGGGGCCAACGTGTGGCTGGCGGACTTCGAGGACGCCAACACCCCGCTATGGGACAACATGATCACCGGGCAGCTCAACCTCAAGGACGCGCTGGACCGAAGGATCGACTTCGCCAGCGCCGAAGGCAAGGACTACGCGCTGCTCCCGGCGGAGGAACTGGCCACGATCGTGGTCCGGCCACGCGGCTGGCACCTGGACGAAAAGCACATCCTGATCGACGGCAAGCGGGCCTCGGGCAGCCTGGTCGACTTCGGCCTGTACATGGCGGCCTGCGCGCAGCGCCAGCTTGATGCGGGCAAGGGCCCCTACTTCTACCTGGCCAAGAACGAGAGCCACCTCGAGGCGCGGCTGTGGAACGACGCGTTCAACCTGGCTCAGGACGCGCTCGGCATTCCGCGCGGCACGATCCGGGCCACGGTGCTGATCGAGACGATCCCGGCGGCGTTCGAGATGGAAGAGATCCTGTATGAGCTGCGGGACCATTCGGCGGGGCTGAACGCGGGCCGCTGGGACTACCTGTTCAGCGTGATCAAGAAGTTCCGCACCAGGGGCCGCGAGTTCGTCCTGCCCGAGCGCAACTCGGTCACGATGACCGCACCGTTCATGCGCGCGTACACCGAGCTGCTGGTCAAGACCTGCCACCGGCGCGGGGCGCACGCGATGGGCGGCATGGCCGCGTTCATCCCGAGCCGGCGCGATGCCGAGGTCAACGCCAAGGCCATGGCCAAGGTCAGGGAGGACAAGACCCGCGAGTCGCAGGACGGCTTCGACGGCTCCTGGGTTGCCCACCCCGACCTGGTGCCGCTGTGCAAGGAGGTCTTCGACGGCGTCCTCGGCACGAACCCGAACCAGATCTCCAAGCTGCGCGAGGATGTCAGCGTCACGGCCCAGGACCTGCTCGCGGTGAGCAAGACCCCCGGGGTGATCACCGACGCGGGACTGCGCAACGACATCAGCGTCGCGCTGCAGTACCTGGCCAACTGGCTGGGCGGAAACGGGGCGGTGGGCATCTTCAACCTGATGGAGGACGCGGCCACCGCGGAGATCTCCCGCTCCCAGGTCTGGCAGTGGGTGTACAACGACGTCGCCCTGGACGACGGGACCGTGGTGACCAAGGACCTGGTCGAGCGGCTCATCGACGAGGAGCTGACCAAGATCCGGGCGCTGACCGGCGACGATTTCGACGCCGAACGGTACGGCCAGGCGGTCGCGCTGTTCACCGAGGTCGCGCTGGCCGACAACTTCGCCGACTTCCTCACCATCCCGGCCTACGAGCGGATGCCGTAGGGTTTTTGTTCCCTGATGCGGGGACAATCAGGGGAAAGGGCTGGCAGTTAGGCGGTGCGAAGATGACGGTGCAGGCGCTTGTGCCACGGATGCGGGATATCTGCGGGGGGGGCAACGTCATCACCGACCCGCTTGAGCTGCGCACCTATGAGTGCGACGGCCTGACCGCGCACCGCACCGTCCCGGCGCTGGTGGTGCTGCCGAGCTCGTCGGCCGAGGTGGCCGCGGTGGTGCGGGCTTGCGCGGACGTCCGGGTGCCTTTCGTGGCCCGGGGCAGTGGCACCGGACTGTCCGGCGGCGCGATGCCGCACCAAGACGGCGTCCTGATCGTGATGTCCCGGATGCGGCAGATCCTCGAGATCGACCCGGTGAGCCGCCGGGCCGTGGTCGAGCCCGGGGTGACGAACCTGGCCGTGAGCAAGGCCGCGGCTCCGTTCGGCCTGTTCTACGCGCCGGACCCGTCCAGCCAGGTGGTCTGCTCGGTGGGCGGCAACGTGGCGGAGAACTCCGGCGGGGCGCACTGCCTCAAGCACGGCTTCACCGTGCACCACGTGATGGGCCTGGAGATCGTCACGCCCGCCGGGGAGCTGACCTGGCTCGGTGACGGCACCGGCGTCACCACCGGCTACGACCTGCTCGGCGCGTTCACCGGCTCCGAGGGCACGCTCGGCATTGTCACCAAGATCGTAGTCAAGCTGCTGCCGCTGCCCGAGGTCGTGCACACGCTGCTCGCGGCCTACCCCACCACGTCGCAGGGCGGCCGCGCGGTCTCCGACATCATCGCGGCCGGCATCGTGCCCGCGGCCATCGAGATGATGGACGCGCTGTCGATCACGGCCGCGGAGGCCGCGGTGCAGTGTAATTACCCGGCTGGCGCCGGGGCGGTGCTGATCGTCGAGCTGGACGGGCCGGCGGCGGAGGTAGAAGCGGAGCTGGCCACCGTCATTACGTTGTGCGAGGCGGCGGGTGCGACCGAGATCCGGGCCGCCGACGACCCGGCCGAGCGCGCCATCATCTGGGCCGGCCGCAAGTCCGCGTTCGCCGCGGTGGGCCGGATCAGCCCGGCGTTTATCGTGCAGGACGGCGTCGTGCCGCGGACCTCGCTGGGAGCCGTGCTGGCCTCGATCACCTCGCTGGCGGACGCCGCGGGCATCCGGGTGGCCAACGTGTTCCACGCCGGCGACGGGAACCTGCACCCGCTGGTGCTCTACGACGACTCCTCGCCCGCGGAAACCCTGGCCGCCGAGGAGCTGTCGGGCCAGATCCTCGACGCGTGCCTGGAACAGGGCGGCTCGATCACCGGGGAGCACGGCGTCGGCGTGGACAAGTCCCGG
>JBEKKH010000114.1:0-23108 GCA_050010815.1 Streptosporangiaceae bacterium | reverse complement strand
GTGGCTCAAGCGGCTGGCGTTCAGCGGGCAGCCCGCGCCCGAGCGGGTCGCCGCGGTCCGCGAGCATCCCGGCCGGGACGTGGAGGTCCAGGCGACCGAGGTCATCGGGCAGCGCAAGCTGCTGAAGTGGACGATCCCGGGCGCGGCGCACGCGGCCACCTTCTGGGGCTTCATCGTCCTGATCCTGACCCTCATCGAGGCCTACGGGGACCTGTTCAGCCGGACGTTCGCCATCCCCGGCATCGGCCACTGGGCCTTCATCGGGTTCATCGAGGACCTGTTCGCGGTGGGCGTGCTGGCCGGCATCATCACGTTCACCGTGATCCGGCTGCGCAACAACCCGCGCTCCGAGGGGCGCGAGTCCCGGTTCTTCGGCTCGCACACCCGGGCCGCCTGGGTCGTCCTCGGCATGATCTTCCTCGTCATCGCGACGCTCCTGCTTTATAGGGGCGCGCAGATCAACACCGGCGTCTTCCCTTATGCCCATGGTGCGTTCGCCTCCCAGCTCGTGGGGCACTGGCTGCACCCGCTGGGCACCGGGGTGAACAGCGTGCTCGAGGCGGTGTTCCTGCTCGGCCAGATCGGCGTGATCGCGGCCTTCGGGGTCATCGTGGTCTACTCCAAGCACCTGCACATCGCGCTGGCCCCGCTGAACGTCATGTTCTCCCGGCGGCCGAACGCGCTGGGCCCGCTCGAGCCGATGCGGTCGAACGGGAAGGTGCTCGACTTCGAGGAGGCCGACCCGGACACCGACGTGTTCGGCCTGGGGAAGATCGAGGACTTCACCTGGAAGGGCCTGCTGGACATGGCGACCTGCACCGAGTGCGGGCGCTGCCAGTCCCAGTGCCCGGCCTGGGCCACCGGCAAGCCGCTGTCGCCCAAGCAGGTCATCCTGGACCTGCGCGACCACGCCTTCGCCAAGGCTCCTTATCTCCTGGCGTCGTCCGACGAGGAGCGGGAGAAGCTGCCGGACGCGGTCAAGGCCGAGGCGGAGCGGCCGCTGGTCGGCGGGAAGGACGTGAACGGGGTCATCGACCCGGACGTGCTGTGGTCCTGCACGAACTGCGGGGCGTGCGTGGAGGAGTGCCCGGTCGACATCGAGCACATCGACCACATCGACGGGATGCGGCGGCACCAGGTGCTGATCGAGTCGACGTTCCCGGTCGAGGCGGCCGGCATGCTGAAGAACCTGGAGAACAAGGGCGACCCCTGGGGCATGGGCGGGAACCGCCGCGGCGACTGGATCACCGAGCTCGACTTCGAGGTGCCGGTGGTCGACGGGAAGATCGACCCGGAGACCGAGTACCTGTTCTGGGTCGGCTGCGCGGGCGCGCTTGAGGACCGGGCCAAGAAGACCACCAAGGCGATCGCGACGCTGCTGCACGACGCCGGGGTCACGTTCGCCGTGCTCGGCCCGGCCGAGACGTGCACCGGGGATCCGGCCCGGCGGATCGGGAACGAGTTCGTCTTCTCGATGCTGGCGCAGCAGAACGTGGAGACGCTGAACGAGGCCGGGCTGGCCCAGGGCTCGGGCAAGAAGGTCGTGGCCTCCTGCCCGCACTGCTTCAACACCATCTCCCGCGAGTACCCCCAGCTGGGCGGTAACTACGAGGTCATCCACCACACCCAGCTGCTGGCTAGCCTGGTCGCCGACGGCAAGATCCGCCCGGCCGGGGAGATCAAGGAGAAGATCACCTACCACGACCCGTGTTTCCTGGGCCGGCACAACAAGGTGTACACCCCGCCGCGGGACATCCTGGCCGCGGTGCCGGGGGTGGAGGCGGTGGAGATGCACCGGTGCAAGCAGCGGGGGTTCTGCTGCGGCGCGGGCGGCGCGCGGATGTGGATGGAGGAACGGACCGGCAAGCGGATCAGCACCGAGCGGATCGAGGAGGCGCTGGCCCTGAACCCGGACACCATCTCCACCGCCTGCCCCTACTGCCTGGTCATGCTCGGCGACGCCGTCGCCGCCAAGAAAAGCTCAGGCGAAGCCGCCGGCACCCTCGAAGTCGTCGACGTCGCCCAGCTGCTGGTCCGGACGATGACCCCCGGCCGGGCCGCGGTCGCCGACGACGACGCGGGCAGCGCCCCGGTCGGCGACGCCGCCGCGGGCGCCGCCACGACCGGCGCGGCCGACGACAGTCCGGGCGGTGACGGCGGCCCGGCCGCGGCAAGGTAACTGACCCGTCGGCCCCCGGTAGTTTGGATACTCGGTGTTACGGTAAGTTAACGCATGGTTAACACAGGGGCCGTTCGGCCCTTATGATTGATCCGAACGAACCGTAGGGTTGACTCAGCGGCTCAAGACCCTAGCCGCAACCGTTCTGCACTTGGCCGGGAACCGCGTGGCTACCAGAAGACGAAAGTCTGAAGGTGAAGCGGCCCGGGTGATCTCACCGACGCCACAGGAACGCCGGACTAGCCGAGGGACGATTACCATGCCTGGTTACTGCTTTGTGTGCGGACGATTCAAGCTGCTCAATGCCTTGACCAAGTGGTGCCTCGGCTGCGGGACCGCCTGGGCGACCTCCCGCCGAGCCGGAACGCCATGAGCCAGCGGTCTACCTGCGGAGCCCGGCCGGCCCGACGCCACGGCTAGCTCACCCCGGCGGCGCTGACCCGTCCCGTGCCCAGGCACGGGACGCACGGAGCTTCCCCGACTGCGCCCGTCCCCCGGCACGTGGCGCACCCGGCGAGGGCGTCGAAAAGCGGGTCACGATAGCGCCGCCCGAGACTGCCGTGCGCCTTGGTGATCTGCCAGCCGCGCCAGTACGCCTCGGCGTCGTTGATCGTGAACAGGTGGTCGCCCAGCCGCCGTGGCATGAAGGCCAGCCGGCCGAGCAGCACGGCGACCGCTAGCCCGGTGACACGCCCGATGCGGGCGCCGATCGCGCGGGCACTTGCCCGGCGGCCCTGGCCGGCTCCGCCGAGCATCGGGCGCGTGCTGACCTGTGCGGCCCGCGCGGACGCCCACGGGGGTTTGTCTTCGCAGGTGAAGTTGATAACGTTGGACACAGCACTAGCCCTTCTCGCTCGCTCCTGAGCCTGGGTGGTGCCTCGTTGGGTCGGTGTTGCAGCACCGGCCCAGCCATGTGTCCGGGGTATCACGCAGCGGGCAACTGCCGGGATCCCGGATCGTTGCGGCAGCCGCCGCGGATGTTGAGCCACGGCCCGTACGCTTCGGCACAAGGGAAGCGGATGCGGTCTCTTCGGGCTGACGGGAATGGCGGCGCTCCTCTCTCACGCGGCCGGGCCGCGGCGGGCGACGTCGGTCGCTCGCGCGGGCCTTAACGGCACGCGATCTGCCCTCGGTAACCCCCCGGTCACCGCCCGACCCCGTTGTCGGCGGGTCGCTTTGAGGATGCCTCCTGCTATCTGATTTCATGGTGCATCTAGCCATGCGGGTTGGCAAGTGCCAAAATAATGTGCATCTCGCATGTATCGTCTGCACAGTCCCAAGGGTTGGGATAGCCCATCCCGGCTCCTGAGCTATCGCGCTGAGGTCCTGAGGGAAAGCTGAGGTCCTGAGGGGAAGAGGGTCTTCGTGGCAGAAGTGCGCAGCCCCACCGTCCGCCGCCGCGAACTGGGTGCCCTGCTGCGCGCACTCCGCAACGAGAAGGGGCTGACGGTAGAGCAGGTAGCCACGGGCCTGATGTGCTCCCCGAGCAAGGTCAGCCGCATGGAGACCGGCCACGGCGCCGCCACCCCTCGCGACATCCGCGACCTCTGCGACCTCTACGAGGTCACCGACCAGGCCGAGCGCGACCGGATGATGAAGCTGTCCCATGAGGGGAAGCAGCAGGGCTGGTGGCAGAGCTACGATCTGGAATCGTTCGCTACTTACGTAGGTCTGGAGGCGGAAGCCACCGAACTCCGGTATTACCAATCCACGATTGTGCCGGGACTGCTGCAGACGGCGGACTACGCACGCGCCATGCTCGAAGTAACCATACCAAGGCTTTCTCCTAAGCGGATAAACGAACTGCTTGAAGTGAAAATGAAGCGCCAGCTTATCCTTGAACAGGACCAGCCACTACGTTTGTGGGCGATCCTGGATGAGGCAGCTTTGCACCGCGTGGTCGGCGGCCCGATGGTAATGGGTACACAACTGCATCGGCTAATTGAGGTCACAGGTAATCCGCATGTAACACTGCAAGTAATCCCTTACGGGGCAGGCGCGCATCCTGCGATGGACAGCACCTTTAATATCCTGGAGTTTGCTGGGTCGGTTCCCAACGTGGTCTACGTTGAAGGCCTGGTGGGTTGGATCTATCGGGACAGCCCTAATGACGTAGACAGGTATCAGCAGGTATTTGGACAGCTACGTGCGATGGCGCTGAGTTCGCGAGAATCAATAAAGCTGGTCGAGAAGATCAGCGCGAAGTACAGAACAATGCAAATCAAGTTAATGCGCTCACTTGTGATCCCGCGCGCTGAGACGGCGGCCGCGCGGGCACGAATATAGCTCTCCTCATCGGCCTTAAGCTGGCCAAAGATAAGAGTTGATCGAAAGTTCCGCGCCTGGCCTCGGATAGAAACAAGCGCCAGCTATCGGGTGAGTATCGGAGCACCGGCCCGGCTGGGTCTTTAGAATCCCGGACAGCAATCTGCGTGTTTGCGGCTATTTCTACGCAATCGCCGTTACCGATACTACGCTTTGCTTTCCGCCAAAGGAGAGACTTATCCTGGGTTACTATGGCGTGCATTATTAGCAATTCACCTCCTCTGTATTCAACCAAGTCTGCAATTATTGAGATACCGGCCCCGCGTTAGCCGCCTCGACAGTCCGCAGCGTCACAGGATCTCATCATTAGGCAAACGATTACGACTTGCTATTAACGGGTTTGTGCATAAGCCAAGCATGCACAGATCGGCACCAAATGTGACTTTTTACAAGTGAAGCTAAGTTGAGTTAAGGCTGTGACCCTAACCGGAGAGTCTTCCGTCGAGTGCGACAGGTCTTGTGCGCATCGCGGGAAGGAACTTCAAGGGATGCTTACTTTCCGTAATTGTCACCCCTCTGGCCGGCACACTGTAGCATCCGCGGGGCTGGAGGGCAAGAGGTTACTTGGCCGAACCTGTGGGGCGCAGTGGCGTCTATGGTCTTATTGGTTCAGACCTTAGTTCGGTAGAAGTTCTGGTACGAGCGTGACGGCGTAGGACCGCGCTGGTCTTGGTACCTGGAGCCGTAAACAGGCGAACCGTACGGATGCTCGGCCGGGGAACTGGTGCGGAACAGGCACAGCTGGCCGATTTTCATGCCTGGCCACAGCTTGATCGGCAGTGTGGCCACGTTGGAGAGCTCCAGCGTCACGTGCCCGGAGAATCCGGGGTCGATCCACCCCGCCGTCGAGTGCGTCAGCAGGCCCAGCCGACCCAGGGAGCTCTTACCTTCGAGACGGCCCGCTATGTCGTCGGGCAGCGAGACCACCTCGAAGGTCGACCCCAGCACGAACTCGCCCGGATGCAGGACGAACGGCTCCTCGTCCTCGGTCTCGACCAGCCTGGTCAGGTCGGCCTGCTCGACCGCCGGGTCGATGTGCGGGTAGCGGTGATTTTCGAAGACCCGGAAGTACCGGTCCAGCCGGACGTCGATGCTGGACGGCTGGATTAGTTCGGGTGCGTACGGGTCGAGCTTGACCCGGCCAGACTCGATCTCAGCTTTGATGTCGCGATCAGAGAGGAGCACCCTGGCAACCTATCCGGTCCGGTACGATGTCTGAGCGAACACAGCACAAGCCGGGGCTCCGCGGCAACGCGCGAGGCACGTGCCAGGACGCGCGGGTGTAGTTCAATGGTAGAACATCAGCTTCCCAAGCTGACAGTGCGGGTTCGATTCCCGTCACCCGCTCCAACGTAAAGGCCTTGTTCGTAAGCATATTTCGAACACTGTACCTTCGGTCCTGACCAGCTTTCCATCGCTGCTGCGGGGGCCTGTTATTCGATGTCTAGTACGGCGCGTAGTGCGACGCTGATCTCCATGAGTTCGTCCGGGTCCAGGCGGCCTGCGAAGTCGCCGAGGCATTGCGGGTCGACGGCGGTGGTCTGCTCGACTAGTACCCGGACATCCTGGCCAAGAAGTTCGATGGTCGGGTGGATCATGGATCCGAAGGACTTGGTTGTCGTCGGGGCCACGAGCCAGGTTGACAGGTGTTCGTAGGCGTTGGCTTGGACGACGACGGCGTAGCGCTCGCCTTGCTGCTCGTGTCCTTGAGCGGAGCGCGGTCTCTTGAGGCGGTAGACGTCACCACGCACGGAGCTCGTCCAGTTCCTCGCGGATCGCGCGGACCTCCGCCTGGTATTCGGGATTGGCCGCTAGTCGTGCGGCGTCGGCGCGCAGGTCTTCCTGCCGCTTGCTGTGCGCGGCGATTTCCAGCGCGTGCCGGATCGCGTGGGTAGGGCTGGCGCCGTCTGCCGTCAGGATCGCGAGATTTTCCGTATCTTCAGCCGTCGGACGGAATGTAATCGGATCTGCCATACATTAAGTATACAGCTCTCTCGTGTCGGGATGAAGAAACCTGTGCCCGGCCGCGGAAGGGCTGCTACGCCGTGCTCGGGTGGCGCGCCTCCGGCCGCCGCGTTAGATCTACGAGCTGCCAGTGCCGCGACATGCTTGCCTGCGGGCAGGCGGTGGTCTGGATCCGACTTAACCCCGCGTGAGGAACAGCACCTGGCCGGACTGGATCTTGGCCGTGTCGCTGAGCAGCGTGGCGAGTGAGGTGGTGATCGCGGAGGAGAATCCGCGGTTCTGCGGGAAGGTCTTAGTTGACACCAGGATCAGGCCCGCATGAGCCTGGCCAGCGGCGCGGTAGCGGCCGTCCAAGGGGGCGAAGTCCTTGATGTTGGCGGTGACCAGTGCTCGCCCCTCGCTCGCCGCATACGCGAGGACCTGATCATCAGGGAGCCCCATCAGGGCGGGGTCGGCAACAACCGAGATGACGTCGTAGCCCTTGGCGCGAAGTTGCCGGGCGATGTCGCCAGAGAACATCTCGTCTAGCAACAGCGGCTGGCTCATGTGCTACCCGGCCAGGAGTTGGCGTTCGCGCAGCCATGCCTGCTCGGCGGCTTCCTCGGCCGCGTCGGCGGCGGCGATCTCCGCGTCGACCTCGCCCGGATAG
The DNA here is from genome assembly GCA_050010815.1 of Streptosporangiaceae bacterium. Classification (GTDB taxonomy): domain Bacteria; phylum Actinomycetota; class Actinomycetes; order Streptosporangiales; family Streptosporangiaceae; genus Palsa-504. The sequence goes on along the minus strand of JBEKKH010000114.1, from coordinate 15,990 downwards.
GAAGCCCAGTAGCGGACAGCGGTGTCCACCAGGCGCAGCGCTATCCCGGTGTTATCGCTGACCAAGCTAACCAGGTCATCGCTATTCAGTCCGGGCTCGGCCGCGTGAGCCGACTTGATGGCGCGGATGACCTCCCAGACGTCCGGGCCTCCGGTCAGGGCGGCGCGGCGCCCGGTAGGACCGGACCGGAAGATGACCCCGGGATGCTCGGCCATCCGCAGGGCCTCGTCAACCAATCGGTTTGCGGCAGAGGACAGTGACATGCCAGGGTTCGCCGCGACGAAGGAGGCGAGCCGGTCTGCCACCGGCGGATCGAACCTCACCGGTGTTGCCGCGCGCTTGCTCATGACTACATCGTAGTCGATATGAGTCACGCCAAACAATCGATGGGTCATCGGCGACGGTCGCGGAGGTTACCCTTACCATCATGGCCATATCGGCTTGGCACCCGGCCCACCCGGGTTGCTTTCTCTGCCGGCAGGACGAGGTTTACGATCGGTCGGGGCGCCACCCGGCCGCCGCGGTTCGGGTCGGGATCTGCCGCGAAACCTGAACCAAACGACGGCTAGGGGGCCACCCATGGATGATCTTGTTGTTCAAGCGCTCAGCCAATTGATGCCAGGCGACGTGCGGCGAGGAGAACTGCCGCGCCATGGCCGCACGTTGCGATGGGTGGAAGCGGGTTCAGGTAGTCCTACGGTCGTGTTCGATGCGGCTCTTGGCGAACCTGGATCGTTGGCCTGGGCCGGCGTGATGCCCCTGGTGGCCGCGCGCACCCGTGTCTTGGCCTACGACCGGGCTGGCATCGGGGTCAGTGACCCCATGTCGCCGCTGACCTTGGCGGCCCAGGTGGATGACCTCACCGAGGTCCTCAGGCAGGCCGGAAACGGGCCCTGTGTCGTGGTGGGACACAGCTGGGGTGGCCTGCTGGCACAGCTGGTCGCCCTGGACCATCCAGACCTGGTGGCCGGGCTGGTCCTGGTCGATCCGGCCGAGGAGAAGTTCCTGGCCTCGCTGCCGTCCGGGGGGCTCCAGCATGGGATCACGTTGGGGGAGACGATCCTGGAACAGCACGCCCGCGGCGAGCTGGCGGCTACCGTCCGGGATATCTTCGGTGACTTCGCCCGGCAGCTGACGCAGGACCAGCAGCTCCAGGCGCTGATCCTGGATGCCTACGTCTGGTGCTACGCGAGCCGGTCACAGGCGGCTATGGTGCGCGACGAGCACCGGCTGGTCGCCGGGTCCCTGGCCAGCATCGGGCAGCGCCGAACGGGCCGAGCGCTACCCGATGTCCCCGTCGTGGTCTTCAGCGCCACCACGGGCAGGCCCGCACCGGAGCGGGACATGTGGACCGGATGCCACGCACAGCTAGCGGCCTCGGTTCCTGGCGCCCGGCACATCGTGCTTGCGGACACTAACCACGCCGTCAATCAGGAGCGGCCCGCGGAGATCGCCGAGACGGTCATTCACATGACCGAGGACATCCGCCACCGGCCGTTCGGCCTGAGATTGCCCCGTGTCGCTGGTCAGGACTCCAGGTAGCGCAGGACGGCCAGCACCCGGCGGTGGTCGGCGTCCGAGGGGGGCAGGCCGAGCTTGCTGAAGATGTTCCCGACATGCTTCTCCACGGAACGCTCCGAGACCACGAGAATCCCGGCGATCGCGCCGTTGGACCGGCCCTCCGCCATCAGGGCGAGCACGTCGCGCTCCCTCGCGGTGAGCACCCCCAGCCCGTCGGTGCGGCGACTGGCGCCCAGAAGTTGCCTCACGACCTCCGGATCGAGGGCGGTGCCCCCGGCTGCCACCCGGCTCAGCGCCTCGACGAACTCGCCCACGTCGGCGACCCGGTCCTTGAGCAGGTACCCGATGCCCGCCGCCCCGGCGGCGGACGCCGCGCCGAGCAGGTCGGCCGCGTACCGGGTCTCGATGTACTGGGAGAACACCAGCACCCCGGTCGCGGGGTGGTGGCGGCGGATCGCGATCGCGGCGCGCAGGCCCTCGTCGGTGTAACCGGGCGGCATCCGCACGTCCACCACGGTGACGTCCGGCTGGTGCTCGTCCACGGCGGCCAGCAGGTCCTCGGCGTTGCCGACGGCGGCGACCACCTCGTGGCCGCGGTCGGCCAGGATCTCGGCCAGGCCCGCCCGGACTACGGCTGAGTCCTCGGCGATCACGATCCGCATCGGGCGCTCCAGTTCGTTCAGGCGTGGGACGGCAGCTCGACGGTGACCACCGTGGGACCTCCGCGCGGGCTGCTAACCCGCAGCCTGCCATCCACCGTGCTGATACGCTCGGCGAGCCCGGCCAGGCCGCCGCGGGCCTCGAGGCGGGCGCCGCCCGAGCCGTCGTCGCTGACCCGCAGCTGCAGCAGCCCGGGCACGCGGACCGCCGCCAGGGTGGCATGCCGGGCGCCGCTGTGCTTGCCGACGTTGGTGAGTAGCTCCGCCGCGCAGAAGTAGGCGATGGTCTCGATCGCGGCCGACGGGCGCTCAGGCAGGTCCACCGCGAGCTCGACCGGTACGTCGCTGCGGGCGGCGAGGGTGGTGAGCGCGGTGCCGAGGCCGTGGTCGAGCACCGACGGGTGAATGCCGCGGGCCAGGTCGCGCAGCTCGGCGATGGCCTCCTTGGCCCCACGGTGGGCGGCGTCGACCAGCTCCAGGACCCGCTCCAGGTCGGGCGGCACGGTCCCGGTGAGCGCGCCGCCGAGCTTTTCCCTGGCCAGGCCAAGCTTCATCGCCACGGCGACCATCTGCGCCTGTGCTCCGTCGTGCAGGTCCCGCTCGATCCGGCGCAGCCGCGCGGCCGAGTCGTCCACCACGTGGGCCCGGGACTGTTCCAGCTCATGCACCCGGCGGACGCTGTCCTGCTGCAGGCGGTAGACGGTCCAGAAGATCAGCGCTGCCCCCGCGAGCGGCAACGCGGCCAGCCAGGTGAACGCCCCCAGCCAGTGGACGGATGCGAGCAGGATGACGCCGAGGACGACGTTGAAGATGCCGCAGGCAAAGCGCACGCCCACCCACAGACGGGGCCGGCGGTATTCCCATGACCTGACCAGAAACCTCATGGGGAAGGGCCGCGGGGGAGGGCCGCTGTCAGCCGGTGCGTGCATCGGGGCGCCTCCTGCGGCTAACTCTGGATGCTGGCCCGCAGCCGGTAGACGGTCCAGAAGATCAGCGCTGCCCCCGCGAGCGGCAACGCTGCCAGCCAAGTTAGCGGCCCCAGCCAGTGGACGGAAGCAAGCAGGGCGACGCCGAGGGCGACGTTGAAGATGCCGCAGGCCACGCGCACGCGCACCCACAGACGGGGACGGCGGTATTCCCATGACCTGACCAGAAATCTCATCAGGACGGGCTGCGGGGGAGGGGCGTTGCCAGCCGTTGCATGCATCGTGATGTCTCCTTGACCTGCGGTGCCGGCCACTCCGGTCACCTCGATCTCCATGCTCGCCGCGCACGAGCAGGAGATCCACCGTGCGGACACCCGAACCTGAGGTACGGCTAGCACGGTCTCCCCGCTCAACCCCGGCCCAACCCCGGCTCCGCCCGCGACGCGGCGCCGCTCGCGCGACGGCGGGTCCCCGGTATTCTCTGCGCATGGCACGCGGTGATGAACACGGGGTGACGCCTCAGGGCGAGGACTTTTCTGCCTGGTACAACGAGGTGGTCGCGAAGGCGCAGCTCGTCGACCGGGGTCCGGTCAAGGGCACGATGGTTATCCGACCGTACGGATATCGCATCTGGGAACTGCTGCAATCCGAGCTGGACCGGCGAATTAAGAATACCGGTCACGATAATGCTTATTTTCCGCTGCTGATCCCCGAGTCCTATCTCCGGCGCGAAGCCGAGCATATCGATGGCTTTGCTCCCGAGTTGGCGGTGGTCACGCACGCTGGCGGGAAGGAGCTGGATGAGCCGCTTGTCGTCCGGCCTACCTCCGAGACCATCGTCGGCGAGATGATGGCCAAGTGGATCTCCTCCTATCGTGACCTGCCGCTGCTGCTGAACCAGTGGGCCAACATCGTCCGCTGGGAACTGAGGCCCCGGATGTTTCTCCGGACAACCGAGTTCCTCTGGCAGGAGGGCCACACGGCGCACGCCGGTGAGGCCGACGCGCTAGCCGAGACCATGCTGGCCCTCGGCTTTTATACCGAAGTGGCCCGCGATATCGCCGCGCTGCCCGTTGTTCCCGGTGAGAAGACGCCCGGTGAGCGTTTCGCCGGAGCGGCGCAGACATTCACCATAGAGGCCATGATGCGCGATGGCAAAGCGCTTCAGGCGGGCACATCTCATTACATGTCGACTAACTTTGCTAAGGCGTTCGACATCCAGTACACGAGTGATTCGGGCCAGCTCGAGCTATGCCACACCACATCCTGGGGAATGTCGACGCGGATGATCGGTGCGATCATCCTGGCCCACGGTGACGATCAAGGCCTCGTGCTGCCCCCCATGCTGGCCCCCTATCAAGTGGTTATCGTGCCGATCGGCCGGGGTGAGCAGCTCGATCGCGTGCTTGCGGCCGCGCGGCTCCTGCTGGCCGAGCTTAAGCAGGCGGGCATTCGCGCCCACCTGGATGACCGGGTGAATTTGTCGCCGGGATTTAAGTTCAACGATTGGGAACTGCGTGGTGCGCCGTTGCGTCTTGAGCTTGGACCACGCGACCTGGACGCAGGCACGGCAGTCATGGCCCAGCGTCTCGGCGGCGAAGGCAAGAAAACAATTCAGCTTGCCGACGCGTCGTCGACGCTCGCCGCCATGCTCGACGATTACCAGAATTTCCTGCTCGAACGGGCGACCGTCTTCCGCGACTCGCACACCGCCGTCGTTGATGACTGGCCCGCTTTCCAGCAAGCCGTTTCGACTGGCTGGGCGCTGGCTTTCCATTGCGGTGACACGGCGTGCGAGGACGAGATCAAGGCCGAGACGGCCGCCACGGCTCGCTGCGTTCCCCTGGACGGCAGGGTCGAGGCGGGCACGTGCGTGCGCTGCAATGGCAGATCGGCGTACGGCAAGCGGGTGATCTTCGGCCGCGCCTACTGAGCGCGGGGCTCATCCGGGTGGCGTCGGGTGATCCAGTCGCAGCAGGGTGCTCTGGACCAGGAGCACGGAGGACGCGTAGCCGTCGGCGCGGCGCTGGAAGATCACCTTCTCGCCGGAGAAGTCAGATCCCGGTGCGGCGATGAAGACGTCAGCATCACCGGTCGGCTCAAGCACCTGCTGCCACGTGGGCAGGTCCGGGCTGGTAAAGGCGAGCTGGCCGTCGCGCCACTCCAGGAGCATCACCCAGCTGCCCAGATCGGACGGCGTGTAGATGCCAAGCAGCGGCCGGTACTTGGCCGGCGTCGGCGCGGGTGCCGTGATCGGCGGTGGCGCGGAGCGGGCCAGGCGGCGGGCGATCGACGCCAGCTCGAGGGCCAGGTCCGCGGGGCCGCTGGTTCCGTTGAGCAAGGCGATGGCTCCGACTCCGGTGCCGGGATCGAAGCAGATGGAGGTGGTGAACCCCGGCAGCCAGCCGGAGTGCTGGATCCAGCTGACGTCATCCCGGCGGTTCGCGCACCAGGAAATGCCCCAGGCCTGGGTCCAGCCGTCGTCGGCCAGGTACCGGGGCTTGTGCATCTCCCGCCGGGAGGCCGCGGCCAGGACCGGTGAGTTCGCGGCCCGCTCGGTGTGGGCGCGCAGCTGGAAGGAGATCCACCGGGCCAGGTCTTCCACGCCTGACCACAGGCCGCCCTCGGCCCACACCGGTGACATCGGCGGGGCCGGGTCCAGCTCATCGGAGAAGGCCCGTCGGCCGTACCCGGTGGCCCGGCGGTCCAGCAGGGGCCCGGCGAGGGGCTCGAAACCGGTCGCGGCCATGCCGAGGGGATCGAGGATCAGCTCACGGACGTACCTGGGATAGGCGATACCGCTGACCCGAGTCACGATCTCGCCGAGCAGCTGATACGCCAGGTCGGAGTACTTGTGCTGCGCGTTCGGCGGGACCATCAGGACAATGCGGTCGGGGTCCGCGAGGGTCAGGGCCGGATCGCCCTGGTAGGCCGGCACGGACCAGTCCGTGCCCGGCGGCTCGGTGGCGAGCCCGGACTCGTGCGAGAGCATCCGCCGGATCGTCACGGCCTCGATCGCCGCGAATGGGCTGACGGCGCCGCGCAGCTCGGGCAGGTAGGCCACCGCCGGGTCATCCAGGTCCAGCCGGCCGGCATCGCGCAACTGCATGATGGCTGTTCCGGTGAACGTCTTGGTGATCGAGGCGATCCGGTACAGCGTTCCCGGCTGACTGGGCGCCCGTGACCCCGTGTCAGCGAACCCGGCCCCCGCCGCCCAGGCCAGCTCGTCCCCGTGCACGACACCCGCCGCCGCGCCGGGCAGCCGGTTCTCGCTGACGAACCCGCTCAGCCGCGCCGCCAGTTCGGCCGCACCCGCCGCCACGATCCCGGTCATCACCCACCTCCTGGGTTGTCCCGCCTCGCCAGCCCCAGGCCACGCTCCAGCTCGCCGGCCCGGTACCGGCCGGAGGTATGGATGTGGCATCGTGCACCAAGGAGTGTGCAGGGTGTAGCAACCATACCCATCCGCTCCGGCACGCAAGTGAGGAGAAACGGGTGCTGTGACGCTAGAGCCCGGTTAGCGCCTCCCGGCGGAGCAGGGCAGCCAGATCCCTGGCCCGGGACGGACTCTCGTGACACCAGTAGAGGCCATGCGGCGCCAGTGTCCTGTGGTGCAGCCTGCTCGGCAAGGATCGTCTGGCCGGGGACGGGAACGCGGCGTGAGAAGGTACTCGCGTGCGGTAGCCGGCGGGGCCGCCGGGGCGGAGGCCATGCCCGGCGAGCGGCTTCCGCCCGCCCGCGACATGGCCGCCGTGCTCGGGGTCAACACGAACACCGTGCTCCGGGCGCTGCGACTACTACGCGACGAGGGTCTCCTTGAGTTCCGCCGCGGCCGCGGGATCCACGTCACGGGCACGCCGCAGCGCAGCATGGTGCTGGCCAAAGCCAGCGAACTCGTTCAATTCGCTCGTCAGCACGGTTACCGCCCGGACGAACTCATCGAAATGATCCGCGGCCTCGCCCGCTAAGCCAGGCCGAGAGCACCGCGGTCAGCTCACAGTGTCCGCCGTCCGGGGCCGGGTGAACCGAAGGGTGAACCGCGGGGCGCTCCGGGCCGCTCACGGCCGCCGGGCCACCCAGACGATCCGCGTGGTGCGGACGGTCAGGTCGTCGCGCCGCAGCACGCCCTGCGGCCCGTCGCCGATGAGGGTGTCGAGCGTGGCCAGATCCTCGGAGCTCATCCGGTCGGCGAGGCCGGACCGGATACGGCGCAGCGTCGCCTGAGCGTAACGGCCGGCCGAGGCGGGCAGGGGCGGGGTCAGTTCGATGGCGAAGAGCCGCTCGGCCACCACGGTGAAGCCGGCCCGGACCAGGTAAGCGCCCCAGTCGGCGCCGAGATGCGGGAGCTCGGCGGCCCGTTCCGCGGCCAGCGCCGCACGGCACCGCTCTTCGAGACCGGGCTGGCCGAGGCCGAGGTCGTCGGCCAGGAACCGCGGGAAGGACTCCATTTCCGCCACCACCAGCAGGCCGCCGGGCCGGAGCTTGGTCAAGACCTCGGTCAGGGCCCGGTCGGGGTCAGCCAGGTGGTGCAGCGACAAGGAGGCCCAGACCAGGTCAGCGGGGCCGACCGCCGGCCACGCCGCGTCCAGGTCCACCTGGATCGGGTGGACCCGGCCGGCCAGGCCAAGGCCGGCGGCCTTGGCCGTGACGCGGCGCAGCATCTCCGGGGAGGCGTCAAGCGCGGTCGCGTCGGCCGCCGGGAAGCGTTCGAGCAGAGCGAACGTGCCGGTTCCGGTTCCGCTGCCCAGGTCGAGGATCCGGCCGGGAGGCCGGCCGTCCGTCAGCTCGCGGATCCAGCCGGTCAGTTCGGACAGGTACGCATGCAGGACCTCGGCGTCGAGGTCCACCAGCTCGGCCAACCCCGATTCGTCGGTCTCGCCCGCGCCGTGGTGCTGATGGTGGTGCTCCTGATGTCCCATCCTCCGACCCTACCTACGCCTTGCGTTAATGGCATAGCATCTTGCGCATGAAGCAAGAAGACGACCTGGACGGACTGGTCCGGCAGCGGATCAGGGGACTGCGGGTGGCCCGGGGCTGGTCGCTCGACGATCTCGCGGGCCGCTGTTACCTGAGCCCCTCCACCCTGAGCCGGATCGAGACGGGGCACCGGCGGATCAGCCTGGACCAGCTGAGCGTGATCGCCCGGGCCCTGGACACGACGCTGGACCAGCTGGTGGAGTCGGTGGCCGACGACGACGTGGTGATCAGGCCCCAGCGCGACGAGGCACGCGGGATCACCACCTGGATGCTGAGCCGGGACCCAGGGCCGCACGGCGTCACCGTGGCCAAGATGCGGGTGAGCAGGCCGGCCCCCGCGCGCGACACCGCCGACTTCAAGGTCCATCCCGGCCGGGACTGGTTCACCGTCTTGTCCGGGACGATCGTGCTGCTGCTGGGAGAGCGCACCATCATGGTCGAGGCCGGGCAGGCGGCCGAGTTCTCCACCATGGTCCCGCACGCGTTCGGGGCTCTCGGCGGCCCGGCGGAGGTCCTGGGCATCTTCGACCACGACGGCCGGCAACGCGGAGCGCTACTTGACGCTGATCCGGGTGCCGAGCTCGGCCCCCTCGCAGATCCGGCGCATGACCCCCGCGGCCGCGACGTCGAACACGTGCATGGTCAGGGCCTGCTCGTTGGCCAGGACGAACGCGCTGGTGTCCATGATGCGGACGCCGGCCGCCAGGGCCTCGTCGTAGGTCAGCCGGGTGTACCGCACCGCGTCCGGATTCTGGTGCGGGTCGCTGTCGTAGACACCGTCCACCCCGCGCTTGGCCACCAGCAGCGCGTCGGCGTCCAGCTCGAGCGCGCGCTGGACCGCCGGGTAGTCGGTGGTGACGTAGGGCTGGCCGATCCCGCCCGCGAGCAGCACGATCAGGCCGCGGTCGAGGTGATGCGCGGCCCGGAGCCTGATGAAGGGCTCCGCGACGCTATGGATCGGCACCGCGGTCATGACCCGGATGTCGGCGGAGCATCAGCGCGTTCATGATGGTGCCGAGCATCCCGATGTTGTCCGCCTCGGCCCGGCTGATGCCCCAGCCCTCGGCCATCCGGCCGCGGAAGTAGTTCCCGCCGCCGACCACGACGGCCACCTGCACGCCGAGATCGTGGACGGACAGGACCTCCTGCGCCACGCGGGACAAGCTGGCCGGGTCCACGCCGGTACTGCCCGATCCGGCGAGCGCCTCGCCGCTCAGCTTGACGACGACCCTGCGATAGCGAGGCACAGTATCCGAAACCCCCATCCCGGCCGCCCCACGTGGCGGTTTCGCCCACGGTACCGTACACCCGGACTCGGCCCCAGGTCGCGTGGCCGCCCCGGAACCAGCTGAATGTGATCTCGGACACGAAACCACAGACAGATTTATCCCGAACGATCCCGCCCGCGTGCGCCCAGCACCACCCCGTGCCGGGGCCGGGCCGCTACTCGCCGGCGTCCCCCGCGGCGGCGTCCCCCGCGCTGGCGTCCCCCGCGCCGGCGTCCCCCGCGCCGGCGTCCCCCGCGCCGGCGTCCCCCGCGCTGTGGTCCGTCGCGCTGTGGTCCGTCGCGCTGTGGTTTCCGCCGTTGTAGCCCGGGGTGTTGGTCGCGCGCTTGCGGCAGACCTCGATCTCGGCTTCGGCCGCCTTGCGGTCCGCCCAGGCTTCGGACCGCACCATCTTGCCGGGTTCCAGGGCCTTGTAGACCTCGAAGAAGTGCTGGATCTCGAGCCGGTCGAACTCGGGTACGTGGTGGATGTCGCGCAGGTGCTCCATCCGCGGGTCGTGCGCCGGGACCAGGAGGACCTTGTCGTCGGCGCCCTTCTCGTCGTGCATCCGGAACATCCCGATGACCCGGCAGGTGATGAGGCAGCCTGGGAAGGTGGGCTCGTCGAGGAGGACGAGCGCGTCGAGCGGGTCGCCGTCGTCGGCCAGGGTTTCTTCGATGAAACCGTAGTCCGCCGGGTACCTGGTCGAGGTGAACAGCATGCGGTCCAGGCGGATCCGTCCGGTGTCGTGGTCCATCTCGTACTTGTTGCGCTGTCCCTTGGGGATTTCGATGACAACCTCAACGTCCACGGTTTCGCTCCAGACTGGCCTGGGTGATTAACTCCATTGTCCACGCAATCCGCGGCCTGCACTCCGCTACCTCATCGGGGCTACCTCATCGGGGCTACCTCATCGGGGCTAACTTATCGGGGCTAACTTATCGGGCGAGGTGGTGAGGGCATGGTGCGCCGCACCCGGAGAGCGGCATTGCTGACGCTGGCCATGATCAACGTATTTATCCTGGCGGCGGGCATCGCCGTGGTCCGCATGCTGCCCGCCCGGCTGGCGGCGCTGCGGGTCCCCGTCGTCGCGGCGCGCCAGGTCAGCGGCCCGGTCGCCGTCCTGGCGGCCGGGACACAGCGGGGTCCGCGGCCGACCGCGAGCGGCGTGCACGCGGCCCTGGCGGCCCCGCTGTCGGCGGCCGCGCTCGGCCCGGGCGTGTCGGCCCTGGTCGCCAACCCGGCCACCGGCCAGGTCCTGCTGTCGGAGCGGGGCGGTCAGCTGTCGACGCCGGCCTCCACAGAAAAGCTCGTCACCTCCCTGGCCGCACTGGCCGTCCTCGGCGCCGGCGCCAGGTTCAGCACCCGGGTGGTGGACGGCGCCACGCCGGACCGCGTCATCCTGGTCGGCGGCGGTGACCCGACGCTGGCGGTGAACGCGTTCCCGGCTGGGGACTATCCCCGGCCCGCTACCCTGGCCGCGCTGGCCGCGGCGACCGCGCGGACGCTGACGGCGCAGCATCGGACGTCGGTCAGCCTCGGCTACGACGCCTCGCTGTTCACCGGCCCGGCGCTGGCGCCCGGCTGGCCGGAGAGCTACGTCAGCACGGGGAACGTCACCCCGATCGTCTCCCTCGAGGTGGACCAGGGCCGGCTGACCCGGGCCGGGACGCCGGAGGATTCCGACGACCCCTACAACCTGCGGCCGCGCGCGACCGACCCGGCGGCCATGGCGGCCGTCTCGTTCGCCGCCCTGCTCACCGCGGACGGCATCCGGGTCAGCGGCACCCCGGCGGCGCAGACGGCGACGGCGCACGCGCCCGTCCTGGCCAGCGTGTCCTCGCCGCCGCTGTCGGCCATCGTCGAGCAGATGCTGATGGAAAGCAACAACGTGATCGCGGAGAACCTGGCCCGCCAGGTCGCGCTGGCGGCCGGCCGGCCCGCCTCGTTCAGCGGCGCGGCCGCCGCGGTGACCGCGGAACTCCGGCGGCTCGGCGTCAGCGGCGGACTGTCCCTGGTGGACGGCAGCGGGCTGTCTCCGCGGGATGCGATCGCCCCCGCCACGCTGGTCAAGGCGGTGGAGCTCGCGATGGCCGACCCTAGGTCGCGGGCGCTGCTTGCGGGCCTGCCGGTGGCGGGGTTTTCCGGCACCCTGCACGCCGGCCAGAGCGTGTTCAGCGGGATCGGCGGGGCGGCCCTCGGCGCGGTGCGGGCCAAGACGGGCAACCTGGACACGGTGACCGCGCTGGCCGGCCTGGTGTCCGACCAGAGCGGAACGACGCTGGTCTTCGCGTTCATGGCCGACCAGGTACCAACTGCGGCGATGCTGACCGAAGCGGCCAACGCCATCGACGCGGCCGCGGCCGCGCTGGCCGGCTGTGGTTGCCGGTGACGGAGGCTATCGAGATGTAACGTACGGTTGGTCTGTGAGCAGCACGCAGATGATCGACTGGGATATCGCCATTTCCACCGGGACCCGGTGGGCCAAGGCCGGGCCGCAGGTCAGCCTGGCGGAGGCGCGGCGAACGGTCTCAGAACTACGCGACCTGGCCGGCGCCGTGCAGCAGCCGGTCCTCGAGGTCACCGGAATGTCGGGCGGTAGCAGCGGCTCGCTGGGGCGAGTCGCGGTGGTGGACCGGGCCGGCTGGATACGGGCGAACGTGGATGGTTTCCGCGTCGTCCTCGAGCCCCTGGTCGAGCAGCTGAAGGAACGTGCGCCCGGCGGGTCCTCGGGTTCGTCCGGGTCCCGGTCACCGGGATCTGTGATGACCGCGGTGGGGTCCCGGGTGACCGGCATCCAGGCCGGGCTGATCCTGGCCTACCTGTCATCCCGGGTGCTCGGCCAGTACGAGCTCTTCCTGCCGCCCGAGGCGTCGCCGGTCAACGGCGATCAGCCGGGGCGGCTGACCCTGGTCGCGCCGAACATCGTCATGGTCGAGCGCGAGCTCGGCGTCGACGTCCACGATTTCCGTCGCTGGGTGTGCCTGCACGAGGAGACCCACCGGCTGCAGTTCACCGCGGTCCCCTGGCTGCGGGACTACGTGCAGAGCCAGATGACCAAGTTCCTGCTGGCCTCCGAACTCGACCCGGCGGCCATCTTGCAGCGGCTGCGGTCGGCGGCCGACGCGATGGCGGGTGCGGTGCGCGGCGGTGACGGCGGAAGCCTGATCGACGCGGTGGCGACCCCGGCTCAGCGCGAGATCATGGACCGGCTCACCGAGGTGATGACGCTGGTGGAGGGGCACGGCGACTACGTCATGGACGCGGTCGGCCCGCAGGTCGTCCCCTCGGTCGAGCACATCAGGGAGCGGTTCAGCGCCCGCCGCGGATCGAGCGGCCGGGTCGAGCAGACGATTCGCCGCATTCTCGGTATCGACCTGAAGATGAAGCAGTACGCGGAGGGTTCCCGGTTCGTCAGCATGGTCGTGGAGGAGGTCGGCATGCCCGCCTTCAACAAGGTCTGGACATCGCCGGAAACGCTGCCGACCAAGGCGGAATTCGCTCACCCGCATGCGTGGGTGGAGCGGGTCGTATCCGGCTCCTAGCCGGATGGGTCCCGGCCCGGCGGTCGCCCAGGTCCGTACCGCGGTGCGGACCGCCCTGACCGGCCTGGCCGCCGGCGACCTGGTGCTTGTCGCGTGCTCCGGCGGCGCGGATTCGCTCGCGCTGGCCGCGGCGACCGCGTTCACGGCCCCGCGGCTCGGCCTGCGGGCCGGGGGCATGACCGTGGACCACGGGCTGCAGCCGGGCTCCGGTGAGCGTGCGGCGGGCGTGGCGGCGCTGCTCGGCCGGCTCGGCCTGGATCCGGTCCGCAGCCTCGCGGTCACGGTCGCGCCGGCCCGGGAGGCCGCGGGGCCCGAGGCTGCGGCCCGGACGGCCAGGTACGCCGCGCTCGACGCGGCCGCCCGCCAGGACCAGGCCGCCGCCGTCCTGCTGGGGCACACCCTGGACGATCAGGCCGAGACGGTCCTGCTCGGACTCGCCCGCGGATCCGGCGCCCGCTCGCTGGCCGGAATGCCCGCCCGCCGTGGCTCGTACCGCAGGCCGCTGCTGGCGGTCCGCCGGGCGGCCACCGAGGCCGCGTGCGCCGAGCTGGGGCTGGAGCCGTGGCAGGATCCGCACAACCGCGATTTCCGTTACACCCGGGCCCGGGTGCGTCACCAGGCGCTGCCTGCCCTGGAGGCGGCGCTGGGGCCGGGGGTAGCCGAGGCGCTCGCCCGCACCGCGAGTCAGCTGCGCACCGACGCCGAATGCCTGGATGAACTCGCGTTCGCCGAAAGCGGACAGCTGCGCGGTGACTGCTCCGACCCGGCCGCGCTCGACGGGGCCTGGCTGCGGGCGCTCCCGGCGGCGATCAGGCTGCGGATCCTGCGCGATGCGGCGATCATGGCGGGCTGTCCGCATGGCGCGCTCACCGCGGGGCACATTGAGGCGATCGACGCCCTGGTCACCGGCTGGCACGGGCAGCGGTGGGTCGACCTGCCCGGCCGCCTGCGAGCGCGGCGTCGTGATGGCAAGGTGTGGTTCACCAGCACCGCGGCAACCTAGGGGCGAGCCCGTTGGACGAGAACGACATGGGACCTGAGCTGAAGCAGGTACTGATCAGCACCGAGCAGCTGCAGGCGCGCATCGGCGAGCTCGCGGCGCAGATCGACGCCGACTACGCCGGCCGCGACCTGCTGCTCATCGGCGTGCTGAAGGGCGCCGTCATGGTGATGGCCGACCTGGCCCGCGCGATGCACCTGCCGGTGCAGATGGACTGGATGGCGATCTCGTCCTACGGCTCGGGCACCAGGTCCTCCGGCGTGGTCCGCATCCTCAAGGACCTCGATACCGACATCACCGGCCGGCACGTGCTGATCGTCGAGGACATCGTGGATTCTGGCCTCACGCTGTCCTGGCTGGCGGGCAACCTGCGCTCGCGCTCGCCGGCCTCGCTGGCCGTCTGCGCCATGCTGCGCAAGCCGGGTTCCGCCCAGATGCAGGTGAATGTGGCCTACACGGGTTTCGACATAGGGGACGAATTCGTCGTGGGCTACGGCCTTGACTACGCTCAGCGTTACCGGAACCTTCCGTTCATCGGGACGCTGGCCCCAGCCGTCTACGGAGGTGGTTAGGCCGGAGTGGCGGGGGAACACAATCCGCCACGGAAAGCGTTGACTTTCCAGGCGTTGCACCCTGGCGGTGTACCGTCAATGTTTGCGACTCGCGGCCACTGCCGACCATGGGCTGCGAGGATGGGAGTCATGGCCATCCCGCCGGAGGTCGACGGGATTTGATGCTGGTCAGGAGGGAACGGTCCCGGGCCGACGGGACCGCTCATCGATGGAGCTAAGGCGCTTTCTCCGCGCACCGCTGCTGCTCATCGCGGTAGCGGTGCTGCTGTTGCTTTTCGTGCTTGACTACGCGAATTCGGGCAGCACCTACCAGCAGACGGATACGTCCAACATCGTCAAGCTCATCGACCAGGGCCAGGTCAAGAGCGCGCTGATCGTCGACAAGAACCAGACGATCCAGATCACGACCAACGCCGGCAAGAACCTCGAGGCGTCGTGGGTGTCCGGGCAGGGCCTGCAGCTGCAGAACGAGCTGCAAACGCAGTACGACAAGGGCAACCTCAAAGACGGGTACAACGTCAGTATCCCGAAGAGCAACGCGCTTCTCGACCTGATCCCGACGGCCCTGATCTACCTGGTCATCTTCCTCGTCTTCTTCTTCATGCTGTCGCAGATGCAGGGCGGCGGCAACCGGGTGATGAACTTCGGCAAGTCGCGCGCCAAGCTGATGACCAAGGACACCCCGAAGACCACGTTCGCGGACGTGGCCGGCGTGGACGAGGCCATCGAGGAGTTGCAGGAGATCAAGGAGTTCTTGCAGCAGCCGGCCAAATTCCAGGCCATCGGGGCCAAGATCCCCAAGGGCGTGCTGCTCTACGGCCCGCCCGGCACCGGCAAGACGCTGCTGGCCCGGGCGGTGGCCGGCGAGGCCGGCGTGCCGTTCTACTCGATTTCCGGTTCGGACTTCGTGGAGATGTTCGTCGGTGTCGGCGCGTCCCGGGTCCGCGACCTGTTCGAGCAGGCCAAGGCGAACGCTCCCGCGATCGTGTTCGTCGACGAGATCGACGCCGTGGGGCGGCACCGCGGCGCGGGCCTGGGCGGCGGGCATGACGAGCGCGAGCAAACGCTGAACCAGATGCTCGTCGAGCTGGACGGCTTCGACACCAAGGGCGGCGTCATCGTCATCGCCGCCACCAACCGGCCCGACATCCTGGACCCGGCGCTGCTGCGGCCCGGGCGCTTTGACCGGCAGATCGTGGTGGCCCAGCCGGACCTGGTGGGCCGCAAGGGGATCCTGCGCGTGCACGCCCGCGGCAAGCCCATCGCGCCGGACGCCGACCTGGACATCATCGCCCGGCGCACGCCCGGGTTCACCGGCGCCGACCTGGCCAACGTGATCAACGAGGGCGCGCTGCTGACCGCGCGGCACAACGGCAAGCAGATCACGATGGAGGCGCTGGAAGAGGCCATCGACCGGGTCATGACCGGCCCGGAGCGCAAGAGCGTCCTGCTCTCGGAGAAGGAGCGGAAGGTCATCGCCTATCACGAGGGCGGCCACGCACTGGTCGGCCACGCGATGCCGCAC